>CALLYK010000482.1 GCA_937858365.1 uncultured Isosphaeraceae bacterium | reverse complement strand
GGACGACGGGCGCATCGAGGTCGATGCGCCAGCCGTCGATGAGCTGCATGACGGCGGTGGCGGTGAAGACCTTCGAGATGGAGCCGATCTGGAAGAGGGTGTCCGGGGTGGCGGGCCAGTGGGCTTCGCGGTTGGCTTCGCCGAATGCGGCGGTGCGGACTTCGCCGCCGTCGTAGACGCCGACGGTGACGGCAGGGACTTTCCAGCGGGCCAGAAGTGGTGTGACGAGATCGTGCAGTTCAGCCTGGAGCGTGCGTTCGGCGGTGGCGGTCATGCTTGTGACTCCCGTGGAAGTGGCCCGCAGTATAGAGGCCGGACTTGCCGGATTGGGCGCGGCCAACGCGAGCGCTTCGGCTCGGGCTTCTGTTTGACGACCATTCGGCGCGAAACCCAGAGGTGTGTCATCGAACGCGGCACCGTTTCCAGCCTGCAAGATCGCGATGATGAAGAAGGCAACCCATGATCGCACATTCATACAAGGAATCGCCCCGGCCAGCCCCTTGACAGCCGGGACCAGCCTGAACAGACTGGCTCTCCGGATTGCGCATTCGGCCTGAGCAGGATACGTGCGCCGGGCCCCGCTTTCCAGTCCACGTCCAGTTCAATTGGGCCAGCCGGCCGACACACATCCATTACATCCTCGACCCGACTCGTACCTCGCGTCCCATGAGGGGGCAGCCATGAACGTGTCAGTCACGGTGGGCGGCGCGCGAGCGACCTTTTCCGAAGCGTTCGCTCAGGAAGTTGTGGGAGTGCTCGATCGGGCGTTCGGCGCCGAGGGCGAATGGGAGAGTGCGGGCACAAGTCGCTTCGGCGACCTTAACGATGCGGAGGACTGGGCGAAGTTCCAAAAACGCGCGATCTCCACTTTGGGACGCGACGAAGTTGCAAACATCCTGGCCCTGGGAGAAGAAGGTCGTGGGGTCTTCCTACCGGCCCATGTGCGAGCGATCAGTTTTAAGCTCTCCACGGGGCAAACCCTGCGTTGCGCCAGCCTTCCCGGTCTGCGACGTGAACTGGCCAACCTGGCCGATGAGTGGTTCTTACCGCTCGACGACGAAGGCTTAAGTAAGGTCCTCGAGTTCGCGCGAGAAACCGACGAACCGGCCGTCGCGACGTATGCCCGATTGGCCTTGGCCTCGAACGAGGCCGTCCGCAGAGATTGTCCGCTCTGGCTCGTGGGAGAGGCCTGAGGCTGACCGAAAGGCCTGTACGGGTTGAGCTGGCCTGGCGGCCTGCGCTCGCCTCATGGTAGGATGTTGACCTTTCGTCCTGGCACTTGGGCCGGGCCATGTAATCAGGAGGTGCGTTATGGCGTTTCGTCCCCGCAAGAAGAAGGTCAGGCAAAGCAAGCATTCCCGCTGCAAGCGCTGCGGGGGGCAGGTCCGCAAGCATGTGACGCGGTGCAAGAAGTGTAACGAGCCGAACGGCTGATCCACGCCATGCTCGACGCCTTGGTCGTCGCCCCGCACCCTGATGACGCCGAACTCGGGATGGGCGGTACGATCGTTCGTATGCTGGCGGGTGGTTGGAAGGTCGGCATCGTCGACCTTACCAGTGGCGAACCGACGCCCCTGGGTTCCCTGGTGACGCGGGCCCGCGAGACGGCCGCCGCCAACGAGGTCTTAGGTGGCCCGTGGCGCAAGAATTTGGGTCTCCCCAATCGGGACCTCGAGCCGACGCTGGCCCACCGCCGCGCCCTCGCCGAGGTCTTCCGCGCGACTCGGCCGCGACTCCTCTTCGCCCCCTTCAGCGAAGACGCCCACCCCGACCACACCGCCGCCTCGAAGCTGGTGGAAGACGCCCGCTTCTGGTCCAAGCTCTCCAAGTCCGACCTGGCGGGCCTGCCCTTCCATCCGACCCGGGTCCTCTACTACTTCAGTGTGCATTTGCGGATCGTGGAGCGGCCGAGTTTCCTCCTCGATATCTCCGACACCTTCGCGACCAAGGAGGCCGCCCTCAACTGCTACCGATCACAACTCGTGGACAACCAGCCGCGCGATCGTCCCGGGGTGATCGAAGCGGTGGCGGCACGGACCCGATTCTGGGGCAACCTGGCGGGCGTGCCCCATGCCGAGCCATTCGCGAGTCGTGAGCCGATCGCCCTTTCGAGGCTCGACTCGCTCCTGCTTTGAGTGTGGCTGAACGTCACACTCACTCCGGCAATTCGACGGTCATCGCCATGACCACCGGCGCAGTCGCGTCGGCCCCTTTGATCAGGTCGATGCTGGTGATCGACTCGGTCCGCTTGGGCTGCACGCTTAGATATCGCAACTGCTGCCCGCGCAGGGAAAAGGCGAAGGTCGAACCCGGCACGTCCACGCGTCGGATGTAGTCGGCGAAGTGGACGCCGTTTTTCAACGGGACGTCCTCGGTTTGGCCGTCGCCGTAGTTCAAGCGGACGATCATGGAGGTGGTGCCTTCCTCACTGGCCGGATGGCCCCATCCACTCACTCCGCTGAGAAAGTGGATGGACTTGACCGCCGCGTTCACGGGCAAGCTCACCTGACGGGGCATCTTGGGCGGGATCGAGCCGTTCCGACCGTTCAGCATCACCACGTTGGGCACGCGGTCCCCCTGGGGATCTACCAAGACGAACGGCACGCCCGCGAATTCCTTGGGGGACCAATCCCGGAAGATCAGGCGTTCCACCGAGGCGTCTTCCGAGTTGAACATCCCCTTGGTGGAAACGACGGTGGCCACCTTGCGCAGGTCTAGGGGCAGGAACTTGCCGCGCTGAGTGAGAAAAGCGAGCAAGTCGCGGATGTCTTCCGCGCCGACTTGCTTTTCGAAGCCTTCGGGCATCAGCGATTTCTTCGAGGCGGTCAGTTCCTCAATCTCATCGCGGGGAATGGTGACAGTTTTCCCTTCCGCGTCGAGCAGGTCGATCGCGGTCTTTGTCTCGGAGGCGAGCAGACCGTTCAAGACCCGTCCGTCCGTGGTGGCCACCGTATAGGCGACGAAGTTCCCTTCGACGCTCCGACTCGGGTCAAGCAAGTGAACAAGCAATTCCTCGCGCGGGTGCGCCGCCATGCCGGTCAGGTCGGGGCCGACCTTGCCGCCAACGCCTGAGTGGATGTGACACTTGGCGCATTGATTTGTATAAACGAGTTTTCCTTTCGCGGCGTCGCCCCCCTTGAGGACGATCGGCGCAAGCTCCTCGATGACCTTCTGACGATCGGGGTCGGGAAGACCGCCGCCGGCTGAGGCGAGCAGTTTTCGGGCGGTCGCGGCGATGGCGCGATCGGGGTGATTGGCGAGGGCCTGCTTTTGATCGAGGGCCAGTTGCGCGAGCGCGACGCGGCCCCCTTCGATCCCTTGGAGCAAGGCCGAGGTCCAATCCGAGCGGGCGATGAGGGCCTTAAGCGCTTCGGATCGCGCGGCGGGAGTTAGGGCGTCGAGTCCTTCGACGACCCTCGCGCCGACTTCCTTCGCCTCACTCGTGGCGATGGCCTTGAGCATGCCGCCAGAAAAGGCCGGTGACGACCGGGGCGTGATGAGTTTGAGCAACTCGACGGCAGCCGAGGCGTCCCCGGGACGAAGCTCAATGACTTGCGTGGCGGCCGTGGTGCGGGCGTCATCGGGGGCCTTCTCGTCCCGTGCCGTGACGAGCAGAGCAGCGACCGCTTCGGCCGTCGCCTTTTCGAATCCCTTGCTGCCCAGGCGGGTGGCCAGCGTGATCACGTCTGCCTTGGCACCGGGAGACACCTTGGTGAAGAGTTCTTTCAATGCCTCGTCCATGTGTTGATTGGTGGGCGCGGGCCGGTCCTTGGGCCAACCTTTCGCTAGTCCGGCCACCGCGACGTCGGCCAAGCGGCCCGGAGCGTGGGCGAGGTCCAGCAAGATCGAAGCGATCGAGTTCGTGTCCGCGCCACGCGCATGGTGTTCCGCCACGCGAGCGGTGACGCTGAGCAAGGTTTCGTTAACCGGCCCGTTCGCGCGTCCCTTTTCCATGTTGAGGGCCGTGAGGAACAACTCCGAGTAATTTGCGGCGGCCATTGTGGCCGCGTCGATCAACCAGCGGTCGCCGTTCGCGCCACCGTCCTGGAGGAAAGCCACTAGGTCGCGCCCCGTCCGGTTCAGGCCCCCTGCGGGCGGTCCACCGTCGGCGATGACCAGCAGGGCGGCCAGGCGGACATGGGGGTCCTTGTCTAAGAGGGCCTGGCGGGCTTCGTTCACGCTGTCGGCGCCCAGGGCCAGGAGTGCATTGCGTCGGACGCCGGCTGAAGGGTGTTTCACCGCTTCGCTCGCCGCCATCAGCGCTGAGTCGTCGGCCTTCTGGGGTCCCAGGGCCCCGAGTCCCCGCAGGGCCCAGAGGGCGTGGATTGCCGGTGCGTTCAGGCCAAGGGCGTCCAACTTGAGATCGTTTACAAGGGGAATGAGGTTCGGGACCACATCAGTCTTGCCGCGTTCCACCAGCAGGCGTTGGGCGTGCATGCGCCAGAACATGTTAGGACTTTGCAGACCGGCGATCAGCGTCTCGGGCTTGTTGGGGTCGAGTTTCGGGTCGGGCGATTCCTTTCCTTCCTTGTGGAGGATCCGATAGACGCGGCCGTGGGTCTTGTCGCGTAGGGGGGTCTCGTATGCGGCGCCTTTGCCCGTTTGAAAGCCTTGTGGTGTGGGGTTGTGCTGGACGATGAAGCTGTACCAGTCGATGACCCATACGTGTCCATCGGGCCCCACTTCGGCCATGATCGGGCTGGTCCATTCGTCATCGCTGGCCAGTAGGTTCCAGCTATTGTGGGACGAGATGTCGGTCCCACTTCGGTGGAGGCTGAACGCGGCGACGAGGTGCCCCGTCGGCTCGGCCACGAACGCGGTGCTGTTCCAGTAGTTCTTGGGATAAGTGCGGGCCGTGTAGAGAGCGTGACCGGCCGCGGCCGTGAAGCCGCCGAACCAGTCCACTTGCCGCACGTTCTCCGTCGCCGGGAACATCTTCCACGAGTCGGCGATGTTGGCCAGGACCGTGGCCGAACCTCCGCGCACCTTCTCGTAATAGCGATTGGGGATCGGCAGGTACACGCTGGGACATCCGTTCGCGGTCGAGCCGAAAAGCAGTCCGTCTTCGCTGAAACCTGTGCCCCATGAGTTGTTGCTCGTACTGCGCAGGAATTCGAGCCTCGAGCCATCGGCACGGAACCGGAAGAAGCCCTGGCCGAATCTGTGCCGCTCGCCGCCGACGGTGCCGTCGAACCCCGAGTAGCCGACCATGCCGTAGATCCAGTTGTCGAAGCCGTAACGGAGGTTGCTCGGTCCGGCGTGGGTATCGCGAGTGCCCCAGCCGCTGAAGAGGACCTCGCGGACGTCGGCCTTGTCGTCGCCGTCTGTATCCTTGAGGAAGAGCATGTCAGGGGCCTGACTGACGACCACTCCACCCCGCGCGAAGGTCAAGCTCGTAGGGATGCTCAGCGTGTCGGCGAAGACCGTGTACTTGTCGGCTTGGCCGTCGCCGTTGGTGTCCTCGCAGATGAGGAGGCGGTCGCGGCCCTCGCCGGGGCGCTGCATCTCGTTGGGATAGTCGAGCGTCTCGGCGATCCAGAGGCGCCCGCGATGGTCCCAGTTCATCGTGATCGGCTTGTAAATCTCTGGTTCGGCCGCGAAGAGTCGCGCCTCGAACCCCTTGGGTAAGGCCATGTGTTTCCGCGACTCGGCCGGTTCGAGCGGAAGCTGCATCCGGTTGATCGGCGAGCCTTGCATGCCCCAGCGCTGTCCTTGCACGTACAAGGGGATTGGTGCCTTCGGCGGTTCATAGGCGAATGGCTTGAGGCCCGACGGAACGTGTGGGCGGCCGTCGTACACTTCCCCCTTGTTCGCGGCCCAGCGAATCCCGCGCTCAACGAGGTCGTGAAAGCCGGGATGGCCGAAAGTCCGATTGTCGTGCCCATAAGCGGTGTAGAAGACCCGTCCCTTGCCGTGCGTTCGGACCCAGGTCCAGGGCTCGTCACCTTCGGCGTCGGGGCGGACCTGGAGCACGACTCGGTCCTTCTCGTTGTGCTTCGTATGGACGTAGGTTTCATCAAAGGTCTTGAAAGGGATCAAGCCCTTCATAATTGGATGACCACCGGAGACGACCTTCGTCTCGAATTCGCCCGTGCCGTGTCTGAGGAACTGGGCACCCATGAGGGCGACGACCGCGTCCGAGTTCCGAAAGCAGAACGAGGCGCAGTGAAGGGGCACGAAACCGCCACCCTTTTCCACGTAGTCGAGCAAGGCCTGCGCGTTCGCGTGGGCGATCGTGTCGATATTGGCGTACACGATGAGGGCGTCGTACTGGGAAAGGGCGTCGGGCCGCAAAGCGGTCGCGACGTCCTCCGTGTAGGTGATGTCGATCCCCCGATTGGCCATCACGGGGACAAGTTGCTCGGCCCGCGCGGCCGGTTGATGATGACCCTTGTCGCCGAGGAAGAGGGCCTTCAGGACCTTGGGTCGCGGCCGATCATGATCGCCGACTCTATTCTGAATGTTATCCAGACATCCGTGGTTGGCAAGTCCCCAGTGGCCAAAATCTGAAAGATTTTTGCCATATCCGAATTTCGCGGCCGATCGCGGTCTCGGCCACTCGATCCCCTCGAGCCGGTTAAGCGGGTTTCGGGCCTTCTCCCGCGATGCCGGTCCTCGGAGGCCCGAAGTCCGATCCGTCGCGAGTCACGCCTTCAACCCACCCCTGTCCGCTCAGTGGGCCACTTCGACCTTCGCGCCCTTCGATTGACCGATGTGGGCCAGCAACTTCTCGAACCAGGGTGTGTCGATGTCGAACGGCTTGCCGCCTTTGATCCGCTCGAACTCGATCACGCGGAGCGCGTTCCCTTGGTCTTCGTCCTCCCCCGCCACGCCCCCTTGCCGCTCCAGGGCGCTGCGCACCGCTTCGACCGCGCAGCGGTGGATCAGGTCGCGGTCGGCCTCGTTCGCCGCCGCCGCTCGGCTGTAGTAACCGCTCTTCTGGATCAACGTCTTCTCCGCTCCCAGCATCTCGGCGAATTGCGCCCCGAACCAGGCCCCCACGTTGATCTTGTCCAAACGCGGATGGCCAAACGCGTCGCGCGGCACTTCCTCGCCCCTCGCCTCCATCTCGGCCACGATCCGACCCGCGCAGGCCCCTTCCGAGACGAACAGGTTCACCGCGTCGATCCGGTCCATCACCGAGCGCAGGCGCCCGGCCTCGGCCTTCACGTCGAAGTCCATCTCCGGGATGAAGAGACCATGCACCTCGCGACGCTCTCGTGAGAGGCCGAGCTCAGGCAGGAAGGTCAAGCCGTCGAGCATTTTTTCATACGCTTGCGCGGTCGCTGCGGTGAGCCAGCCGCAGTTCCGACCCATCACCTCGTGGACGATCAGCATCCGCGGATTGGCGCTGTGCTCGCTGACCACGTTGGCGAAGTAGCGGGCCCCTTCTTCGGCGGCCGTCCAGGCCCCCAGGCTTTGACGGATCGGGTAGACGTCGTTGTCCACCGTTTTGGGCAAGCCGACGACCGTGAGCGTGTATCCGTTCGACTTGAGGAAGGCCGCGAGGTCGGCCGCGGCCGTGTTCGTGTCGTCGCCCCCGATCGTGTGCAAGACGTCCACGCCGTCCTTGACGAGTTGGTCGGCGGCCACCTGACGCGGGTCTTGTCCCTCCTTCACCAGGCCGCGCTTCACGCAGTCTTTGGCGTTGGCGAGCTTGACGCGGCTGTTGCCGATCGGGCTGCCGCCGAACTCCACGAGCACGCGGGCCCGCTCACGCACCGCCGGCGTGACCTGAAGGGACTTGCCTTGGAGAAGTCCCATGTAACCGTTGACGTAACAAATGACCTCCACTTCGGGGGCCTTGCGCGCGTATTCCTCGATGAGGTAGCCGATCGCGGCGCTCAGGCAAGGGGCCAGGCCGCCCGCCGTCAAGACCCCGACCTTTTTCACGGATTGGGCCATGTGTGTGCTCTCGTTCTTCGAGCGATTTCAGGGTTCGTCCTAGCGGGTCAGGATAGTTGGCCCTCCCCCCCGGATGTCAAGGGCCGGGCAACATGACGGGCCGTCCGACGATGGGTCGAACGTCGCGGGGTCTTCGCGTATGCTGTTGACCTTGGTTGGAGACGTGGGGACCGTCATGCGCATCGATCGGGTGGACTTGCGACTTGTCAAACTGCCCTTGGTCCGCCCTTTCCGGACGAGTTCCAGCGTGAAGGACCATCTCACGCACGTCCTCGTGCGCGTGGAGGTGAGCGAGGCGGGCCGTTCGTTCGTGGGTTGGGGCGAGTGCGCCAGCCCGGCCGACCCTTATTACTGCCCCGAGACTTACGAGACCTGCTGGCACATCCTGAAGGACTTTCTCGTCCCGCTCACGCTCCGTCGCGAATGGTCCACGATCGATGATCTGGTCCGTTTGTATCGCCTCGTGAAAGGCAACAACTTCGCCAAGGCCGGGTTGGAAATGGCCTGCTGGGACGCCCTGGCCCACCGCGACCGTCGGCCCCTGGCCTCACTCCTGGGCGCCACGCGCGCCGAGGTCCTTTCCGGCGTCAGTCTCGGGATCGAGGACGACATGGGCGCGACGCTCGACCAGGTCGAACGCCATCTCGCCGAGGGCTATCGACGGGTCAAACTCAAGATCGCGCCCGGTCATGATGTGGACCTTGTCGCGGCCGTGCGCGCGCGGTTCCCGAAGGTCCCCCTTCAGGTCGACGCCAACTCGGCCTACTCGCTTGACGACTGGAAGGCCCTGAAGGAACTCGATCGGTTCGACCTGCTCCTGATCGAACAGCCCCTGGCCCACGACGACATCATCGACCACGCCACCTTGCAAAAACGCCTGAAGACCCCGGTCTGCCTCGACGAGAGCATCCACTCCGCCGACGACGCGCGCAAGGCGATCGAGATCGGCGCCTGCCGGGTGATCAACATCAAAGTCAGTCGGGTCGGCGGTCTCCTTGAGGCCAAGCGCGTTCATGATGTCTGCGTCGCGTTTGGCGTGCCGGTCTGGTGCGGCGGAATGCACGAGTTCGGCATCGGCCGCGCGGCCAACGTGGCGATCGCCGCCCTCCCCGGTTTCACCCTGCCCGGCGACGTTTCCGGTTCCGACAAGTACTATCGGGAGGACATCGTGCGGCCGCCCGTCCTCGCGCACCGGGGCGCCGTGCCCGTCCCCACGGAAGTCGGCATCGGCCACGAACCCTTGCTCGAAGTGATCGACCGTCAGACCCTCCGCTCCTTGGAGGTCCGCCCTTGAGCGATTGGACGTCATTCGTGACCCGGCTGCGCGACGGACTGAAGGCCCGTCGCGAAGACATGCTCGCCGCCCTGGCGACCGTGGTCGAATTCGAGTCCCCCAGCCAGGACAAGGCCGCGCTCGACGGCCTGGCCCACGTCCTCGCGGCCCGAATGCGGGCCCACGGGGCGAGAGTGGACTTGTTGGCCAACGCCAAGGGGGGCGACCACCTCCGCGTCCGCTTCGACTTCGGCGGTCCCGAACCGGACGCGGCCCCCACGTTGGTCCTCTGCCACTTCGACACCGTCTGGCCGATCGGCACGCTGGCGACGATGCCTTTTCGGATCGACGATGGTCGAGCGTTCGGCCCCGGCACGTTCGACATGAAGGCCAGCCTCGTTCTGCTTGAATACGCCGCCGCGGCGCTCCGCTCGCTCGGACTCCGCCCGCCTCGACCGATCGTCGCCCTGCTCACGTCCGATGAGGAGATCGGCAGCCCGACGTCGCGCGCCTTGATCGAAGCGGAGGCGCGCGAGGCCGCCCAGGTTTTGGTGATGGAGGCCCCCCTGCCCGGCGGCCGGCTCAAGACCGCCCGCAAAGGGGTCGGCAACTTCACGCTGACGATCGCAGGCAAGGCCGCCCACGCGGGCGTCGAACCCGAGAAGGGGACCAACGCGATCGTCGAGCTTGCCCATCAAATCTTGAACATTCAAGCGATCGCCGACCCGGCGAGCGGCACGACCTTGAACGTGGGTGTCGTCTCGGGCGGCACGACTACCAACGTCGTGCCCGCCTGCGCCGAGGCGCGCGTGGATTGCCGAGTGAGTTCAACCGGCGAGGCCGAGCGTGTCGAAGCGGCCTTCAGCGAACTCAGGCCGGTCTTGCCCGGGGCGAGGCTCACGGTTGTCGGTCGTTTCAATCGCCCGCCGATGGAGCGGTCGCCGGCCGTCGTTGGTCTCTACGAACGGGTCCGAGCAATCGGCCAAGAGTTGGGTCTGGACCTGACCGAGGGCCCCACCGGAGGCGCCAGCGACGGCAACTTCACCGCCGCGTTGGGTCGCCCCACCATCGACGGACTCGGGGCCCTTGGCTCCGGCGCGCACGCTTCACACGAACATGTCCTGATCGATTCGTTGCCCGAGCGGGCCGCCTTGCTCGCCTCTCTTTTCATGGGACTCTGATGGACGCGATCACCATCCGTCGCGCCGAGACACCGGCCGACTACAAGGCCTGTCAGGAGGCCCAACGCCTCGCCTGGGGGATCGTCGAGGACGGCTACGTCGTGCCCGTGGCGACCATGGTGGGGGCCCAGCTTCACGGCGGTCTCGTACTCGGCGCCTTCCTTGCCGACGGTCGGGCACTGGCGATGAACTTCGCGTTTTTGGGCCGGCTCGAAGGCCGCCTCTGTCTCTATTCCCAACTCCTGGGCGTGGTCCCCGGTCATCAGGACCTGGGCCTGGGCGGTCGGATGAAGCAAGCGCAACGGGCCTTCGCCAAGGCTGACGGCCTGGATTGGGTCGTCTGGGCGTTCGACCCCCTCCAGGCCGGCAACGCCCGATTCAACCTCGACAAGATCGGCGCCCGCGGCGTCCGATACGTGGAGGACATGTACGGTCCCAGGACCGACGCCCTCAACGCGGGCACTCCCACGGATCGCCTGATCGTGGAATGGCCGACATCGGGCGACCCTCCCGAGCCGGTCCCATTTGAAGAAGCCTGGTCGTACCCGCGTCTGATCGAGATCGGCCCGGATGGGCCCATGGTCACGATTCCCAAGGCGGACCGCCTCGCCCTCGAAGTCCCCGCCGACAACAAGGCCCTTCGCGATCAAGACGCCGACCTCGCCTTGCGCTGGCGACTGGCCGTGCGCGGGGCCTTTCAAGGGGCCTTCCAGCAAGGCCACCGCGCCATCGGCTTCGCGCGAGGCGAAGTGGACGGCGCTCGGCGTTGTGTTTACATCTTGGCCCGTGGACGGGCGGTGTCCAACGTTGACTGAACGGCCGGACGCTTGGACCATTTTGACCATGTCCATACGTGTGCGGTCAGCCCGGCCGCGAACGCCGGTGACCGCTCCTGCCAGCGTCCCCGGTCGTCCCTGCGCCGCAGCGTCCGAACGCAACAGCTGAAGTTGTTGCCGGACATCGTCCGGTAGGTCATCGCCTCGTCGACCTGCCAGTCCTTGCTGAGGCGGTACGTCTTCCGCGCTCTCCTTTGCGGGCGTTGCGACCCCGGTCGGTCGCGTCCTGCCGCCCCACGCACGGGGTGTTCCCCCGGTGGCTCGCCGTCGCCCCCCCCAGGACGCCCTCCAACCCCTCCGGCGTGCCGAAGACCTGCCGTTGCTCCACGGCGATGACGCGGCCGTCCTCCCGGTGTCTGCGCGCCGTCACGTAGAGCACATCCCTCGGCAGCCGCCGCTCCGGCACGACGCTCGTCCGTCCCGGCTTGCGCCGCGGCGGGGTGGGCGCCGGCACACTGAAGACCTCCTCGATCGCCGTCGCGTTGGTGGGGTATTCGTCACTGGTCATCATCGGCGGCGGGTCGCAGTTCACCCGCCGTCCCACCTCGGCGACGATCACGCGGGCATTCTTCTCCGTGCGCGCCCGGGGGACCACCACCAGGACCAGCTTGTGCTCGGGGTCGAAGGCGACGTGGTCCCAGTCGTCGCCGCGATGGTCGTCATCGGGGTCGGTGGGGTCGCAGTTCCTCTGCTTCTTCTGCACGAAGGCCCACTTCTCATCGAGCTGGACCTCGCGGGTACAGGGGGGAAAAGGCCACGGGCATGGGTCGTCCTGGGCCGATCCGTGAGACGGATTCGGGTCCTGGACGGCCGGCTTACCCATCAGGAAAACCCTGGTCAACAGCTGCCGGACACCACTTTATTCTCAAAGCCGATGATTATTGGTAAAGCAGGCGGGTCTCTTATTTGCTCTGTTTGCCGATAATGATCCTGCAACCGATGTTGTCTCTTGGCCGAGAGCTTCCCGAAACATTGTCACGGCCTTCGCGTCGCCTTCATACGGGCCCCTTAGGCTCAGGCACATGGCCACGTTCCGCGGACTACGACGTCGTGCGGACTCGCTGTGCCCTATCCGTTGAGGAGGCGAACGTGAAAGACCCTGTCACTGCCACCCGCCGTGGCTTCACCCTGATCGAGCTGCTGGTCGTGATCGCCATCATCGGCGTCCTGATCGCGCTGCTGCTGCCGGCCGTACAGCAGGCCCGCGAGGCCGCCCGGCGCATCCACTGCACGAACAACCTCAAGCAACTCGGCCTGGCGGTGATGAACTACGAGAGCACGCACAACGTCCTGCCGCCCCAGCAGACGATGATCATCGTGGGGAACGCCCAGCCGACGTCGTACACCTCATGGGGCATCAGCGCCCGGCTGGCCCCTTACATGGAGCTGGGGCCCATGTATGACGCCATGAACTTCAGCCTGAAATACAGTGACGCCACCAACACGACGGTCAGTTATCTGCAGATCAAGTACCTCATCTGTCCGAGCGAGATCAACACGACGCCGGCCGACTCGACCAAGCCCTTCGGCGTGTCGAACTACGGCTGGTCGGTGGGCGACTGGTACGTCTTCGGCGGTGGCGGCGCGCCGCTGAACCGGAGCGCCTTCGCGGTCAACACCAGCCGGGGCCTGGCCGCCTTCACCGATGGCCTGAGCAACACGCTCCTCGCCGCCGAGGTGAAGGCCAACCAGCCGCTTTACAAGTCGTGCACGACCCCGTCCGGGATCGGCCCCAACACGTTCCCGCCCGACAACCCGACCTCCGCGACCTTCGTCGCCCAGAACTACACGAACGGCTGCAAGGCCGACCTCGGCCACACGAAGTGGTCGATCGGCTCGGCCTGCTACGACGGCTTCACCACGGCCTTGACCCCGAATTACCGGGTCATCGTCAGCCCCAAGGGGCTGGACATTGACTACGACACCAACGACGAGAACAACGGCGGCCCGACCTACGCGGCCATCACCGCACGCAGCTATCATCCGGGCGGCGTCCAGGTCCTGCTCGGCGACGGTGGCGTCCGCTTCATCAAGTCCACCATCGGGTGCCCGACCTGGCGCGCGCTCGGCACGATCGCCGGGGGCGAGGTCGTCTCGGCCGACGCCTTCTGATCCGTCTCCGGGCGCCCCCGGCGAGGCGGGCCCCGGCCATGTGTCTCCAAGTGAGAGGCCCGATCATGCGTCGTCTCAACCTGGGCGCCGTCCTGGCCCTGCTCGCCTGCTTCGGCTGCGAGGGCCGTCCTTCGACGCAGCCGCCCTCGCCCGCCCTTCCCGTCCAGGGGCGTGTGTTCTTCCGGGGTAAGCCCCTGACCCAGGGGCGGATCACCTTTGAGCCGACCGACGGCGGGCGCGATGCGACTGGCACCATCAAGCCCGACGGCTCGTTCGTCCTGAGCACCTTCGGTCAGGACGATGGCGCCCTGCCCGGCGTCCACACCGTTAAGATCACGGAGCTCGACCGACCTCTCGCCACGCGCGGCGAGACTCATGTACGGGTCGTCGAAGGCAAGGCGGATTACGTCCTCGAGCTCAAGTAGCCCGGGGCGTCGGGTCACGGCGCGGACTCGCCCGACCTTAGGTGTCGCACCGGCGCCGTGACGACCTCGATCGTGATCAGGGCGATCCCCACCAAGTGGGGGGACCGGGAAAGGGCACGTCCCTGGATAGACAGACCGGGTGGTACAGGCGGCCCGCCCACAGGTGGGCCACCGTCAGCGCTGGTGGACGAGCCAACAGGGCAAACCGTCCGCTTGGGGAGCGATGCGTCCCCAAGGGCTGACATGCGGCCCCGGTCTGCCGCTTTGCCTGGTTCGGCTTGCCTTGACAACCTGTGACCCTGGGCGAGCCAGTCCGCAAAAACGTAGAACACCGCCCGTGAACGAGATCGATCGTCAACCTCACTTCTTGGGCAAGCGGGCCTTGGGCAGGCGCAGGCCCATCGAGCCGGCGACCGTGATCACGTCGTATTTTCCTTGATATCCGATGAAAAGATGCGCGGCCCAAGGTTCCATCCCGTGGCGATCCACGAGCCAGCGGACCATGTCGGAAGTCGCCATTTTCAAGGCGTTGTCCAGGGCGCTGGCGAACTCGGGCTGAGAGCCGACGCTGATGATCTCGTCGGCCGTCTCGACGCGCGGGCCCGTCAGCTCGGCCTTCTTGATGATCTCGACCCGGAACGAAACGTCCATCGACGTCTCAATGCCGGTGCCGGTCGGTTCGCCGTCGGCCTGCAAGGCGTGGCCGTCGCCGAGGAAGAGCAAGGCCCCTGGATGATAAACGGGCAAGTAAACAATCGCCCCTTCACCGATCTTGTTGTAATCGAGATTGCCGCCGTAACTGCCGGAAGGGCCGGACGTCGGGGCGAAGTCGCCGGGTGGGGCCACGCCGATGCAGCCGAGCATCGGCTGCGCGGGGAACTCCAGCGCGACCTTGTCGGTCTTCGGCTCGCGCAGGCGGACGGTCTTGCGGGCCAGGTCGATGTCCCAGGGCACGAGGTCGGCCCGGCCCTTGCGAATCAAGTCCATTTTATAGTTTTTCGAGTAAATTCCTTCGATGGATTCGGGCGTCAGAGCGAAGAGGCCCAGGCGGAAGGCGCTCCATCCCCAATCCCGGTTCATTGTGACTTTCTCGAGCTTCACGGCCAGGGCGTCGCCCGGCTCGGCCCCTTCGACGAAGAAAGGCCCGGTGAGCGGGTTGAACGGTTCGCTCCGCTTGATGCCCTGGTCGTCTTGTCCGCCCGAGTCGATCGTCTTGGTGACGACAAGTTCCCCCGCCTTGATGCGTTGGAAGACCGGATGGGCCCGGGAGAAGGTGCGGTAATAAGTGTCGGGGACCATAGGTTTCTGTTCCGTTTCGCCCGAGGAAAGGGCGAGAATCATGAAGGCAAGGAACGTCATGGTGAGTTCTTTCGGGACGTGCCGTGAGGGCCGTGACGTACCCCATGATACCGCGACGGGCCAATGCGCTCGCGATCGGGTCCTGATTCCGCGTAGTGACATCCAACGAGACGTGGCGGTCGGCCCCTTGCCAGGTTGAGGCCGGGGGGCCAACATAGGTCGTCTTCCGTCCTTTGAGGGTCCGACCGTGTCCTTGATCGTCCAGAAGTTCGGCGGCACCAGCGTGGCCGATTCCCGGAAGGTCCTCGCCGCGGCCCAACGCGCGATCCAGGCGCACAGGCGCGGCGACCGTGTACTCGTGGTCGTCTCCGCACGCGGCCATACCACCGACGAACTTATCGCCCTGGCCCGCGAGATTTCCGAGCGGCCCCCGGCCCGCGAGATGGACGTGCTCCTGGCCACGGGCGAGCAGGTGAGCATCGCGCTCATGGCGATCGCCATCCAAGGGCTGGGAGTGCCGGCCATCAGCTTCACAGGCGCCCAGATCGGCATCGTCACCGACAGCTTCTTCACCAAGGCCCGCATCCGCAACATCTCGACCGAGCGCATCCTTCAGGAGCTGAACGACGGCAAGATCGTCATCGTCGCCGGCTTCCAGGGAGTGGACGAAAACTACAACATCACGACGCTGGGTCGAGGCGGCTCCGACACCACGGCCGTCGCCCTCGCGGCCGTCCTGGGGGCCGACGGCTGCGAGATCTACACCGATGTCGACGGCGTCTACACGACCGACCCCCGCGTCGTGCCCGAGGCCCGCAAGATCGAACGCATCAGTTATGACGAGATGCTCGAACTGGCCAGCCTCGGCGCAGGCGTGATGCACTCGCGGTCGATCGAGTTCGCCAAGAAATACGCCGTGCCGATCCACGTGCGCAGCTCATTCTCCGATGCGCCCGGGACCTGGATCGTCGACGAAGGGCAAGCTCGCCGACTGGGCAGCAGCGTGACCGGCGCCGCTTTGGCGAAGGACGAGGCCCGCGTGACGGTCCTGGGCGTCGTGGACAAGCCGGGCCTCGTCCATAAGATCTTCCGGCGGATCGCCGAACGAAACATCGTGGTGGACATGATCGTCCAGGACGTGGCCACCGACGGCATGATGACCGACGTCAGCTTCACCGTGGCGGCCGGCGACCTGGCCGAGACCCTCCTGGCCGCCGAGGCGGCGGCGGCCGACGTCGGCGCCTCGGGGGTCAGTCACGACGCCAACGTCGCCAAGCTCTCGGTCGTCGGCCTGGGGATGAAGACCCACACCGGCGTCGCCAACGCCCTCTTCAACGTCCTGGCCGAAGCGGGCATCAACATTCAAATGATCACAACGTCCGAAATCAAAATTAGCGTGCTTCTGGATCGCGCCAGCGCGGGCCAGGCCCTCAAGTTGGTCCATCGGACGTTCGAACTGGAGCGGCCGACCCAAGACCTGCCCGGTCCGTTCCACCCCAGGCCCCTTCCCGGTCGCTCCAAGCCGGCGGAGGCCCAAAACGGAGAGGGCCAGGGACAAAGCCAAGGTCGAGTCAAGGCCCTCGGCGGGATGGAAGACCTCGTCATCTCCGGCGTCGAGCTCGACGAACGACAGGCCCGATTGACGATGATCGGCCTGGCCGACGAGCCCGGTCAGGCCGCCCGGGTCTTCCAGGCGATCGCCGACGCCGGCGTCCTCGTGGACATGATCGTCCAGGACGCGAGCAAGGGCGGACGCACAAACCTGTCACTCACCGTCCCGCGCGACCAGGCTGAACACGCCGCACAGGCGGCGCGGCGGGCCGTGGACGCCCGCGTCGTGGTCGAGCCCGCCTTGGCCAAACTCTCCGTCCTTGGTGTCGGCATGAGGACGCACACGGGGGTCGCCACGCGGGCCTTCGGCGCCCTGGCCGAGCAGGGCATCAACATCGGTCTGATCAACACGAGTGAAGTACGGATCAACATCGCGACCGACCAGGCCGAGGGACAAAACGGGCTCGAATGCCTGCGACGGGCCTTCCTCGTGCCGGCCCAGTGAGCCTCATTCGTGGCGCAGGGCGTCGATCGGGTTCAAGAGGGCGGCCTTCAGCGCCGGGACGAGACCGAAGACGATCCCGGTCCCGGCGGAGATGCCAAATCCAAGGGCCACGGCCCACCAAGGCACGACCACCGAGACCATTTGCGGGTGCATGCTCGCCAGGGCGCTCAAGCCATATCCGAGCAGCGTGCCCAAGCCGCCGCCGGCCAAACTGAGCACGACCGCTTCCGTAAGGAACTGAAGCAAGATGTCGCGCCGACGGGCCCCCACGGCCTTGCGCAGACCAATCTCGCGCGTGCGTTCGGTCACGCTCACGAGCATCACGTTCATGATGCCGATGCCGCCCACCAGAAGCGAGATCCCGACAATGCCGCTCAGGACGGCCGTCGCCACGAGGCTGAGGCTGTCGAACGCCTTAAGCATCTCGTCTTGAGTGAACACATTGAAATCATTGGGCTGGTTCGCGGTCAAACCATGCCGACGTCTCAAGAGGTTGATGATCTGGGCCTTGGCCTCCAGGACGGACTCCTCGGAGGTCGCCTGCGCGGCCATCGCCAGCTTGCGCCGGACGGTCGGGAACATCTTGAGCGCGATCGTGTACGGCACGAGTACGACGTCGTCCTGGTTGGCGCCGAGGAAACTGCCTTTCTCTTCGAGGACGCCGATCACTCGGAAGCGTTGCCCCTGGATGAGCACCCAATCGCCGACGATGTCATCGTCGGCGGCCAGCTTGTGAAGGACCTCCCGCCCGAGGACGCAGACGTGGTGACCGCGTTCCACGTCGGCGATGGCGAAGGGGCGACCCACGGCCACGGGGAAGTTGCGGATCGCATGATACTCGACGGAGACGCCGTCCATGATGGTGGACGCCTCCTCGTGACCATAGCCGAGTTTCACGTCGGGCCGACGAATCAAGGGGGAGATGGAGCGGAGGGCGTCGCAATTCCGTTCGATCGCCCGCAAATCGTCTTCGGTGAGTTCAATTCGCCCCAACGTGCGACCCGCCGCGCCTGGAGGACGATTGGGCCAAACCCACATCGCGTTCGTGCCGATCCCGCGAAGGAAGTCGGCCACCCAGCCGGTGAAGCCTTGGGTCACACTCACGACCGTGATCGTCGAGGCCGACGCGATGACGATGCCCAGCACGGTGAGCAACGAACGCAACTGATTGGCCGCCAGTTGCTCCAGCGCGGTGCGGACATTGGCCAAGATCAGCATGGACGAAGGCCCTGAAAGCGATCGAAGCGTGAAAGACCATTCGACGCGACCGGCCGAGGAACATCAAGGGGAATTCGCCACGCCCGGCGGGGGGTCGTCGGCGCCGGCGGGGCCTCGGCCTCGCGTTTCAATCGCTCGTCACGGTCTCGAGCGGCTCGGGGATGCGCAGCTCGCCGATCCGCCGATAGAGGCGCGGTCGTGAGATGGCCAACAACTCGGCCGCTTTGGACTTGTTATGTCGCGACCGTTGCAGGGCCTGCTCGATCAAGCGGCGCTCGACTTGTTCCAACACTTCGTCCAGGGGGGTCATCGGGGTCGTCGGTGCCGGCGGCAAGTGGGCGGCGCCGAGGTTCCCTTGGATCTCCGCCGGCACGGCGTCGAGGCCGATCACGTCGCCATCGGCCGCCGCGTGGGCCGCGTCGATCACACGCGCGAGTTCGCGGAAGTTTCCGGGCCAGTCGTATCGGGTCAGGGCCGAGAGCGCCTGGGACGTGAAGCCCGTCCGCGGCCGTTCACTGCGTTGGTTCAGACGTTCCAGAAGGTGTTGTGCCAGCAGAGGCACTTCGTCGAGACGCTCGCGGAGCGGTCGGAGTCGGATCACCAGCGTCGTGAGCCGATAGTAAAGGTCCGGTCGGAGTCGGTCTTCGGCGAGCGCGCGATCGGGGTCTCCACCCGATGTCGCCAGGAGTCGAATGGGCCCTTCAAGCATGTGGGCGAGGCGCCCTTGCAGATCGCGCGGCAGGTCGAGCACCTCCACCATCATGAGGGTCGTCCCGGCGGGACGAGCGGGCTCGAAGAGTTCGCGGGCCAGAACGTCGGCCGGCAGGGCGGTGCAATCGAACGGGACGAGCGGGTCGCCTGGTCGCGTGCCTCGTTGATGGATCGTCCGGGCGACGAGGCGCCGGCCGGTCCCCGGTTCCCCCAAAATCAAGACCGCGGCCTCGCTCGCGGCGGCTGCCTGGACCTGATCCAGCAGACGTTGGTGGGCCGGGCCCTGACCGATCAACGCGTCGTGGCCAAATCGCCTTTGGAGGTGGTCGCGCAGGTTGAGCAAGTCGGCGCGCAAACGGACCGATTCCGCTTGCGGCGCCAGCGGGGCCTCTTCATCCTCATGGATCATGCCGAGGAAGCCCAAAAGGTTGCCGCGTTGGTCGCGCAGGGGCCAGAATTCGAGGGTCCGGAAACGGCTGGTGCCTTCCCGTTGGGGGATGACCGACCGAGTGGCCGCCGGCCGTCCCGAGCGGGCCTCCAGGGGCGGATAGAAAGCGCTCGCCAGCGCGGCGAGTTCGACCGAGTCCGCATGGGCCGTCGGCCGGCAGGAAAAGCGGGCCATTTCGGCGGCGGAATAGCCCGTCAGCGATTCCCAGGCCGTGTTCACATAAAGGAAACGCGCGGCGGCGTCGAGGGCGAAGACGGGCCCATCGGCCTTCTGAAAGAGGGCCTGTAACCTTCGGGAACCTTGGGTCCGCGGGATCGACATGACTGGTTCGTGGCCGCGCCGGGATGTGGCGTCGCGCGGTGAGGGCCGAAGACGTTCGGCCGATCGCGCCACGTTCGATCAGGTTCGCTCGCCCGGCGCGGGAAGGCAAGAGAGAAGTGGCGCGATCAGAGACCGTTGCGTTCGTGGAAGCGACTCCACGACCAAACCACTTGGCCGATGATCGGCGAGGGCTCGGCGTCGATCTCGATGGGCACCATGGGATGGTCGCGACCAGGCTGGTTCGGTCGCAAGATCATGTGACGGGCGCTGACGTCCAGCCAGCGAATCATGGGCCGGCCGCCCGGATTGGCGGCCACGATCCGGCCCTGCAAACGGTGAGGATCGCGCATCGCCCGATCGACGGCCACGATCGACCCTTCGGGCAGGATCGGGAACATCGCGTCATCGTCGAGGCGCACACTCACGGTCTCGCTCGGATGGGGCAACCAGTGCCGATAGGCCATCACGTAGCCTTCGACGGAATCGACCGACGAGTTCATTTGATCGAGTTGCGTGATCGGCACCAGACCGACCGCGATGAAGTCGGACATGCTAGCCGTAGGCAGGTTCTCCGGCGCGACGATCACCACCTCCTGCGGCTCTTGTTCGAGCTTCTCCAGCCCGCGCCGGATCAGTTGCTCGGGGGTCATCTCGGCGAGGATGATGTCTTCGAGCTCACGACGATACCGGGGGCCGTCGCCGCTGAGGAGCCAAACAGGATTGGTGCCCGTTTGGTCGATGAAGCTCAGGAGCACCTCGGCCGGCACGGTGACGCCCGTCTCATAGTTGTACCAGGTGCGCGCGGGCAGACCGAGACGACGCGCCAACTCGGGACCGCCGTGGTCGCCGAAGAGCTCTTGGCGCACTTCGCGCAAGCGGCTGGAAATCAGGGTCTTGACATTGATACGTGTTTTTGTTGTCTTCTTTCGCGCCACGGTGATGGGTCCCCGAGGGGGATCGTCTCTTTCGATGTCCACGGCGTCGGCCAAACCCGGAGCGTTCGAGACCGGGGGCGACCCCGTTTGTCTGCGTCGGCGGTTCGGGCGAGAAGATGGCGAGGCGACTGAAGGGGGACCGTGGAAGTTGAACGTCTCTTGGTCTGATGGGTTCAACCAGTCACACCGACGTTTGGCTCGCGGTCACTCGCATCGGTCCTCGTTGGATATCTTCCCAGGTCGCCGACGATTCGCCACCGGCCACCAGTGAGTTTAGTCCCGTTTCATCACCGCCGGGGGCCCCGGGTCCCGCGACGGCAACAAACGTCGATCAAGTCCAACATGGCCGATGCATTCGCACGATTCTGCTAATTTTGTTCGAAAAGATCAAGGCATGTTATCTTTGTCAAACCTTGGCGAACAACGTCCTTAATTAAGCGCACTTGACGCCCCAGCAGTCCCTCACCCTGACCTCAACACTGGATGGAGGAAGGGCTTGGGGAG
Source organism: uncultured Isosphaeraceae bacterium (assembly GCA_937858365.1). Classification (GTDB taxonomy): domain Bacteria; phylum Planctomycetota; class Planctomycetia; order Isosphaerales; family Isosphaeraceae; genus CALLYK01. Next base: position 5,240 of record CALLYK010000482.1, on the reverse strand, counting down.
ATCTTCGGGCTCGACCCAATGCGTGCGGCACGATCTTTGGCGGGCCGTCCGGCCGAGCGACCTGGACGGATCAGAACATTCCGAGTTCGTCGCGGGCGTCGTCGGACATCCGGTCGACGCTCCAGGGGGGGCTCATCACGAGGCGCACGTTGGCCTTTTCGACCCCTTCGATCGCCTCCAAGGCGGCGGCGGCCTCACGGAGGATCTGGGGACCGGCCGGGCAAGCCGGGGTGGTGAGGGTCATCTCAACGTTCACAATCGGGCCCTCTTGCTGGACCGTGTAGATCAGGCCCAGGTCCACGATGTTGACACCGACCTCTGGGTCTTTCACGGTCTTGAGGGCTTGGAGGAGCGTCTCCTGGTCGGCCATCGCATGTCCCTTTCGATCAATTTCAAGAAGTGAGCGACTGTGTGTTCCCGGGTGCCGAGGTCAGGAGGGCCGTGGTCCGTTTCAGGCGGCGAACGACCGCGTCGAGGCCGGCGATGCGCTGCATGCCCAGGATTTCCAGGAGGCCGGCGCGTCGGACAAGGTCGTCGGGCAGGGCCGCGACATCGGCCGCGTTGGCCCCTTCCAGGCCCTCGACGAGCAGGGCGACGAACCCGCGCACGGTTGGCGCCTCGACGGGCGCGTCGGCGTGAAAGACCACCCTCCCGTTTTGGACGTCAATGAACAGGTAGACGGGGGACTGGCATTCCTCGACCCGGTGGGTGGCGTCTTTATGGGCCTCGAGGTGGTCGGGCAGTTTGGGGAGCGACCGGGCCAGGTCGATGAGGAGTTCGATGCGTTCCTGGCGGTCGGCCGATTGGAGTTCTTCCACCAGGCCCGCGAGTTTCTCGGTCATGGTGGTCCTCGTCAGACGATCGCGCCGGGGCTTGGTCCTTTGGCGATCGGCGCCCGGACGAGGTTGCCCCATTCCAGCCAGGAGCCGTCGTAGTTCTGGACGTGGGGATATCCCAGGAGATACGTGAGCACGAACCAGACAAGGCTGGATCGCTCGCCGATCCGGCAGTAGGCGATGATTTCCTGGCCGGCGTTCAGGCCGATTTCTTCTTCGAAAATGGCCTTGAGTTCGTCGACCGACTTGAACCGGCCGTCATCCCTGACCGTTCGGCCCCACGGGACGTTGCGTGCGCCCGGGACGTGCCCCCCGCGCAGGGTGCCTTCCTGGGGATACTCCTCCATGTGGAGCAATTCGCCCGTGTATTCGCGCGGGCTGCGGACGTCCACCAGGGGCTTTCCGGCGTCGATTTGCGCGAAGACGTCGTCGCGGAAGGCGCGGATGAGGGCCTGGTCGATGGGGGCGGCCTTGTACTCGGCGCGCGGGTGCTTCGACGGCCCAGTGGTCAAGGGGCGCCCCGATTCCCGCCAGAACTTGTAACCGCCGTCCAGGACCCGGCAATCGCGGTGCCCGTACAGTTTGAAGACCCAGAAGGCATAACAGGCCCACCAGTTCGACTTGTCGCCGTAGAAGACGCAGGTCGTTTCGGGACTGATCCCCGAGCGGGCGCAGAGGTCTTCGAATTGGGGAACGGGAAGGTAGTCGCGCGTGACGGGGTCTTGGAGTTGGTTGTGCCAACCGATCTCGACGGCCCCTGGAATGTGACCTTGGAAATAAAGCGCCGGGTCCTCGTCGGTCTCGATGAGGCGCACGTTAGGGTCGTCCAGGTGCCGCTCGACCCATTCGGGAGTGACCAGCACGTCGGCATGAGCGTGAGAATTGGACATGAAGATGGCCCCTTGGGCGTGTGGACTTGCGGATTTCACAGCCTCAATTTGTCGGCCACGGCCTGGCGCAAGGTCTCGCGCACCGGTTCGAGGCTGATCCGGTCGTAAACGTTGGCGAAGAACCCTTCGACAATCAAGCGCACGGCCGTCTCGCGGTCCAAGCCGCGGGTCCGCGCGTAGAAGACCATGTCCTCGTCCACACGGCCGGCCGTGGCGCCGTGCGTGCAGCGCACGTCGTTGGCCTCGATTTCCAGACCGGGGATGGAGTCGGCCCGTGCGGTGTCGGCAAGGACGAGGTCCTCGTTTTTCTGGTAGGCGTCGGTTTTCTGGGCGTCCTTCTCCACGCGAATCATGCCCTTCCAAACCAGGCGGGAACGGTCCTTGACTCCTCCCTTGTAAAGCAGGTCGCTGGTGGTGTGGGGGGCGACGTGGTCTTGCCTGGTGAAGTAGGCGAGGTGCTGCCGGGCGCTCGTGAACATGATCCCGTTGACCTGGGCGCGGGCCCCTTGGCCGACCAAGGCAACCTCCTGGTTGACCTTCGAGAGTCTCGACCCAAGTCCGCCGACGGTCCATTGCAGGCGGCCGTCTCGCTCCACGACGGCCCGCTCGCGGCTGAAGTGCCAGGTGCCGCCGTCCCAGTTTTGGATGTTGACGAACCGCAGTCGCGCTTCGGGCCCGACGATCAACTCAACGCCGCCGAAATGCAAAGCGGGGGCATCGGCCCGCCCGCGCGACGCGGTCTCTTGGACGAGGCTGGCCTGGGCCCCTTCCTCCAAGACGACGAGCGTGTGGTGGAGGTCCACGCGACCCGCCGCGGAGAGGCCGACCAACGTGAAGAGGGGGGCCTCAAGGTCGGCCCCCTTGGGGACGTACAGAAACGAGCCGCCCGTGAAGAAGGCCGCGTGCAAGGCGGCGAAGGCGTCGGCCTTGGGGTCGTATGCGCTGGTGAACAAGTGACGTTTCACGAGGTCCGGGCATTCTTTCACGGCTTGGTCCAAGTCGAGAAAGATGGCGCCGTTGAGGCGGGACGCGTCGGCCTCGCGCGTAGGGACGGTGTCGACGTGTTCCAGGCCGGTCGCGTAGTGACCGCTGAGGGCGTCGAAGGCGGGGGCCAATTCCGAGCGGGCGAGGGACGACGGCGTGTGTCGCGCGGGAGGCGAGAACGTGTCGAGCTTGAGGGCGCGGATGTCGGTCCGGCGCCACTCCTCGTCGCGCAGGGTCGGCAAGGGGAGCGATTGAAATGTCGCGAACGCCTCTCGGCGGCGGTCGACGAGCCATCCGGGCTCGTCGCGGTCGCGGAGGAATTCATGGAAAGCGGCCTCGGAGAAGCCAGAAGCCGGGGCGGTCGTGGTCTCGGTGGTCATCGCGTTGTGGGTCACTTTCGGGGCGGGATTCGAGTGCCGGCGGGGCATCACGGGTTCGGTTTCAGGGCCTTCAGGACGGCCGGGACATCGGTCTCGTTCACGGAGACATGGCCGAATTTGGCGACGACCTTGCCGTCTTTCACGACCACGGCCGTGAGATGGGCGTCGGGGCCCACGGACCATCCGGGAGGACCGAACTTGTCGCCGTCGAAGACGGTCAGGTCGGTCCGGCCGAACTGGAGCGACTGCTGGGCGCGGGGGAGGTATTCCTTGGACTTCGCCACGTCCTCCGAGAGCCATACGGCCAGGGAACGGGCGTCGGTCAGTCCTTCCATGTCTCTGTCGAGTGTCTTTAAAAAGCGGGCCATGGGCCGGTCCCACTTGTCGGCCTGGATGAAGACATAGACGGTGGGCTTGGCGGCGCGATCGGCGACGAGGTCGAGGGCCTCGCCCGCGTGGTCGCCCGTCACGACGGCGACCTTCAGCGGCCCCACCTTCGAGCCGACCTCGGGGCCCGATTGGACCTGAGCGCCGGCGAGGGCGAGCGTGAGCAATGCGAAGGTCATCTCAGGGCCTCCTCTCAAGATTCAATTGCGGAATACGCCACTGATCTTCATCAACCGTCCCTCGGGGCCGAAGCCGGCGATGATTCGGTTGCCGTTGCCGGTGTCCTCCCAGACCTTCCACTTCCAGGTCTTCTCGGTCTTGGCCTCGGCGGGAAGTGGGAGCGCGGTGTTGGCCGGGTCCACGTCGGTGCCGGGACCCATCGCTGCCTCCATCTCCTTGACGCGGACGTCCTGGTCTTCGACGAGCATCTTCTCATACTTGTCGAAGTTCTTCGTGCTGATCGCGGGATTCGCGGCCCGGCTGCAGCCCAGGACTGGTACGAAGGCGACAAGCGCCATCACGATCAGTTTCTTCCCAGACATCGTGTGCATATGGGGTAAATCTTTCAGGTTGGTGATGTGTCGATCGCGTCGCCCTGTGGCCGGTCGATCGGCTTTGCGGAGCAAGAGGCCGAGGAAGTTCGCCAAGGCCGGGCATTCTCGTCAAGTGGCCCAAGGGCCTGGGCAGCACGGGAGACCCACGGGTCGTGGCGTCGGGAGGTCCGCCGACGATCCGTGATTTGGAAAGGAAGGGGTCGCGACCTTCTCCGTTCGATCCCGTCGTCTCGGCGCGCGATCCACTCGTCTTCAGCGGGCGCGGCGCGAGGTCCAGCCGCGTCGGGCCCTCAACCCACCGAGCCCTCCATCTGGAGTTGGATGAGCTTGTTCATTTCGACAGCGTATTCCATCGGTAACTCTTTGACGAGGGGCTCGATGAACCCGCTGACGATGAGCGTGCTCGCCTCGGCCTCGCTGAGGCCGCGACTCATCAGGTAAAAGAGCTGCTCTTCGCCGATCTTCGAGACGCTGGCCTCGTGACCGATCTTGACGTCGTCCTCGTCGATCTCGATGTAGGGATAGGTGTCGGAGCGGCTGATCGGGTCGAGGATCAGGGCGTCGCACACAACGTTCGACTTGCTTCCCTTGGCGCCGTCGTGGACCTTGAGCAGGCCGCGGTAGCTGGCCCGGCCGCCTCCCTTGCTGATGCTCTTGGAGATGATCCGCGAGGAGGTGTAAGGGGCCTCGTGGACGACCTTGCCGCCGGCGTCTTGGTGCTGGCCCTTGTTGGCGAACGCGATCGAGAGCACTTCGCCGCGGGCCCCCTTGCCGCGCATGTGGATGGCCGGATACTTCATCGTCAGTTTGCTGCCGAGGTTGCCGTCCACCCATTCCATCAAGGCGTCTTCATAGGCGACGGCCCGTTTCGTCACGAGGTTGTAGATGTTGTTCGCCCAGTTCTGGATCGTCGTGTAGCGGCAGCGTCCGCCCTTCTTCACCAGGATCTCGACCACGGCCGAGTGCAGACTCTCGCTCGTGTAGATCGGCGCGGTACAGCCTTCGACGTAATGGACCTGGGCCCCTTCCTCGACGATGATTAAGGTCCGCTCGAACTGGCCCATGTTCTCGGCGTTGATGCGGAAGTAGGCCTGTAGGGGGACGTCCACCTTCACGCCGGCCGGGACGTAAACGAACGAGCCGCCCGACCAGACGGCCGAGTTCAAGGCGGCGAACTTGTTGTCGTCGATCGGGATGACCGTGGCGAAA
>CALLYK010000481.1 GCA_937858365.1 uncultured Isosphaeraceae bacterium | reverse complement strand
GAGGCCGTTGCTCCGGGCTGACGCCGGTTGTGCCACTACGGTTGACACGCTACAGATGGCGTTGGTCACGTAGTTCCGTCCGGTGAAGCCGGCAGTGCCCAGCATGAGCCAGCCGCCGCCTTCGATCCCGATGGACCGGGGCAGGAAGTCGGCGCTCTGGTTGTAATAGAACCAGTTGCCTTCATAGAAGGGGACAAACGAGCCGAAGCGACGGTCCAAATGGAAGCTCGTGAGGAAATAGCCGCCGTCGAGGTGGCTTAGTCCCGTGTTCTGACCGGCCTGCAAGAGGAAGTGATAGTCACCGAACTCCTTGCCCAGGACGAGGTAGGCGGCCAGCAAGCCGTTCCCTTGGTTCTGGAAGATGTTGGCGTAGCCGGTGGGGGCCTCATACTGCACCACGAGCGAGGCGAGGAACTGGTTCTCGACGTCGCGGAAGAAGACATACTTCGCACCGGCGTTGATATTGGCCAAGCCGGTCACCGACCTACCCGGGTCGGGAGAGAATCGGACAATGCCATCCTTGTCGGCGAAGAGTTGCAGGCGCTCCGTCACGGCCAAACGCAACTGAAGTGCGTACACCTGGAAGACACCGGAGCCGATGACCGGCGTGCGAGGTTGGGCCCAGTTATTCATGAAAACGAACCGCGCCTCGGTGAGGGAACGCGGGTCTTTGAACTGCACAGGGTTGCTCAACGGGCCCGTGAATCCCTCGAAGTCGCGGTCGCTTTGGAAGGGAGTGCGCGCCTCCGCGAAACCACCGAAACCGCCGGGTGGGGCGGCTGGGGCATTGTAGTAAGTCCGGGGGTCTAGCCCGGGCGTGGCCACCACGTCGGGGGCGACTGCCGCGTATGAGCCGGGATCGGGGAGGGGGGGTTGTTGGCAACATACGCTGAGGAAGAGGACGAGGGTCGCACATCCCATCGGGATGTTCCTCCGAATCATGGAAGACGTCGGCAGTGCCCCGAAGTCGGAAACACCGCGGAAGTGAATGGCCCGGCCCCTTCTTTGGGGTCAGGGGAGGACAAGCGTGTGGCCTCCTTGGCCTTACGAACCTCATAGTCGGACCCAAACGCCAGGCACATTGAGAAAAAGCGACGTTCGGTTCAGCGACACGGGTCGTTTTGTCTCAGGTTCGCCTGTCGATGATCTGGCGATGGACCGGGCAAATGAGGCGATCCGGAAGACTGCGCGATCCTGGTAAAAGGTCTCAGCCGCGACGCGAATCACCACTTCCACCGAGTGCATTCGATCATAAGCGCGGCGTCCCGCGGGCCAGTTCTTCCTCCCACTCGTCGAGGAGGGGCCAATCCACCGCACAGGTGCCGAAGTCGGCCATGTGGGCGTACCCGCGCAGCCTGGCGATCGTGGCGTCGAGCAAGTCGTCGTCCTTGCGGAAGATCGGCCCGTGCGAAGGCAGCAAATACGTGGCGTCGGACGCCCGGATGCGTTCCAGGCTCTTGATGAAGTCGGGGATGCTCGAACCGTGATGGGCGTCGATCACCCCCACGCAGCCGTCGCGGAAGATGTTGTCGCCCGAGAACAAGAGGTCTCCCATGCGGAAGGACAACTGGCCAGCCGTGTGTCCCGGTGTGCTCCAAACTTCCAGTCGGCGGTCGCCGACCTCCACGACGTCGCCCTCGTCGATCGCCAGGTCCACCTTGCAGCGCGGCATCGGGATGTGGATGTTCTGGGCGTCGATCCGCGCGTAGGTCATCACCTCATCGCCTTCCTCAAGGGCGGGGATACTCTTGGGATGGGCGGCCACCGGGCATTTCAAGACCTCGCGAGCCCGGGCGAGACCCTGCGTGTGGTCGGCGTCGGCGTGAGTGGCGATGATCATCCTGCACGCCGATAGGCTGAAGTTCATCTTGCGCACCAGTTCCAGCACGTCGCCCAACTCGTCGAGAAATCCGATGTCGATGAGAGCGTATTCCGTACCGCCGTCGATCAGATAAATGTTCACGCCGAGACGCCGACGCGCCTGAACGTTCAATTCGATGACGCCGGGGAAGACGTAATGACGATCCATGCGAGGCCCCTTATTCTTCGCGGACTTGGAAGTCGCGGAGCACGAGTTGGACCTCGCGACGCTCGCGCCATTCGTTAATGTCGGGTTCGAAGGCGATCGAGCAATTCGAGCCCGCCTTCAGGGCCTTGCCGCGTTCGGCCAGGTTCCAGCCGATGACTCCGAGCGTGGTCCCACCCTGGGCGACGCGCATCCGCAAGTGTTGGCCGCGTTCTCCGACGCCTTTGGGGTCGCCCACCACGCGCACGTCGTCGGCCATGAGCAAGGGGCGGGGATTCCCCACTCCATAGGGCTCCAGTTGCCCCACCATTTCCACCATGCGTAGGGTCAAGGCGGCCAGGGGGACCTCGGCGTCGATCGTGAGTGTCTTTTGCAGTTGTTCGGGGGTCAAGACCTCGCGGCAGTGGCGGTCGAAGCGCTCGGCGAAGGGGCCGAAATCGGCCATCGGCACTTTCAAGCCGGCCGCCGCAGCGTGGCCACCGAAGCGAGTGAGACCATCAGAGCAAGCGCGAAGGGCCTCGATCAGGTTGAATCCAGGGACCGAGCGGGCCGAGCCCTGGCCCTGACCTTGCTCACTGTCGAACGCGACAATGATGGTCGGCCGGTGGAACATCTCGGCCAGACGGCCAGCGACGATGCCGATGACGCCAGGGTGCCAGCCGGCCTTCCCAAGAACGATGGCGCCCCGGCCGTGAAGGCCGCCCGCCTCGTCGAGCATCCGACGCGCCTCGGTGACGGTCGCCGCCTCGACCTCCTGCCGTTGCTTGTTGCATTCGTCCAGCTCGCGGGCGCGGGCGAGCGCGAGTTCGGCGTCGTCAGTGGTGAGCATCTCGACGGCGGCGGTCGCCTTGGACATCCGACCGGCCGCGTTGATCCGAGGTGCCAGGCCGAAGCCGATGTTGCCTGTGTTCAGGGTCCGACCCAGCAGGTTGGAGACCTCGATGAGGGCCCGCGCGCCGACGGAAGGCCGGCCGCTGAGCCCGTTCAGGCCGTGACGGACGAAGATGCGGTTTTCCCCGTCGATGGGCACGACGTCGGCTACGGTCGCCAAGGCGACCAGGTTCAGGGCCTCTACGAGGAAGTTGCGCATGTGGGGCGAGGCGCGCTTGCCGTCGCCAAACCCTTTGCAAACTTGCCAGGCGACCTTGAAGGCGACGCCGCAGCCGCAAAGGTCGGTGAAGGGATAGGCCGAGCCGGGCAAACGCGGATGCACGAGGACATCGGCCTCGGGTAATTCGGCGGCCGGCTCGTGATGGTCGGTGATGATCAGTCCTAGACCCAACGAGCGGGCCAGACGGGCCTCCCAGACGGCCGTGATGCCGCAATCGACGGTGACGACCAAGGCGCCCGGATGGTCGGCGGCGATCGCGCCGAGGGCCTCGCCATTGACGCCGTAGCCTTCCTCGACGC
>CALLYK010000480.1 GCA_937858365.1 uncultured Isosphaeraceae bacterium | reverse complement strand
CCGAGTCCTCCAGGGTTTGAAGCGCGGTCAGCCTGGCCGCCCGGTCCGCCTGGTCGAGCGCGTTGCGCAGGTCGACGCGCCAGGGGTCGGGATCGGCGACGCGCGCCACGTCTCGGAGCTTGGCCGCGCCTTCGGGGTCCGCTTGTTTCCCTTGGCGGACCGCCGCCCAATCGTCCAGCGCGCTCGCCATCGCCAGGGCCACTCGGGGCGGGCGCGACTTGATTTTCTCGCCGGCTTCAGCCGGCTGCATGGTCGCCACGTCGATCCCGGCCTCGCGAAAGGCGTCGGCGTAAGCGGTCTCCGTCGCCCACCCGTTCTGATCGTCGGCCTCGGCCGAGCGGATTTCGACCAGGCGATCGAGGAACTTCCGGTCGCTTTGGGCCGCGTTCCGCCCCGCCTCGATCTCGTTCCGCAGGGGGACGAGTTGCTCCATGGCCTTCGGGTCGCCAGCGGGGTCGGCCTGCTGCGCGGCGGCCAGCGCCACTTCCCAGCGCTGAGGGTCTTCCGGTTGCTCCAGGGCCTGCCCGAGCAGCGTGGTCACGCGATCAATCACACGCTGACCGGCTGCGGCGCGCGCCGCCCGTTGCTGAAGATAGTAGGTGGTGCTCAATCCTCCCAAGGTCGTGAAGGCCAGCACAGACGCGGCCAGCGCGAGTTGCACCCTCCGCCGCCGGCGCTCCTCGATGGCCCGCGCCACGGCCACGGCGCGCTCGCGCTCCGCGGCTTGCACTCGCTCTTGCACACCCGCCAGGTAGGCCGTGGTCCGTTCGGAAACGACGTTCGCGTCGCGTGGGCGGTCCTCCGGTTCGACCGCCAGGCATTCCTTGGCGAGGGAGATCAGTTCCGCCTCCGCGCCGCAGTGATTCAGTCGAGAGAGCGCGTCGGCCGTCTCTCCCGCCGCCGCCTTCCTCAAGACCTCCGTCACCCCTCGACCCGTGAACGCCGGCGAGCCGGTCAGGACCTCGCACAGGATCGAGCCGAGGGCGAACACATCGACGCGCTCGTCGATTCGGCCGGTCTCGCCCCGCGCCTGGCAGGGCGCCATGTACGCCGGAGTGCCCATCACCGATCCGGCGAGCGAGTGCTCCGTGTTGGCCTCGCTACGTGCCGTGGCGATGGGGACCTCGTGGCTCGGCACGGCACGGGCCGTCGCGTCCGAAGCGCCGCCGCGCGACAGGACCTTGGCCAGCCCCCAGTCCATCACCTGGACCTCGCCGAACGAGCCGACCATCACGTTCGGCGGCTTCAGGTCCCGATGGATCACCCCTCTTGTATGCGCGTAGGCCATCGTCTGCGCGACGGCCGCGAAGATCGACAGAAACCGCGGCAGGTCGTCACTCGGCGATTGACGGGCCGTCAGGAGGTCCGCCAGGGTCCGACCCTTGACCAGCTTCATGCTGAAGAACGGCCTCCTATCAGTGTACGTGCCCAGCTCGTAGATCGGCACAATGCCCGGATGCTGGAGCTGGCCGCCGATCTGCGCTTCCTCGACGAAGCGGCGGACCATCTCGCCGTTATCGTGGAGTTTCTCGTGCAAGACCTTGATCGCAACCTCGCGGTTGAGGTCGGGATCAAGCCCCTTGAGCACCGCCCCCATGCCACCGCGAGCGATCTCGCCGTCGATCCGGTATCGAAGCGTCATGTCGGCATCCGCCGGGCGGACGAGCGGCGAAGGCGCCTCGCCGACGACTGTCTCGCGGAGCGAGACCTGGGGCACGTGGACACCCGTGGCGCAGAGCGTTTCGAGCACCGAACCCGCCCGGGGTGTGTGGTCGATCGTGTCGTCGGGCGACTCGCTCGCCAGAGGGGTCCTGGTAATGGTGCGGTCGCGTGCGAGAGTGGCCGTGCTGGGAAGGTCGCAATCGAGACCCTGCAAGAGCAAGCAGCGCGGGCAATGGCCGCCCAGGGCGTGGGCGGGAAGCTGGGCGCCGCAGTCCGGGCACCGGTCCTGGGACATGGTCATGACCTCCCCTCGGCTCGTTCGAGTTTCCTATCCTGAGTGTAACGGGCCTAGGCGAAGACCAGTCGCGCGACCGCCTTCTTTTTTCGGATCAGTCCCCGAGGGCGGCGAAGAGGTCGCGGATCTCTTCGTCAATCGCGGCCTCGTCGGGACGGTCGAGCGTCGCGGCGACCCGCTCGCGAAGGAACGCCTTGTACCGCTTGCGGAGTCGTTTGACGGCCTGCTGAACGGCCCCCTCGGTCGTGCCCAGTCGGTCCGCGAGGGCGGCGTACGAGTCCGCCCGAGGAGATTGGCCCAGAGCACCCCGGAGGGCCGCGAACTGATCGGCACGTCCTGTTTCGTCATATTCGCGCGCCAGTTGTTTCAGCACATCGTCAAGTAATCTCAAGGCCCAGATCTGGTCGAAGTGGCGCTCGGGGGTCATGTTGTCGGCCGGCTCGTGGAGGTATCGCCCTTCGGGGTCGCTGCCGTCGATGGTCAGATGGATCGCGCCGCCACCTCGCTTGAGGGCCCGGTCTCGTTCGTTTTGATGCGACAGGAAGAAGCCGCAATCGGTACGCAGAAAGGCCCGGAAGCTGCCCTTGCCCTGGTCGGCCGAGCCCACCACCCTCTTCTCCAGCAGCCGTGCAAAGTAATCTTGGGTCAGATCGAGGGCCTCGTCGGGGTCGTGTCGCCGCCTGCGAATGAAGGCGTAAATCGGATACCAATAGGTCTCGCACAACTCCGCGAGCGCGGCGCGGGCGTCAGGGCCGGCCGGGTCGGCAGCCCGAGCGACGCGGCCCCAGCAGGTCGTCGGGAAGGCGTTGGGTGACTCGGACCGCATCGGGTCGTTTTCCATGAGTCGCGGGTCCTTGAGCGTTGGGTCAGGGTGAGGCCGGGGCCCTCGGGCGACGGCGGTCCCTCACCCAAACGAAAGTCATGGCCATCACGATCATCAAGAAAACCGACATGCCGATGAAGTTCGAAAGCGGCCGGTCGATTTGGAGTCCGAGGACCTTGTGAAAGAGCAGTTGAATGTACGACGACTCGACATCCCGCTGTCCCAGTTGGCGGCGGACCTTGAAGTGCCAATCGGTGCAGAGGCAGTAACCCCAACCGTAAAAGGCCCCCAGGCCGAACCAGGAGAAAGCCGTCAGCCCCATGACCACGCGATGGGCCGCGCGGGTGCGGCGCGCGATCCAGCCGAACATGTTGAACGCGAGGAACGACGCGAGCACGGACACGGGCAGCGTGAGGCCCGTGATCACGGTCGAGCGCCACGAGTTCAGGAACACGAACACGATGAGCACGGTGAGGATCGCGCCCTCGACGAGCGTCTTCTGCACGTCGTCCACGGACTCGCGGATCCAGACGGCGTTGTCCTGGATGGGCGAGAGCTTCACGCCGCCGGGCAGCGTCTCGTTGAGCTTCGCGACCGCGGCGTGCACCTGGTCCGCGATCTCGACCGTGTTGCCGCCGGAGACCTTGCGGATCTCGACGCTCACGGCGCGCTTGCCCGACACGAACGCCGCGTCGCGCTCTTCTTCCTGCGAGTCCTCGACGCGCGCGACCTGCGAC
>CALLYK010000479.1 GCA_937858365.1 uncultured Isosphaeraceae bacterium | reverse complement strand
CCTGTCAGCTTTCGTCAAGACGTGTCGGCCGTGCTCTCCAAGGCGGGCTGCAACCAGGGGGCCTGCCACGGCAATATCAATGGCAAGGGCGGCTTCCGTCTCAGTCTCCGCAACGACGACCCAACGTTCGACTTCATCTCCCTGACGCGCGATGCTCAGGGCCGGCGCGTGACCTTGCACGACCCAGGCCGTTCGCTCGCCGTCCTGAAGCCGACCGGGATGGTCTTCCATGAAGGCGGCAAGCGCTTCTCTGCCGATTCGCCCGAGGCCCGCGCCATCCTCAATTGGGTTGCCTCCGGCTGCCGCGATGATCGCGAGGGCGTCGCCAGGCTGACCCGCCTTTCCGTTTGGCCTTCCCAGCGTCTCGTCGCCGCTCCCGGACAGGCGCAACAACTGATCGTGACCGCCGAATTCGCTGATGGCTCGATCCGCGACATGACCCGACAAGCGACCTATGACGTGAACGACCCCACGAAAGCGAGCGTTTCGGTCGACGGTCTCGTTTCGATCGGCGCTCCGGGCGAGGTGACGGTCGCGGTCCGTTACTTGAACGGCCGAGGTACCAGCCGCCTGGCCTTCCTGGCCGATCGACCGAATTACGTCTGGAAGGGCCCCGAAGAAAGCACTCGGTTCGATTCGGCCGTCTTCGCCAAGCTCAAGGCCATCAAGGTCCTCCCATCCAAAATCGTCGATGACGCCACCTTCCTCCGACGGGCCTTCCTGGACACGATTGGGGTCCTGCCGACACCGAACGAGGCGCGCGACTTCCTCAACGACGAAAGACCCGACAAGCGGGCCAGGCTGGTCGATCACCTTCTCGCCCGCGATGAGTTCGCCGATTTCTGGGCGCTCAAGTGGGCCGACCTTTTGCGGAACGAAGAAAAAGCGATGGGCGAGAAAGGGGCATGGGTCTTCCAACGCTGGCTGCGCGATCAGTTCGCCGCGGACCGCCCTCTCGACCAGTTCGCACGCGACCTCATCACCGGCCAGGGCTCGACCTGGCGCAATCCCGCGGCGAGTTTTCATCGGACCAATCGCGACCCTCAAGCCGCCGCGGAGGCCGTGAGCCAGGTCTTTCTTGGCGTCCGCCTTCAGTGTGCCCGATGTCATAATCATCCATTCGACATCTGGACACAAGATGACTACTACGGCCTGGCCGCCACGTTCGCCAACGTCGGCCGCAAGACGATCAACAACGTCCGCAAGGACACGTTCGATAAACACGAGATCAACGGCGACGAGATCATTTATCTTAATGGCAGGCCACGCTTGGAACAGCCTCGGAGCGGGGCCATGATGGGCCCCAAGGCCCCTGGTGGACCGACACTCACGGTCCAGTCCGACCCGAACGCCCTCGACGACCTGGCGGATTGGGTCACGAAGAAGGACCCTCAATTCGCGCGTAACATGGCCAACCGCGTTTGGGCCCACCTGCTCGGACGAGGCGTGGTGGACCCCGTGGACGATTTTCGCGAGTCCAATCCGCCGAGCAACCCCGAACTGCTCGACGCTCTCACCGAGACGCTGAAGGTCGGAGGCATGCGTCTGCGCCCATTGGTCCGCGAGGTGCTCAACTCGACCGTCTATCAACTCGCCGCGCGTCCCGACGAGACCAGTCTGGACGATGAGAACTTCGCCCACGCGGTGGTCAAGCCCCTGCCCGCCGAGGTCTTGCTCGACGCGATCGGCCAGGCCCTGGAACGTGCCGAGGTGTTTCCCAACGCACCGCCCGGCACACGTGCCACGCAGCTTTCGGGTGTGAAGATCGGCGGGGAGTTCCTCAGGGTCTTCGGTAAACCGGAACGACTGCTCACTTGCGAATGCGAACGGTCGGAAGCGACGACCCTCTCCCAAGCCTTCCAGCTTATCAATGGGGAATCGGTGCGCCGCAAGCTCGCGGCCGACGACAACCGAATCGGTCGGCTGATCAAGGCCCAATCCACCGACGCGAAGATCTTGGAAGAGCTTTACCTGGCCTTCTTGACCCGTCGGCCACACGACCGGGAACGCGACGGCGTCCTCAAATACGTCGGCTCGGCGACCGACCGAAGGCGGGCCTGGGAAGACGTGGCCTGGGCCCTTCTGAACAGCAAGGAATTCCTCTTGCGCCATTGAGTCACTTGGCCGTCGACCTGGGGACCTCTCATGGGAAACGCCTGCCTCACGATGCGGTCGAGCGCCTTGGTGTCGCGACGGCGCCTGCTTCAAGTGGGGACGATCGGCCTGATGGGGCCGGCCCTGAGCACGTTCGGGCGTACCGGATCGATGCGCGCTCGCGCGAAGCACGTCTTGTTTCTTCATCAATGGGGCGGCCCCAGTCATCTCGACACGTTCGACATGAAGCCCGACGCTCCCGACGGCATTCGGGGGCAGTTCTCGCCGATCCAGACCCGCCAACCGGGCCTTCTTTGTAGCGAACACCTGCCCCGGTTCGCGCGTGTCCTCGATCGGTTCGCCCAGGTCCGGTCTCTTCATCACAAGATGAAGAACCACAATTCGGCCGGTTATTACAGCCTGACCGGGCACGCGCCGCCGATTGACGATCAGCGCCTTCGTGACAGTCGCGAGTTGTATCCGGCCTGCGGCAGTGTCGCGGCGAAGTTCCGCCCGGTGATGGACCCGAGCTTGCCCTCGTTCGTCTCATTCCCGCACGTGATTCGCGACGGCAGCGTGACGCCCGGTCAACACGCGAGTTTCCTGGGCAAGGGCCACGACCCCTTCTTTGTCGGTCAGGATCCGAACTCGTCGTCCTTCCGTCTTCCCGAGCTGAGCCTGCCCGCCGAAACGCCCCTGGCGCGACTCGACGATCGCCGCGGCCTCTTGAAGATGATCGACGAGCAAGGCGAGCTCTTGGAATGGTCGGCGATCGCGCAGGGTCTGGACGCCTTCCATGAGCAGGCGATTTCAATGCTGGCCTCGCCCAAGGTGAAGCAAGCGTTCGACCTGACGCGCGAGCCCGACGCCGTGCGCGACGCCTACGGCCGGACGACCTACGGTCAAAGCTGCCTCCTGGCCCGTCGACTCCTCGAAGCGGGCACGCGCTTCGTCACGGTCTACTTCTCGAACTCGATCGGCAACGGGGCATCGATGTCGGGAGGTTGGGACACGCACGGCAACAACTTCAATGACCTCAAGAAACGCCTCCTCCCCATGACCGACCAGACCGTGCCCACCTTGATTGAGGACATGGAAGCGCGTGGATTGCTTGATGAAACATTGGTGGTATGGATGGGCGAATTCGGCCGATCACCCCGGATCACGAACACCGACAAGTTCGGCGCCGATGGTCGCGACCATTGGCCTCAGTGTTACACGGCCTTGCTTGGAGGGGCGGGGATAACGCCCGGGGCCGTCTTCGGTTCCAGCGACAAGATCGGGGCCTATCCGGCGACCAACCCGACAAGACCCGATGACATCGCGGCGACGATCTTCTGGGCGCTGGGGATCGACCCGGCGACCGAAGTGATCGACACACTCGGTCGTCCGCTGCCGATCGCATCGGGACGGCCGATCATCGAGGTCTTCTCGTAGGCAACAGCGTCTTAGTCCTCGCGTCGCGCTCGAAGGGACCTTCCGGGGCGACGACCGGCGAATGAAGCGAACGAAAACCGGTCGCGCTTGGGGCCGGCGCGACCGTCAGGCCTCGGCGCCCGTCCATTCGGCGCTCAATTCCCAAAGCCGGCGCGCGGCCGCTTCGTCTTGGGCGGCCGGCGCCGGCGTCGACTCTTCGCACTTCTCGAAGTACTTGCCGCTGACCCCTTCCACGGTGGGCGAACTGGCCAGGTGGATCGAGGTCTCGGCCCCTTTCTCCGGCGTGAGGCCCATCACCCCCGCCATCGCCTTCGCGACCTTGCCGCCGACGCCCTTGTCCTCGAAGAAGCGCGTACGCACGAACCCAGGGTGCAACGCGTTCGAGGTCACGCCGCTGCCTTCCAGCCTTCGCGCCAGTTCGTTCGAGAACAAGACGTTCGCCAGCTTCGACTCACCATATGCCCGCCAGCCCGCATAACCGGAAGGCCCCTTGAGGTTCGCCTCGTTGATGCCTTTCCTCGCGAACCGGTGGGCGTCCGACGCCACGCTCACGACTCGCGCGGGGGCCGAACGCTTCAAAACGTCCAGCAACAGGTTCGTCAGCAAGAAGTAGCTGAAGTGATTCAGCGCCATGGTCATCTCGATGCCGTCGGCGCTGAGGGTCCGCCTAGGGAAGACGCCTCCGGCGTTGTTCAAGAGTACGTCGATTCGCTCGGTCTTGGCCCGCAATTCGACGGCCAGGCGGCGGACCTCGCCGAATGCCGAGAGGTCGCCGACGACCCCTTCGACGCGCGGGTTGCCGGTCGCCCGGCGGATCGATTCGACGGTCGCGGAGGCCCTTTCGGGCGATCGGCCGATCACGATCACGCGGGACCCCAGCCTCGCCAAGGCCTCGGCAGCGACCTGCCCGATGCCCGAGGTGGCCCCCGTCACCACGCAGACCTTGTCCTTCATGCTTCGATCAGACCTCGAGGATTTCGGCTTCCTTCTTGGCCGCCATGTCGTTGACTTTGGCCTCGTAGGTCTTGGTCAACTCTTGGACCTCTTCTTTGCACTTCTTATGGTCGTCCTCGGTGAGGACCTTGTCGGCCATTTCCACGTCGGATTGCTTGTTGGCGTCGCGCCGGATGTTCCGGATGGCGATCTTCGCCTCTTCCCCCAGCTCTTTGACGCGAGAGACGAGCTTCTTGCGTTGTTCGACCGAGAGCGAAGGGACGTTGAGGCGGACGACCTTGTTGTCGGAGTTCGGGGTCAGGCCCAGGTCGCTGGTTTGAATGGCCTTGGTGATGTCGCCGATGACCGATGGGTCGAACGGACGGATCAAGATTTGCTGAGGTTCCGGCGTGCTGAGGTTGGCGAGTTGTTTCAGGGGTGTGGATGAGCCGTAATAATCGACCCGAATCGATTCGACCAGGCCGGTATGCGCGCGGCCGGTGCGGACCCCCTTGAGTTGGTCGGCCAGGAGATGGATGGACTTCTCCATCCGTTCCTCGGCCTCCAGCGCGATTTCCTCGATGCTCATGATCGACTCCGGGGCCATTAGCCCTTCGGGCCCGGTCGGGGCGTGTCGGCCACCCAGGTGCCGATCTTCTCGCCCGCGATCGCGCGTTCGATGTTGCCTTCCCTCTTGAAGTTGAAGACGAGGATGGGCAGGTGGTTCTCGCGGCACATGCCGATCGCCGCCATGTCCATCACCTTGAGATCGTCGCGCATCACCTGCTCGTAGGTCAAGTGCTCGTAGCGCACCGCGTGGGGGTTCTTCTCGGGGTCTTCCGAGTAAACGCCGTCCACGCGGGTCGCCTTCATGACGACCTCGGCCCCCAGTTCCTTGCCCCGAAGCGCCGCGGCCGTGTCGGTGGTCACGAACGGTCCGCCCGTGCCCGCGCCCAGGATCACCACGCGGCCATCCTCCAGGTGTTTTAAGGCCCTCCGGCGAATGAACGGCTCGGCGACTTGCTGGACAGTCGCGGTACCGACCTGGCGGTCATCGAGCCCCCGGACGGGCTCGACCTCAACGCATGGTCGATGTCCGACTCTTCGTGGGAACGATCGGCGATGCTGACGCCTGCCGTGGAGCGAACTCGCTGGGCTGCGCAGGACGCCGAGATCTGACCGTCGGCCGTTCTCGCCACAGTCGGTCGTCGATGGTCAGGAGCCACCGATGCGGAGCCGCGCCTGAGCGGCAACCCGGAGCTGCGCTTCGATCGTCGCGTAGAGATCGACGATTGTCCGGGTCCGATCTTCGAGTTCCACCACGAGCGCATACTTCTGGCGCTCATAAGGTTCGGCGAGCCGCTCAGCCCACCCCTCTCGGATGTGGTTGATGACGAGGTGATAGGTGTCGGAGTCGTCGGGATCGAGCGACCGCGCCCCGGGTGCCTGCCAGCGCCGGAGTTGGAGGGTCGAGCCACCGACGGTCTGGGCACCGGGTACGAGCTTGTCGGCGACTCGTCGCCGATCGCTGGGAAGTTCGACTTTGTCGCCGGTTCTCGGTTGTCTGCGAACGATCGCTTCG
>CALLYK010000478.1 GCA_937858365.1 uncultured Isosphaeraceae bacterium | reverse complement strand
ACACGCTGGCGACGGGGACGGGGCTGGCTGTCCTGATCCTCGTCTTCGAGCCGATCTCCGGCGCGCATTTCAACCCCGTCGTGAGCTTGGCGCAGGCATGGCAGGGAAGCCTGCCGTGGCCGCAGGTGCCGGCCTATGTGCTGGCGCAGTTCGCCGGCGCATTTTGCGGCGTGGCCATCGCCCACGGCATGTTCGATCTGCCGCTGTATGCCGCATCGACGCATGTGCGGGCCGGCGGCGCGCAGTTTTTCAGCGAGTTCGTCGCCACTTTCGGCCTGCTGGCGACGATCTGGGGCTGCGTCAGGCGACGGCCGACGGCCGTGCCTGCCGCCTGATGGCAAAGGCAGGGGGCGGCCGCTTCAGCCCGCCGGCTCAAACACCAGCGGTTCCTCCGAGTGCGGGTCGCGAATCCGAATCGACATCTGCCCGCTCAATAGATCGTTGAGCAAATTGCCCACCACCTCGGCCCGCCAGCCCCGCGCGAGGCCGGGCAACTCGTCGGTGTCGCTTTCGCCCAGCCGGTAGGCCACGAAGTCGCGCACGTCTTTGTTGACGATGTTGGAGTGTTTGGCCAGGTCGTCGAGGGCCAGCTCCACGTTGAAATGGCCGCTGTTGCAGATCATGGCGCCATCCTTCATCACGTCGAAGTGCTCGCCGCGAATGACGTGGATGTTGCCGGTGACCGTGATGAACAGGTCTCCCTTGCGGGCGGCCTCGGCGATCGGCATCACCTGGAAGCCGTCCATAGCCGCTTCGAGGGCCCGGATCGGGTCGATCTCGGTGACGATGACATGGCCGCCCAGCCCGCGCGCCCTTAGGGCCACGCCCTTGCCGCACCAGCCATAGCCGCACACGACGACCTGACGGCCCGCGATGAGCATGTCGGTGGCGCGGATGACGCCGTCCATCGTGCTCTGGCCGGTGCCGTAGCGGTTGTCAAAGAAGTGCTTCGTCTGGGCGTCATTGACGGCGATGACCGGCAGCTTCAAGACGCCGTCCTTCTCCATGGCGCGGAGACGGATCACGCCGGTCGTCGTCTCCTCCATGCTCGCCACGACGTCGGTCGCGACGTTCATCCGCTCGGCCGGGGTGAGACCGGTGGCCCACTCGCGAACTTCGGGATGGAGGTCGTCGAGCCGTCCCAGGGCGATGAAGATCATCGCACTGACGAGGTCGGCGCCGTCGTCCATGGTCACGTTGGGGCGGTGCTTGAGGGCCGCCGCGATGTGGTTGTAGTAGCTCTTCTCGTCTTCGCCTTTGATGGCGTAAACGGGGATGTTGAAGTCATGCACGAGGCTGGCGGCCACGTCGTCTTGCGTGGAGAGAGGGTTGCTCGCCACGAGGACGAGGTCCGCCCCACCCGCCACGAGTGTCCGCGCGAGGTTCGCGGTCTCGGCCGTGACGTGAAGGCAGGCCGACATCCGCAGACCGGCCAGGGGCTTCTCCTTCTCGAACCGCTCGCGGATCGCCCGGAGCACGGGCATGTCGCGTTCGGCCCAGATGATCCGGCGGAAACCGGCCGCGGCCAAACCAAGGTCTTTCACGTCGGCAGTCGCCGAGATCGTGGAGGACAAGGCAATTCTCCTTCAGGAAGGTGAGGTTGAGAAAAAAAAAGGAGCCGGCCGTGATCCTGGGATCAATGGCCGCTGCGGGGAAAGAGCAAGCGGAGCGCCTTGCGACGCTCCCAGTCCATCCAGTCGCGCGGGGGCGGTTCGGGGTCGGGCAGGGGGACCTCGCGAAGCAACTCGGCCAGGGCCATGCCGTAAGCCCGAGCCGTCGTGGACGCTCGGTGCTGATAGCGCTGAGCGAGCGCCTCCAGCCGGCGCCAGTCGAGCTCAGACATGGCCACGCGAAGGGCCCGACTCACCCACCTCTCGGGTAGAAGGGGGTGCATCGGTCTCAGGCCGCGTTGTTGGCCGGGCCGCCGGCGGCGGCCTCGTCGATCTCGGTCCACGTAATCCCCCTCGTTCGGATGGGTATGGAGGAGTACGTTAAGACGTGCGTACGGACGTGTCAAGGTGGTGTTGCCCAGGAACCACGGACGGTGGCCGCGGGCCGCGCCGATGACGCGCTTCGTGGTCTTCGGGCAAATCGGCGAGCCGTCCCCGAACTTCCTCCGGTCGGCTGGGACCTCAGCCAGGTGAACGGGCCGCCTGAACAAAGGCCGCCACCTTCGCTGGGTCCTTCCGCCCAGGTGCCGATTCAACGCCGCTGGCGACGTCCACCATCCAAGGTCGGGCCAGGGTCAGGCGCTCGGCGACGTTTGCGGGGGTCAAGCCGCCCGCGAGGACCAGGCGTTCCAGCCGGGGAAGGGCCATCAGCAGTTCGTCGGCGAGTGTTTGTCCGGTCCCGCCGGGTCGTCCAGCGACGAACGCGTCCACGAGGACCGCGAAGGGGGCTGCCTCTGCCAAGTACTGGCCCATGCTCTCAACGTCGGACAGCGAGCCGATCCGGAACGCCTTGATCACGTCGAGGCCCTCCAACGCGGCAATGTCGGTGGGCGGCTCCGAGCCGTGCAGTTGGACGAGGTGAAGTCCCAATCGTTGGGCGACCTCACGGACCTCGCCGGGTGGTCGGTCCACGAAGAGGCCGACCGCTTCGCAACCGAGTGGCAGGGCGGCAATGATGTCCTTGGCCGTCTTCTCGTCGATCTGACGAGGAGACGCCGGGTGGAAATTCAGGCCGACCCAGTCGGCCCCGAGCGCCGCGACCATCCGCGCGTCTTCGGTCGACGTGATCCCGCAGACCTTGATCAAAACGCTCCCCAAGGCGGCCTCACTTCTTGCCCTTCGCGACCGTCTCGGCGATCCGTTTCAGGACGGCCGCGTCCACGTCTTCCATTTTCTTGATGTACACGCAACCTTTGCCGGTCTTGAACTTGCCGAGCTTCTCGGCGAGCTCCGGTTTCGCCTCGATGCCCGACATGAGGCCATACAGGGTCAGGTCGTTCTTACGCGAGGCGAAACCCATGACGAACCAATCCATTTCACGGCCGCTCTCATATTTGAGGTGAACGTCGCCAAAACCGACGATGCTCTCGCCCCACATCTTGGGTTTGGCCTTGGTGGCCGCCTCCATCAAGGCGACGATCGCGCGACAATCGGCCTGACGCTTGGGGTCGGCGATCGCGATCAGGAAGTCTTCGACGCTCTTTTCGGTGGCTTTCGTCTTGTTTTCCGCCATTTGGCCTCCGGGCGGGTCGCCTATGTCTGTGGTGGCCCATTGTGGTCCAAGGCCGACCTTCATCGCAACCAGTCCGAGGGGACATGATCGCTTTGAGGTCGTCTTCATCGACTCGGGCGGTTAGGGTAGGGAGCGGGACGAGGCCACCGCGCGACGCTTGGCCCGATGGATCAAAAGGGTCGAGATATGCAAGTCCCGGCTGAATCATCCACTCCATGTAGGGAGCATGACGGGGCCCCGCGCCGATTTCCTCGCTGTCGCCCCTTCTTAGAACGATGAAATGATCATGTGAAAGAATTCTTCAATCGCTTGTCGATCGAACTTCCCCCGGAAACACGCCCGTGAAACGCCATCATGCACGGCCGCCGCGCCTCATCGACCTGCACGTGGATTGGCCCCTTCAGTACGTGGGCGAGACGACGCAATTCGACCCGGCCGATTATCCTGAAATGATGGGCCGAGTCGGGCAAGTTGCCGGCTACTTGCAAACGACTTCGGCGGCGGTCGTCGCTTGTTTTCGGTCGGCGGCGGATTGGGCCCGCTATGCCGTCCCTTGGCTCGCGCTCATGCAGCTCCTGGCTCGCGTCGAGGCCGAGTTTCCAGGTCGAATCCTGGCCGGTCCCGAAGACCATGCCCGCTGGAAGCTGGACACCGACGATCTCACCTGGGCGATTGTCGGTGTCGAAGGGTTTGACTTCCTGGTTCGTCAACCGTCGGACTTGGAGCGCCTGGATGGCCTCTTCGGTCGCGGCGTCCGGGTCTATCAGCCGATCCACGGGGCCGCGAACCTGCTGGGCGGTTCTTGCTTGGCGGGCGACGATCGGGGCCTCACGCCGCTCGGCCGCGACTTCTTGGGGCGCTTGGTAGAGCTGGGGGACGACGCCAAGGCGCGTCCACTCCTTGATATCGCCCACATGAACGCACGGACACGAAGTGACGTTTTGGACTGGTTCGAGTCGGCCCCTGAACGGTTGGCTCGCCTCCTACCGATCTTCAGCCACGGCGGACTCGGCGGCGAGACCCAACGCGCCCTGAATGTCGAGCATCTGGTACGACTCCGCGCCTTGGGAGGGCACCTCGGGTTGAGTGTGGGCCCGCCCCATGTCGAGACCGCCGAGGCCCTTCAACGCGCCATCGAGCAGACGGCCGAGGTGCCCTTTGTTGGTACGGCCGGAGTGGTAGGAATCAGCCTGGGGACGAACTTCCCCAGCCTGGTCTCGACCATTTCGGGGCTCCACGATGCCGAGGCGGTGGTCCGCTGGCTGATGAGGACCTTTGGGCCGACCGCGGCGCCGGGCCTGATCGCGGGTCACGCGGAGCGCCTCGTCGAAGTGGCGACGGGGGCCCCTTCGACAACCTGAAAGTAAGACGGCCACGGCCGGGGAGAGGTCCGGTCGTGGCCGTTGGGCAGGTCTTTTTGTCGAGCCGACGCCGATCCATCAACGCCGGGCGGCGCGGGGCCTGCTGCGGATGTAGAGCAGGTAGGCGAGGGCCCCATCGACCGCCACGGGCGTGACGAAGACCTGCGGGTTGGTGGCGGACCGGGCGTTGGTCTTGAACGAGGCGAGGTAGTCGTTGGGCGGGACCAAGGCCGTGGTCGGGAAGTTGATGAACTTGCGTTCGACGAGGTTGTTGCCGGCCGAGTCACGGGTGCCGGCCGACTTGATGTTGAAGAGGTAGGTGCCGGCCGCGAGGGCGCGACCGCCGTTGACCGTGACGATCACCGAGCGGCTCGTCCCGGTTTGGGGGCTGCTCGGGTCGAACGCGACGCTTGTGATCGAGACCGTCCGCCCGGTTTGGGCGTTGGTCACGACGTAGTTCCCCCGGCTGAGCAGGGAATTCAGGTCCAGGCCCCAGTTATCGCTGAAGGCGGCACGGAACTGGCCCCGCGACGGTTGCAGCGACGTGCCGGCGACCGCAGGCGGCGCCGTATCGATGATGAGGGGCTTGGAGCCGAGGATGGGGGTCGGCTGGCCGACGACCTGCCCCGATGCGTTCGTGGCGCCGACCGTGATCGTGTACACGCCGGCCGCCAAGGGAGTGGTCGGGATGACGGTGTAATTGCCCGAACCGTCGGCCGTGGTGGTGGCGATGAGGGTCGGCTTGGGGTCGCCGGGCGCCTGGGCGTAAACCTGGACGTTCGCGTTCGCCCGGACGGTGCCGATGATCGTGGGCGTTTGGTCGTTCGTGATTGCGCTGCCGGGCAAAAGACCGGTGTCGGTCCCTGGGGCGAGGTCCCCCTTCACGGGTTCGACCCGCACGGAGACGAAGGCCGTACCGGTCGCGCTCGCAACGCCGCCCGTGGTCTGGGTGATGGTGACGGTCACCGGGAATTGACCGGGGTTGGCGTACAGGTTGGAGCCCATCACCGAGTAGCCGGCGGTGGAGGAACCGGTGACCGCGCCGGTCGAGACCTGGCCGTCGCCCCAGGCGATGGACGCCGTGAAGCGGGAGGCGTCGGCGAACTGGTCATTGTTGAGGAAGGTGGCCACCAAGACCGAGCCGGAGGCCACACCTTCCACGGCCTGCACGGGAAGGCCGGTCACGAAGCTGGGGGCGTCGGTCACATTGGCCGTGGTCGTGATGGTCGCCGCCGCGCCATTGCGACTCGAAATGGCAACGGTCACCGAGAAGGTGCCGAACTTGAAGAGGTGGTTCCCGCGGACCTCATACGTCCCGGCCGTGGAGGTGAGGCCGACGTCTCCGGAAGAGACCTGGCCGTCACCCCAATCAATGGAGGCCGAATACTGGGCGACCACCACGTTCGAACTCGGCACGGTGAACCGAGCGACGACGCCTGTGAAAGGAGTACCTTCCACGGCCGCGATCGGCACGCCCGTCGGGACGATCTGGGCATCGTCCACGGTTACCTTGCTCGTGCCGATGGCGCGCGAGACCCCGCCCTTGAAGACCTCCACTCGCATCGTGTACGGGATGCGGCGATACGTGTAGTTGTGGGTCCCAACGACATCGAACGTGCCCGGGTTGGTCGTGCTGTAACGGACCGCCCCGGCGGACGTCTTGCCGTCGCCCCAGTCAATGACGACCGTGTAGTCGCTCGGAATGGCGCTGATGTTGCCGTCCACGATGCTGGCAACGGTCCGCGTGAACGTTTGGCCGTCGGCCACTCGGAAGTCCGAGGCGTTCACCTGGACGGGCAGGGCGGCGACCACGGCCTGACCGGTCGCCGGATAGGGACTGGCGAGCGTGCCGTCGTAATCGGTGACGAAGACCTGGATCGGGAAGGTCCCGGCCGCCGCGTACCGATGGGTCGCGTTGACCTGGAAAATCCCGACGCCGTTGGGGTCGGCCCCCACGTACGTGACGACCGGGCTGGTCGTTGTTTGTCCGTCACCCCAATTGACGGTGATGTTGAAGTCGCCACCGCGATTCGGGTTGCTGGGCCCGCGGACCTCGGCGATCGTGCCGTCGAAGAGGGACCCTTCCGTGAACGGGACCGTCCCCGTGCCGATCGAGTTGACGGTGACCCCCAACGTGGCCTTGGCGACCGTCGCGACGTTGGTCATGACCACGGCACTCGTCACATCGGTGACGGTCGTTGTGATGTTGAAATTGCCGCCGCGCTGGAACTGATGGGGGAACATGGCCAGCGGCATGACGTCGAACCCGCCGTTGGGGTTGGCCACCACCTGGGCGGGGGAGGTCGTGTTATCGTCCCCCCAGGTGATGGTGGCCCGGTACGGGAAGTTGGCGAGATAGTCGCTATCGGCCGAACTCGGGTTGTCATCCGTGAAGTGGGCGACGACGCCCGCGAACGGAGTGCTTTCCGTGAGACCGCTGATGTCCAGCGACGGACCCGGCCGGAGCGGCAAGTCCAAGACCGTGATGGGCTTGGTGAATTGCGTGTTGAGCCCGGACACGATTGAAGAGGCCGCGATCGTGAGGCTGTAATTGCCCGCGTGGCGGTACAGATGGCTCCCCTGGATCGCGTAGGTCGTGTCGTTCACGTACACGAGGTTGGCAGGGCTGGACCCGGTGCCGTCTCCCCAATCCACGGTGACCGTGTAAGCGCTGGCGGGATGGGGTCCCGACGGGTCAGTCAGTTGGGCCAGGG
The DNA here is from genome assembly GCA_937858365.1 of uncultured Isosphaeraceae bacterium. Taxonomy (GTDB): domain Bacteria; phylum Planctomycetota; class Planctomycetia; order Isosphaerales; family Isosphaeraceae; genus CALLYK01. The sequence goes on along the minus strand of CALLYK010000478.1, from coordinate 4,545 downwards.
TGACGAAGTTGAGGCCCTGACCTTCCACCGCGGCGAAGTCGAACGGGGCCGGGGTCACGCCAGGGGGCTGCGGAGGCTGGGTTGTCACCCGATTCGTGGCGATTTCCAGCCCCCCATCCGGGTTCCCCGGTAGGTTCGGGCTATTGTCGCACCACACCGGATAAATCAAGCCATTGACGAACGAGCAACCCGTGTAATCGCCATAGTCGTTCAGTGTGAATCCCGTGGCCCGGCGCGGGTTCGAGGGGCCGTTGCTGACTTTGACACTGGGCTCGAACGTTTGGCCGCCGTCGAAGCTGGCGGTAACGAAGTAGTTCGTCTCGTCGTTGGGGACGCCGTTCAAGTCGCCCAGGCCGTCGCGTTGACCACGATCGTCCCGGCAGTCGTAGTAGCTGATCGCGATGGCGCCCGTCGATTGGTCGACGGCCGGGTAGGGGAAGAACTTGCTGTTCGTGCCGACCGGGTCGTCGTCCACACGGACCCTGGACGACCAGGTCACGCCGTCGTCGTCCGAGGAAATGAGGTACGGCTTGGTGTCCGCGGACGACGTGGATGTCCGGTCCACATATGTCATGTACAGGCGGCCGTCAAAGGGCCCGCCGCTGTTGTCGTAAACGACACGGGTACTCCAGTCGATGTTCCGCCTGGGTTGGGCGGGTATCGGCGTGTTCCAGCCCACGTTGGTGGTCACGATGGCCCGTGCCGGACTGAACCCGCCGGGGCCCAGGCCGTCGGCGTCGATATTCATGAAGAGGGTGGTCGGACCCGTGTTGTTGGTAATCGAGCCGTAGTTCACGACGACCTGGCCCTGAGGGCCGATCGCGATCCCGCCGAACGAGTCGAAGCCATTGCCGGGGCTCCCCGGCGCCACCTCATGGACCCACGTCGCGCCAAACTGGTTGAGGCCCGTCACCGACGTGCCGACAGCGGTGATCCCGTTGGTACCGGTGTAGACGCACCAGACGGATTCCTCACCCGGGTTCTGACCGGGGCCGGTCACGATCTTGGGCTGGTCGAACTGGTCGTTGAAGGAAGTGATCAAGCGGAAATTGACGCCGCCGTTCGTGCTGAGCAAGATCGGGGTCGTGCCGTTGGGACCGATGTAAGTGGTCCAGAGGTTGCCAAAGTTGTCGAAGGCCAGGGTCGGGTCACCGCCATTGAAGGGGAGGCCGTCGGTGCCGTCACCGAAGCTTCGCCGGCTCCAGGTCGCGCCGCCGTCGAAGGTGATGCCGATGAACTCGCCGGCGAACTGGTCGTTCTCGTTGGCCATCACCACGATATTGTCGGGATTGGTCGGATTGATCGCGATCGCTTCTTCCGACTGGACCCCAACCCGCTGCGACGTATTGATCGTGGGTCCCGCAGTCAACGAGGCGAGCAGTTGCCTCGGCTCGAGCCCTTCCAATTGAAACCGATTCCGCCCCGAGCGTGCTCGGCGACGCGTGCGCTGTCGAGGACCGTCCTCGCGTGGCCAGGATCGAATCTTCATCGCGATGCCTCTTCAGGTGGGTGCGTCGGCGGAGGTGCTCACGTGGTCGAACGAACAGTATCAGGATGACGGTCCCTGGAATAGGGTCGGGGGGTCATGGTCCACCGACCCAGCCGCAAATCGTGGGTCGGGCAACCGTCGCGTCGCGCCCCCGCGCCAAGTCGTGGCCTCGGCGCGCGGGCGGCGGTCCCTGGGAAGAATCATCTTAAACATGACGGATACCCCCGCGCAGTCAAGCTCGATCAGGGAATTTCCCCTGTCGCGCCTTCTCCGCGCCACCGACCCAGGCGCCCCTTCCGGGAACGACCACGACCGCGACGCTTCGGTCCCTCCGCGCGTCACGCTTCTAGTCAACCACACACGCACGCACTTATCAAGGTCGCTCGCTCCGCTTTTTGGGTGGGACGGACTCGGCTGACGATTTGGCAGTCGAAGCGCCGGCCAACCGACCGGCCGTCAGCCGACCCACGCCCGGGTCTTTTTTTCATTGTTCGCAAGTCTCTGGAAAATCATCATTTACGAGTTTGCTTCACTCGGGCACAAAGATTGCTAGTGCGAAGACTCGTCATGGTGATGATCGCATTCGCTTGGGACCCGTCTCGGCCAAGGACGGGTCGAGTCCCCCAAAGGAGACACTCATGAAAATCCAGCCCCTCAATGATCGGGTCGTGGTCGAGCGGGAGGAGGCCCAGGGAAAGACGGCGGGCGGCATTGTTCTGCCCGACACCGCCAAGGACAAGCCCCAGAAGGGCAAGGTCCTCTCCGTCGGCGAAGGCCGGGTCGCCAAGGACGGCAAGCGTCGGCCCTTGCAGGTCAAGCCGGGCGACCATGTCCTCTTCACGTCCTACGCCGGCGATGAGTTCAAGGTGGATGGCGACAAGAAGGTCCTGCTCATGCGCGAGGACGACATCCTCGCCGTCGTGGAAGGTTGACTCCACTCGACCTCCGCCGCCGCTTCCTCCCTCACACCAGCACAAACACCAGCCCACACCCATACCAACCTGCTTTTTGAGAGGCACACATGGCCGCGAAGATGATCGCGTTCGATCAGGACGCTCGTCAGGCAATGCAGCGCGGGGTCGCGAAGCTCGCCCGCGCCGTCAAGGTGACGCTTGGTCCCAAGGGCCGCAACGTCATCATCCAGAAGTCATTCGGCTCCCCCACCGTCACCAAGGACGGCGTCACCGTCGCCAAGGAGATCGAGCTGGAGGACAAGTACGAGGACATGGGCGCGAAAATGGTCAAGGAGGTCGCCAGCAAGACCTCCGACGTGGCCGGTGACGGCACCACCACCGCGACCGTTTTGGCCGAGGCGATCTACAACGAGGGCCTCAAGGCCGTCGTTGCCGGCGTCAACCCCATGCTGATGAAGCGCGGGATGGACAAGGCGGTCGAGTCGCTCGTCGCCGAACTTCACAAGATGAGCACGAAGGTCACGAGCCGAACCGAGACCGAGCAGGTCGCCACGGTCGCCTCGAACTTCGACACCGAAATCGGCAAGATGATCGCCGAGGCCACCGACAAGGTCGGCAAGGACGGCGTGATCACGGTGGAAGAGGGCAAGACCCTCAAGACCGAGGTCGAGTGGGTCGAGGGGATGCAGTTCGACCGCGGCTACCTCTCCCCCTATTTCGTCACCGACCCGGCGAGCATGGAAGCGGTGCTCGAAGACGCCTACGTCCTGATCTACGAGAAGAAGATCAGCTCAGTGAAGGACATGGTGCCGGTCCTGGAGAAGGTCGCCCAGACGGGTCGGCCCCTCCTGATGGTCGCCGAGGACATCGAGGGCGAGGCCCTGGCCACCCTGGTCATCAACAAGCTGCGGGGCACCTTCCGCTGCGCGGCCGTGAAGGCCCCCGGCTACGGCGACCGCCGCAAGGCCATGATGGAAGACATCGCCGTCCTCACCGGCGGTAAGGCCATCTTCGAGGCCCTCGGCATTGAACTTGAGAACCTCACGCTCGGCGACCTTGGCCAGGCCAAGAAAGTCGTGATTGACAAGGACAACACGACGATCATCGAAGGCAAGGGCACGTCCGATGACATCAAGGGCCGGATCGAGGCGATCCGCCGCGAGATCAAGGACACCAAGAGCGACTACGACCGCGAGAAGCTGGAAGAGCGCCTCGCCAAGTTGTCGGGCGGCGTCGCCAAGATCCTGGTCGGCGCGGCCACCGAGAGCGAGATGAAGGAGCGTAAGGCCCGCGTCGAGGACGCCCTTCACGCGACCCGCGCCGCCTTGGAGGAAGGCATCCTGCCCGGCGGCGGCGTGGCCCTGCTGCGTGCGGCCAAGACGGTCAAAGCGGCCGGCCTGACCCACGACGAAGAGGTTGGCTTCCAGATCATCACCCGCGCCTGCTCCTCACCGATCGCCCAGATCGCGATGAACGCCGGACAAGACGGCGGCGTGGTCGTCTCCAAGGTCGCCGAGCTCAAGGGCAACCACGGCTACGACGCCCTCCGCGATGAGTACTGCGACCTGGTGAAGGCCGGCATCATCGACCCGACCAAGGTGACCCGATCGGCGCTCCAGAACGCCGCCAGCGTGGCCACCCTCCTGCTCACGTCCGATGCCCTGATCGCCGACCTGCCCAAGGACGAAAAGCCCGCCCCCGGCGGCGGCGGTATGGACGACATGTATTGATCGAGGTGGGCTTGAGATGGTATCGGCCGGGGGGCGCCGCTCCCCGGCCTTTTTCATGCGCTGTTCACCTCATGGTCGCACGGACTCGACCCCGAGGTCGACCCGGTCCTTCGGAGACCCGACTGCCCGGCGTCTGCCGCAATCGAGTTGATGCGACCGAGGGGAGTCTGACCCGATCGCCAAGGGGTTGACCCGGAAGTCCATGCGACTCGTCGGGTCAGAACAGGCCCCCGAACGGTCGTGGGGCGGGGCCCTCCCATCGGGCTTCTGGCGATTTTCATGCGAATTGCCAAAGAGCCGCGCGCACCGCGATCGTGGTCCGGTGGGCTTTTCTGCTTTCATGAGAATCGAATAGATATTCGTCAATGTCTGCGGCGGCCCGGGACGGGTCGTCCTCGGGCCGTCAAGGGGC
>CALLYK010000477.1 GCA_937858365.1 uncultured Isosphaeraceae bacterium | reverse complement strand
CTCGACAAGATCATCGACATCGACCAAACACCGATCGGTCGCACGCCTCGTTCCAACCCGGCCACCTACATCAAGCTCTTCGACCTGATTCGCGACCTTTACACGCGACTTCCCGACTCAAAGGCGCGCGGCTACAAACCAGGCCGCTTTAGCTTCAACGTTTCGAGCGGACGATGTGAAGCGTGTGAGGGAAACGGCTCAAACCGCCTGGAAATGGACTTCCTGGCCGATGTCTGGGTCACATGCCCTGTCTGTGAGGGCAAGCGATTCAATCGCGAGACCCTGCACGTGCGCTTCAAAGGAAAGAGCATCGCCGACGTGCTCGACATGGACGTTCAAGATGCCCTTGAACACTTCGCGAACGTCCCCAAGGTCGCGAACATCCTCAAGACGCTCCACGACGTCGGCCTCGACTACATCAAACTGGGCCAACCTTCGCCGACGCTTTCCGGCGGCGAGGCGCAACGCATCAAATTGGCCAAAGAACTCTGTCGGAAGTCCACGGGCCGCACGCTCTACGTCCTGGATGAACCGACGACCGGCCTGCATTTCGCCGACGTGAGCAAGCTCTTGGAAGTGCTCCACGGCTTCACGGCGCAAGGCAACACGGTGGTCGTCATCGAACACAACCTGGACGTGATCAAGACGGCCGACTGGATCATCGACCTCGGTCCCGATGGTGGTGAACGAGGAGGTAGGATCGTCGCCGAAGGCCCGCCCGAGGCAATCGTGAGCGTTCCGGAAAGTCATACCGGCCGGGCCCTCTCCAAGCTCCTCAGTCGAGCGAAATCGACTTCTTCCCCTAAAGGCGCCGCGAAGAAGAAAAAGGCGAAGAGCACGGAAGGCCCCGCTTCTACCCGTCTGGCGGCCATCTCGATTCGTGGCGCCCGACAACACAACCTGAAAGGGATCGACCTCGACATTCCACGAGACAAGATAAGCGTCTGTAGTGGACCGAGCGGTTCGGGCAAGTCCTCCCTGGCCATTGACACGCTCTACGCCGAAGGCCAACGCCGCTACGTCGAGAGCCTCTCCAGTTACGCCCGGCAATTCCTGGCCCCCCTTCAGAAACCCAAGGTCGAGCAGATCAGCGGACTGTCTCCGTCCATCTGCATCGAGCAGAAGACGACGAGCAAGAGCCCCCGATCGACCGTCGGCACCGTCACCGAGATCTACGACTACTTGCGCATCCTTTTCGCGAGGCTCGGTCGTCCGTATTGCCCTTCCTGCAATACGCCGATCGGTACCCAAACCGCCGATGAGATCGTCGAGAAAGTGCTCCACCTACCGGACGGGACCAAGGTCTTCATCATGGCCCCGGTCGAGCGAAAAGAAGGGGACTCGTTCGATCACCTGTGGGACGACTTACGCGCCTCGGGTTTCGCCCGCGTGCGGATCGACAGCAAGTCGTGCGGTCTGGACGAGCCCCCCAAATTGAGCGAGCGACGCAAGCACCGTGTTGAGGTCGTGATCGATCGCGCCGTCGTCCGGCGCTCGACGCGCTCGCGGCTGGCGGATTCGATCGAAGCGGCCCTGGACCTTGGCAAAGGGGTCGCTCTCGTGGCCAAAGTCGACGACGCCAAGGATGAAACGAAATGGCACGTCGATCGCTTCAGCCAGCACCGAAATTGCGATTCTTGCGGGCGTGGGTTTGAGGAACTGACACCCCAGAACTTCTCGTTCAACAGCCCTCTGGGCTGGTGCCCCGTCTGCGAAGGACTGGGCACGCGCGCGGGGGCCGACCCGGCCGCGGTGGTCCCCAATGGGGCTGTGAGTCTGCGCGACGGCGCGGTCGTGGCCTGGCCGTCGTTAGAGACGAACCCGATGTTCGCACGAATGATCGAAGCGCTGGCCGACACCCTCGGGTTCGACCTGAAGACACCGTTCGACGAACTCGAAGGACGCCATCGGCGCGCCCTCTTGCACGGCACCGGGGACCTAAAGGTCTCCGTCGCCGCACATGGCGACGAGCCTGGGTTCTCGTTTCAATTCAAAGGGGTCTTTCCGGCGATCGAAGAGGCGGGACGGGTCTCGTTCCTCTATCGGATGAAGCTCTCGGGCATGGTGGAGAACGTCCCCTGCGTGGGCTGCATGGGCGGCCGTTTGCGCGACGACGCGGCGGCCGTTCGCTTTCACGGCTTCACACTCGAACAGATCGCCAACTGGCCCCTGGATCGAGCACTGGATTTCTTCCAGTCGCTCAAGCTAACCGGCGACGAGAAGCACATCGCGGGGGACCTCCTACGCGAGGTCCACGATCGCCTCCGCTTTCTCGTCGATGTTGGTCTCGACTATCTCACGCTCGCGAGGCCCACGCCGACCCTCTCCGGCGGAGAAAGCCAGCGCATTCGTCTGGCCTCACAGGTCGGGAGCGGTCTGACGGGCGTGCTCTACGTTTTGGATGAGCCCACGATCGGCCTGCATCCTCGCGACAACACACGCTTGCTCGGCGCCCTCCGACGCCTTCGAGACCTCGGCAATACGCTCGTCCTCGTGGAGCACGATCGCGAGGTCATCGAATCGGCCGACAACCTCGTGGATTTCGGCCCCGGTTCGGGTGACGCCGGCGGACAAATCACCGCGAGCGGCTCGCCCTCCAAAGTCAAGAAAAGCAAAGAGTCGCTGACGGGTCGATACCTCAGCGGCCTCGCCGCCATCCCGGTCCCGACCAATCGCCGGCCGGCCGGCGCGACCGAAAAGCTGGAGGTCATCGGTGCCCGCCAACATAACTTGAAAGGAATCAACGTCGCCTTTCCTCTAGGATTGGTGACGGCGGTGACGGGCGTGAGCGGCTCAGGGAAAAGCACCCTGGTCGAGGACATTCTCTGGAAGGCGACCGCGAAGGCCCTTCATCGGGCGCAGACGGTGCCGGGACCACACGAGCGCATCGAAGGAATCGGCTTCATTGACAAGGTCATTCGAGTCGACCAAGCACCGTTGGGAAACACGCCCACGGCAACGCCCGCGACGTATTCCGGCGTCTTCGACTTAATTCGCGAACTCTTCTCCAAACTCCCCGAGGCGAAGGTCCGCGGTTACTCACCCCGTCGATTCAGCTTCAATCAGGCCGGAGGAAGGTGCGAGGTTTGCGAAGGGGCCGGTCAAAAACGCATCGAGATGCACTTCCTTCCCGATGTGTGGGTCCCCTGTGACGCCTGCGGTGGGGCACGCTATACGGCCGAGACCTTGGCGGTGAAATACAAGGGAAAGACCATCGCGGATGTGTTGGACATGAAGGTCGAGGCCGCGCTCGACCTCTTCGCGTCGGTCCCCAAGGTCCGCAAGGTGTTGCAAACACTCCATGACGTCGGCCTCGGATACGTCGCGCTTGGTCAGTCGGCCCCGACATTGTCGGGCGGTGAGGCCCAGCGCGTGAAGCTGGCGGCTGAACTCGCGCGACCCGAAACAGGCAAGACCCTCTATCTTCTCGACGAACCGACGACCGGGCTGCACATGGACGACGTCCGCAAGCTCTTGGACGTGGTCCACCGCTTGGCCGACATGGGCAACACCGTTGTCCTGATTGAGCACAACCTCGACGTGATCAAGACGGCCGATTGGGTCATCGACCTAGGCCCGGAAGCGGGCGCCTCGGGAGGTCGGGTCGTCGCGGCGGGCACGCCGGAAACCGTCGCCGCAACGAAGGGCAGTCTGACAGGGGCCATCTTGAAGGGGGTCCTCAATGCGGGACCAAAGGCCGAACGCCCCGTCTACGACCCGAAGGCGGCGGCCAGGAAACTCGTGGAGGAATCCAAGGCCGCCGCGGCGCGGGAACTCGACTCCTCCAAACAGGCGAAGGCCCCTTGGGAAATCGACGGTCGACGCTGGCACACCTCCGATCGAATGGCCCGGAACGGCAAACCCTGCCGCTGGGACGGCTCAATCCTCGAAAGAGCAGTGGCCCAGGTCGAATCGACCGGCGAGTTCGGCGCGACGAACTGGTCCGAACGGGCCGTGGTGCGGGTCCCGTTCCAAGACGTCGCCGAGGACTTCCTCGTCGCCCAGACCGCCCATGAGTGGGTCTTGACACTGCGCTTCAACCTGCCCAGGGGCCGGGCCAAACTGAGCACGATTCAACAAGAGCTGGGATTGAGGCCCTTCCACGAATTGGCCAAACCGGTCCTTTCAGATCAAGAGCGCGTCCGCGTGGAACCGGGGCGAAAAGGTCGGGAGGAGGTCATCCTGGCCTGCCATGCAGCGAGTGAACTCGAAACGGAAGGGTTCGCCAGGTTTCTCGACCGGATGATCGCGATTGCCCTGGGACTTGAGACCGAGGGGAAGGCCGCGTTCGCGGACGCTCGGAAATTCCTCGCCGCCGGGCGCGGGAAAGGAAGGAAGCGCGGTGATTGACCCACGTCGTCCTTGGAAGGCCCTTCGGATCGACGAATCCTGTTGGCCCTGCCGGACGCGATGGCGTACCATGTGACGGCGAGTCGGAGGCTTGCCGGATGACGGCGTGTCGGAGGGGGACGTGAACATGCCGACCTTCAGGACGTCCGAGGATGGCGAAGGACCGCGTGTGGAAGCCAGGCGCCAAGGACGCACAGTCGTCTTTCAACTCTCGCCTGAGGGTCGAAGGTTCCTCACGGATGTCTTGCGTCTGGCCGACGGCGGCGAACTGAGTGCCGACGACCTGGATTTCTTGATCGATAGGGGCTGGGCGAACGAGGAAGAGATCGTGATCGCACCCGTCCCGAAGGCGGCGCCAATCGCCGATCCGCCACCACAACCACCACATCCAATTGAGACACGGCCCGAGTCGTCCCGAAGCGTGACCGCTGCGATGGAGCGACACTCGGACCTTCAAAAAGCCTTGGTCGCCCGCAGGAGCCGAGCGCGCGAGGTCGCCCTGCAAGTCCTCTATCAACATGAGCAGAACCCAGGATATCCTTCCGATCAAATCGAGCGGTTCATTCGGCGCCGATTGACCGACCCAGTCCTACGCGACTACGCCCATGAACTCATCAATGGTTCCCAAAAACATCGCGACCGGATCGACGAGTTGATCTCCAAGGTCGCCGAAAACTGGCGAATCGATCGTATGGCGGCCATCGATCGGAATATCTTACGTCTTGGCGCCTATGAATTGCTTCATGCCAAGGACGTCCCCACGAAGGTCGCCATCAACGAGGCGCTCGAACTGGCCAAGCGCTACAGCACGGCCCAATCCAGCCGCTTCGTGAACGGCATTCTCGATCGACTCCTCGAGGCCGACGCGCAACCCACGCCCGTCGAACCCGAGCCCACGCCTATCGAACCGTTGGAAACGGGGTCCGACGGTCCCACATCACCACTGGAGGCCCCCCTTCCATGACGAGCGTCTTGGAACTCCGGATCAACGGTCGGACCTTGCGCATCGAGACGGACGCTGATCGGAAGTTGCTGGGCGTCTTGCGTGACGACCTCGACTTGACCGGCGCGAAATACGGGTGCGGCGAAGGCCAATGCGGCGCCTGCACGGTGCTCGTCGATGGAGAGGCCGTGCGTTCCTGTTTGGCCCGCGTTGGCACGGTCGCTGGGAAAGCGATCACCACCATCGAAGGACTGGAGGCCCCCAACGGGACGTTGCACCCGGTCCAGCAAGCCTTCCTGGACGAAGACGCGATGCAATGCGGCTTCTGCACGACCGGGATGGTCATGTCGGCGGCTGGGCTGCTCGCCAAAGACCGCGACCCTACGGACGAGACGATCGTTGAGGCCATGCGCGGGAACATCTGTCGTTGCGGGACCTATGCACGCATCCAGGCCGCGATCCATCGGGCCGCCAAGTCCTTGAAGGGAGGCGCCTGATGGACGCGCTCCTCCACGAATTCGAACCCGGACCCGAACCCGAGCGCTACGAACTGCGGACCGAGGCATCGGCCCCTTTCTCGGTCGATCGACGTACGTTCCTCAAGGCGGTTGGCGGTGGCCTCGTTGTCCTGACGATCGCGCGCGAGACCGACGCACAACGTCCGGGAAGGGGCGGGCAAGCAGGTGCGCAGGTCCCTCGCGAAATCGACGCCTGGGTCCACATCGGCGAAGACGGCCGCGTGACCGCATGTTCAGGCAAGGCCGAAGTGGGCCAAAACGCGCGAACATCGCTCACAATGGCGGTCGCCGATGAGTTGAACCTGCCGATGGGCTCCGTGCGGATGGTCTTGGGCGATACGGACCTCGTCCCTTATGACCCAGGTACGTTCGGGAGTCGGACCACGCCCACGATGGTCCCCCAATTGCGTCGCGCCGCCGCCGCCGCGCGTGGCTTGCTCTTGGGCCTTGCGGCCGAACGTTGGGGTGTCGAAGCTGGTTCGTTGAATGTGTTTGATGGGCAAGTCCATCACGCACCGTCCGGGCGTTCGATCGGTTTCGGCGAGTTGACCAAAGGGCGTCGCCTGATCGAAACGATCGACGAAGGGGCCCGTCCTTCGCCGACGTCGCAATGGCGCGTGGCGGGCGTTTCACAAGCGAAGGTGGATGGTCGGGCGATCGTCACGGGCACGCATCGCTTCGCTTCGGACATGACCCTCCCCGGCATGGCGCGCGGCAAGATCCTGCGGGCCCCTGCCATCAACGCGAAGCTCGAAAAGCTCGACACGACGGCGGCCGAGGCCATGCCCGAGGTGAAGGTCGTCCAAGAGGGTCCCTTTGTCGGGGTCGTCGCGCCGAATGAAACGACCGCCGCCAAAGCGCTGGCCGCCTTACTCGCGGACTCGTCCCCGTCGGAAAGCGGACCCCTTTCCAATCAAGATGTGTTCCGAGAATTCGCAAAAGTGCGCGATGATGCGACCAGGTCCCGAAGCGAAGGGATGATCCAGGCCCTCTCCTCGGCCGATGCACGTGTGGACGCCACCTACACCGCCGCTTACATCGCCCACGCCCCCTTGGAAACACGCGCCGCGCTGGCCGAGTGGCGTGACGGTCGTTTGACCGTTTGGACCGGCACCCAGCGCCCGTTCGGTGTTCGTTCGGAACTCGCGTCGGCCTTCGGTCTGGCCGAAGACCGCGTGCGCGTGATCGTCCCCGATACGGGCTCGGGCTATGGCGGCAAACACACGGGGGACGCGGCGGTCGAGGCCGCTCGCCTCGCCCGCGCTGTTGGGCGGCCCGTGAAGGTCGTTTGGACGCGCGAGGAAGAATTCCAGTACGCTTACTTTCGACCCAGCGCCTTGATCGGGGTGGCCGCCGGCGCCATGCGCGACGGCACGCTGGTCGCGTGGGACTTCCACAACATCAACTCGGGTGGCTCCGGGGTCGAGACGCCGTATTCGGTGGCCCAGCGTCGTTCGGCCTTTCATCAGGCGAGGTCCCCCTTGAAGCAAGGTTCCTACCGGGCCCTTGCATCGACCGCGAACCACTTCGCGCGGGAATCGATGATGGACGAGCTGGCGCGCAAGTTGGGACTGGACGCTCTGGACTTCCGCCTGAAGAACCTCAAGGACGAACGCATTCAGGCCGTGCTTCAGGCCGCCGCTGAGCGCTTCGGTTGGGCCGACGGTCCGAAAGCGAAAGGAAACGGGATCGGCCTGGCTTGCGGTACCGAGAAAGGTGGCTTCATCGCGACCTGCGTCGAGGTCAAGTCGAACGCGGACGCGACCGAGGTTGAAGTCATCCGAGCGGTCGCCGCCTTCGAGTGCGGCGCCGTGGTCAATCCCGACCACCTAAGGAACCAAGTGGAAGGCTCGATCGTCATGGGCCTTGGCGGGGCCCTTCATGAGTCGATCCAGTTCGACAAGGGACAGGTCCGCAACCCCCGTTTCTCGCGTTATCGCGTACCCCGATTCGGCGACCTGCCCAAGCTGGAAGTGGTCCTGATCAACCGTCCCGACTTGCCGTCGGCGGGAGGCGGAGAGGCCCCAATCGTGACGATCGCGCCCGCGATCGCCAACGCGATCGCGTCGGCCACAGGTGTCCGCAAGCGGTCGATGCCGCTTCTCGGCCGCGAGCCCTCATAGTCAACGTTTTCAAGCCTGAAGTTATTTTGGAAGAAGGCTTTACGTTCGTTCTGGAGGACGGACCCAATTGGAGGGGGGTAAGACCGGGGGAACGAACCTGAGCGGTCCTCGCAATTACTTGAAAGAGAAGGGATTACATCGGTCGCCAAACCCGACGAATCGAGGCCTGGACGCAGCCTCTCAGGGGCGTGGAGGTGGGCCATTGCCGGGGCCCCCTTTTCCCCGTGGCGGCGGTTGAATCGTCGCGACTGCTTCAACCGTTCCTCCCGATCGCCAATCCCTCAGTTTCACCCCAAACAGGTCTTCTGGAAGGGGCACTCCACCGCGATTTATCTAGGTAGAGGAGTAGGTTGATGTTCCAACCTTCCCGCGAGCGGCCCTCGATACGAACCTCTTTGGCAATCCGGTTGTTCGCGTTTGAAGCCGGCGGCTTTGTCCTGCCGGCGTCATGCGAGAAGTTCGGTCACGACGTTGGCCTCTTGGCCGTCGATGAGCGACCCGGGACCGTTGGGCCTCTCAAAGACCAAGGTCGCCGGATCGAGCCCGAAGAGGTGCAGTAGGGTCGCGTGATAATCGGAGTGGTTCACGACGTTTTCGACCGCCTTGTGACCGAATTCATCGGTCGCTCCGTGGACGTGACCCGCTTTGAATCCGCCGCCCGCCGCCCAGGCGCTGAAGCCGTAGGTATTGTGGTCGCGACCGATGTTCTTCTCGTTCTGGACCACCGGCAATCGGCCCATTTCGCCCGACCAGAAGACGACGGTCGAGTCGAGGAGCCCGCGGCGCTTCAAGTCGATCACGAGCGCGGCCGACGGGCGATCAACCTTGCGACACATGCTCGGTAGCGCCTTGACGATGTTGCCGTGATGGTCCCAGTTCTGGTTTCCCGTACATATCTGGACAAATCGCACGCCCCGTTCCACCAACCGCCGGGCGATCAGGCAACGCGTGCCGAACTCGCGTGATTCCGTCTGGTCCAGACCGTAAAGGGCCTTCGTCTCAGCGCTCTCAGACTCGAAGTCGAGGGCCTCTTTCGCGGCCGATTGCATCCGCGCGGCGAGTTCGTAACTGGCGATCCGCGCGGCCAGGTCGTGTTCGCCGGGATGTGTCTTCAGATGGTCGCGATTGACGCTCTCCAGATAGTCGAGGAACCGACGCTGCGTGGCCCCTCGCAGAGCGGGAGGGGCGTCGAGGTTGGGAATGCGCGGTTCCGTCGGTCGAATCACGGTCCCTTGATAAAGCGAGGGCAGAAAGCCGTTGGACCAGTTGTCGACACCGAGTACCGGCACGCCGCCCGGGTCGCTGAGCACACAATAGGCGGGAAGGTCACGTCCTTCGCTCCCCAGTCCATAGGCGATCCAGGAACCGACGACCGGCCGTCCCGCGGTGATCCGGCCCGTGTTCAGCGCGTTGATCGACTGGCCATGATTGTTCACGCCCGTGCGCATCGATCGAATGAGCGTGATGTCGTCCACGACCGAGGCGAGTCCCGGAAGCAACTCGCTCAACTCGATGCCGCTTTGGCCGTGCTTGGCGAACTTCCAGGGGCTGGCGAAGAGCTTGGCGCTGGCCTCGCCGGCGTTGTCGTACTTGATGTCGCCTTGGAAGTTGGTGCCGTCGTACTTGGCGAGTTCGGGCTTGGGGTCGAAGAGGTCGATGTGACTCGGGCCGCCCTGCATGAAGAGCGAGATCATGGCCCGAGCGCGGGCCGGCTTGGGTGGGACCTTGGGTATCGTGTCGAAGACCGGCTTTTCAAGTGTCGGCTTGCGCGGGGATTGCTGGGCCAGGGCCCCATCCTGACGCAAGAGCCAAGACAAGGCCAGGGCGCCAATCCCCATGCTTTGTGAGGCCAGGAAATGTCGTCGAGTGGAGTTTATGTCACTTTGATGGAACATCTTGGCCTCGTTCAATCAGTCAACATAAAGGAAGGCGTTCGACGCTAGAAGGGCCTGACCGAAGCCGGCGAGGGCCCGTCGAGAGGCGGGGGGCGCGTTCTCCTTCTTGCGGGCGTCCTCGCTGAGCGAGGCGTCGGCCGCTTCGAAGTCAGCTTGTTGAGCGGCGAGGAAAGCGAACGCCGCGGAGAGCTGCTCATCGTTAGGCGATGTGCCCAACGCCAACGCCCACGCCCTGCGGACGCGGGTCGCGGGGTCGTCTCCGGCCTCGCGTTCCAGCCGCTCGGCGAAGGCCATGGCCTGACCGACCACGAAGTCGTTGTTCATCAGCATCAGGGCCTGGGGCGCCACGGTGGAGCTGTTTCGTCGTTCGCAGTTGGGCGCGGGGACAGCGGCGTCGAAGACCTCGGTGAGTCCCAGCGGCAATGATCGACGGACTTGCACATAAACACTCCGGCGGAACTCTTCGGTGCCGATATCGACGCGTTTGCCCGTCTGGCGGCCCGCGTCGTCGCGCGGGATGACGCCGACGATGACCTGGCTGGCCTCGTCCACCGAGACCGGCACGGGTGGGCCGTACATCTTCGGGCTGATCTTGCCGCTGACGGCCATCAAGGCGTCGCGCACGGCCTCGGCGTCGAGCCTGCGCACGTTCATTCGGCCGAGGAGCCGGTTCTCGGGGTCGCTCGCGTCCTTGGCATCGTCGTGTTGTGAGGACTGACGATAGGCCGCCGAGAGCATCAAGTTTTTCAAGAAGCGTTTGAGTGACCATCCGTCGCGCATGAAGTCCGCGGCGAGCCAATCAAGCAATTCCGGGTGGGTGGGACGTTCGCCCAAGGAGCCGAAGTCGCCGGGAGTGGCCACGATGCCTCGGCCAAAAAGGTGCATCCAGAAGCGGTTCACGAGCACGCGCGAGAGCAGAGGATGATCACCATTGGTCAGGACATTCGCATAAGCCAATCTTCTGCCGCTTGTGGGGACACGTTCATCGTCGATGGCGATGGAAGGGGCCCCTTCTCGCGCCAGCACGGCCGGCTCGCCTGGTCCGACCTCCTGGCGTGGTTGGTTCGGGTCGCCTCGTGAGAAGAGTCGCGTGGCCGGCACTTGACCTGGGACCTCGGTGAGTGCGTGGGCGTAGTCTTCCTCGGGACGCTTCTTGCGGGCCTCGGCGATGAACGGGGCGTGCTGGTCCATCACGGCCTTGTGGGCCTTCGCGTCGTAGAGACTGACGTTCCCCGTGTTCACGAGGACCCGCGGAAACTCCTTCAAGAGTTGCTCTTGCTCGGGCGTGCGTTGCCCCTTCTTGGCCTCGCGCGCCTCAAGCAGGGCGGCCCGCTTGTCTTCGGGGGCCGCATCCAGCTCCTTCTGAAGGGTGCATTCCACGAGCGCCCGAAGGTCACGCTCGCGGTCGTCCTCGCGACGCTTCACTTCGATGTCCACCTCGGCGGCCAGCTTCTTCTGCTCCTCGGTCCAGAGTGAGACCAGACGGTCCTTGGGGACCTTCCAGTGGGCCGGGTCCAGGGCAGGCTCGAAAAGGGCCCGGAAGCGGTAGTAGTCTTCCTGGCGAATCGGATCATAGCGGTGATCGTGGCATTGAGCGCAGCCGAGAGTGAGACCAAGAAGCGAGGTTGACACGATCTTGATCGTCTCGGCCACCACCTCGTTCCGCGCTTGCACCTTGTCGGCGCCGCCTTCAGCCGAGCCGTCCGGGGCCATGCGGAGAAAGCCGGTCGCGATGAGGTGGTCGAGTTCAGCCCCTCGCAGGTCCATGTAGGGTGGTTTCAGCATCTCGTCGCCGGCCAGTTGTTCGCGGATGAGTTCGTCCCAGGGTCGATCGGCGTTCAAGGAACGGACCAAGTAATCGCGGTACTTATAAGCATAGGGACGAGGGTCGTCCCTGGTGTTCCCGCCGTCGCTGTCGGCGTAACCGACCACGTCGAGCCAGTGGCGCGCCCAGCGCTCGCCGAA
>CALLYK010000476.1 GCA_937858365.1 uncultured Isosphaeraceae bacterium | reverse complement strand
GTCCACGGGCCTCGAAATCTATAGCAGACTCGATTGCGACATTCCCGGGAACAGAGGTTGCAACTTCTGCATTGGGATATACACATTTCTCAATGAGGAGCCGTTTCCCGGCGCCCCCGCGCCACCTCCCTTGTGGAACACAGTCAATGATGCCAACGGGGTCCCGATCAACGCTCAGATACCGCCTTGGTCGCCCACGTTTCAGGACTACGCGTTGGATTGCGGTGTCACAAATCAGAGTTTCTACTTCCTGGCCGACTTGATGCCTGGGTCAACTAGCCGCTGGTATTATGACACTATCATACAAATCTATTACACGGATTGCGGCAGTAAGACCTCCGAGTCTGTTCCGGATCGACAATCGTTCCTTCAGTCGCCGATTTACACCCAGTAGGGTCTGTCGTCACAATCGTGACAGGTACCACATGGATTCCGTGTCCTGTTTCTTTCCACTGGAGCCAGTCCCATGAAGAAGGCACGGTTCTTCCAAGCCCTGCTTATCGTCGCGGTCGCGGCGGTCGTGTGCGTGCTTGCCCAAGTCCCCGCCACGAAGACAATTGCTGTGTCTAAGGTCTGCGATGTCTCACAGATGGATAAACCGATCAACGGGATGGATGTTTACGATACGATCGCCCAAGGCCGTCCCGGGAGCGTTTCCTTTCATTCGTTGATCGCTATGAACCTCAACTGGAGTGCTCCTTATCGGACGATTGTTCAAGTCGAGTTCTTCACGCGTCGAACCGACGAGAAGACCGGCAATGACGTCCTGAGCGAACGGCCCGTGGAGACCCTCGTCGCCGGTCCCGCCGAAACCAAGGGCGGTCAGGGCGGAGTTTATCAAGTGTATGGGTCGGCCCCTCTCCCCAAGGGAAACTACAAGGGCTGGATCAACTTGCTCTTGGAGGACGACCGTGGGGCCTTCGGGAGGAAGGCCTGCCACTCGTTCCTCTGCAGGGTGCCTTGAGTCGCGCGCCGGGTCCGCACCGTTCGGTTCGAGAGGTTCACACCTTTTGCTTCGCTTAGAGGTTCTCCATTGCGGATTGGGCCTCAGACCTGGATTGGAAAAGGGAAGCCTGAGGTCCGTTCCGTGGTCGGGCGCGGGACCGCTGGACGGGAGATCCGTGGCGATCGGATAATCCGTACAAGATCATGATGCATAAGATCATGAAGCAGGTGATCTTGCCCGCGTCGACAATCAGCGGACCTCGCCGGGGGGCTCGATTCAGCCGGAGCATCCTCAAGGAAATGCTCATGGAGACAATCCCGATCGTTGGCTTCGATTCTCGGATGGAAGTCTCTATGAAATAAGAAGTTAGAGAATACCACCGGGTCCCGGGCACAAAATAGAACAAGGAACCCGTTTTGTCGCTGCAACTCCCATCCGAATCTGAAGTTGAAGAAAGCCGCTTCGCGTCATCGGGCCGTTTTTCGCGTGCTCGGCTGGGGGACTGGCGAAGGCCGCGAAAATGTTCCACGTGGAACGTTTGCGGGAACTAAACGGCTTGGGTCCTTCGGCCAACTCAGGTGCCCCGAAGGACCGAGACCCTGATGCAATGCGTGGGTGACTCGCCCATAATGTCCGGTGTGCTTCGTTGGCCGCCTGGACCTTGATCGACCTGTCATGAGCATCCCGGCCCTGATTGGTTTCGTGGTGGGTGCGGGAATGGCCCTGGCCGTTTGGGCGGTCTTGGCGAGACGCCGGCGCGTCGTCACAAGGGCCTTGGAAGCCGATTTGATCGCCATCGAGGAAGGCCGCCCGATCCGGGCGATCGCGCCAACGGGTGTGGGCGGTGCGCTGGGACGCCTGGTGCGTCGCGCTCATGAGGTCCTTCCCCGGTTGGCCCGACAGATGGCCGAGCAGGAGAGGGACCATCAGCAGTTGCGCGCGGTCCTCAGCGGCATGGCGGAAGGCGTGCTGGCGATCGACGCCCGCAAACGTCTCCTGTTCGCCAATCCGGCCGCGGCGCGCCTCTTTGGATTGAAGGCCGACTCGCTGGGCCGGCCACTCGCGGAACTGGTCCGAAGCCTTCCCATTCAGGAGGCCATCGAGGCCCCCTTGAATGGGTCGGGGGCCTATCGTCGCGAGGTGGTCCTGCCCGCGCGCGGTCCTTCGGAAACGGCCTCGGAGCGTGTGCTCGCCTTGCGCGGTTCCCCCCTTCCCGGGGCGACCCCGACCGGGGCCATCTTGGTCGTCCACGACGTCACCGACCTTCGGCGCCTCGAACGGATGCGGCAAGACTTCGTGGCCAACGCCTCGCACGAGCTCAAGACCCCCCTGGCCTCCATCAAGGCGTACACCGAGAGTTTGATCGAGTGGGCCCTGGAAGACCCCGAGCACAACGTCAAGTTCCTCGAACAGATCGACGAGCAGGCCGATCGATTGAACCTGCTGGTGCAGGACCTTTTGAGCCTGGCGCGTTTGGAGTCGGGTCAGCCGATTTTCGACCATCAGCCGATGGTCTTGGGGCCGGTCGCGCGCCGGATCGCCGAAAGCCATCGCGATCGCGCCGAGGCCAAAGGACTCCGCTACGAGGTGGCCCTGGGAGTACTGGGGGAAGAGATCGTCGTCCGGGCCGACGAGGAGGCGATCCGCCAGCTCCTCGACAACCTCATCGACAACGCGATCAAATACACGCCCGAAGGGGGGCAAGTGCGGGTCTCGGCCCGGCGCGGCGAAGGGCAGGTCGCGTTGGAGGTGGCCGATACCGGCGTGGGCATCCCGCGTGATGACCTGGCACGCATCTTCGAGCGTTTCTACCGTGTGGACAAGGCGCGGAGTCGCGAGCTGGGTGGCACCGGACTGGGCCTGTCCATCGTGAAACACCTGGTCCAATCGCTGGGCGGGTCGGTGGGTGTGACGACCCGCCTGGGGAGCGGCAGTCGGTTCACGGTCGGCCTGCCCTTGTACACGACGCCCAAAGCGGGGACCGCCGCGGGAAAGCGCAAGCGCCGCCCTTGAGGCGCGATTCCCGCATCGATCGTTCATACCATCTTCACGAGTCATGGATACAATTCAACCTGGGTCCGCGCGATCGCGGGCCCTCACGACCGCATACCGTTGGGACGAGCTGCGATGACGATGAGGTCTCTGGTCGGCCGCTCGCCGGCCCTTCTTGGGTGGCCGGTTTTCTTGGTCCTGGTCACGGGCTGTGGTGGTGGTGGCGGTCCAGCGCCGAGCGAAGGCCCGAGCCCCGCTGGGACGGGTACACCATCGCCGAAACTCAACGGCGAGGTCGTGATCGAGGGGTCCAGTACGGTCTACCGGATCAGCCAGGCCGCTCAGGTCGGTTTCAAGAAGGTCCAACCCGACGTCCGCGTGAAGGTCAGCGGTAAGGGGACCGGGACCGGCTTCGGGCGCTATCTGCGCGGTGAGACCGACCTGATCGACGCCTCCCGTCCCGCCAAGCCCGAGGAAGAAAAGGAGGCCAAGGAGAAGGGCCTGGAGTGGACGAGGTTCCTTGTCGGATACGACGGGATCACGGTGGTCGTACCCAAGAGCAACGAGTTCGTGAAGACGCTGCGCGTGGACCAGCTGAAGGCCCTTTTCGAGCCCGACTCCCACGTTTCCACCTGGAAAGACATCGACGCATCTTGGCCCGACCGCAAGATCAAGCTGTTCACGCCGGACAACGACTCGGGCACGTTCGAGTTCTTCGCCGAGGCGATCATCGGCAAGAAGGCCCAACGTAAGGACGGCGTCCAGACGAGCGCCGACGACAACACATTGGTCACCGGAGTGGCGGGAGACGCCGACGCGCTGGGCTATTTCGGCTACGCCTACTACGTGAAGAACAAGGCCCGTTTGCGTGACGTGGCGATCCAGGCGGGGCCCGACGCGCCGGCGGTCGAGCCCAATCCCACGACGATCCTGGACGGCTCGTACAAGCCGCTCGCACGCCCCCTTTACGTGTACGTGAAGAACGAGGCCCTCAAGTCGCGCCCCGAGGTGGTCGCGTTTGTGCGTTACTACCTCGAATCGATCGACGAGTTGACGGGGCGGGCCGACTACGTCCCGCCGACCGCCGACGACAAGCGTTCCAACGACGACGCCTTCCAGGCGGCAATCGGCGCCGCGAGCAAGTCCTGACCATTCCCCACTCGACCGACCCGACGAAAGAGCCACGATGGACCAAGCGGGCGAAAAGACGGCCCTGACGAGCGACCCGGCCGAGCCTTTCGGTCTCGGCCCGGGGGAGTCGGGCGACCTGCTTCCCGTCTTTCGTCCGGCGCGTTCGCTCGTGGGAGGGCCGGAAGCGGGACCGGCCCGCGACCCCGGCCGCTGGAAGCGGGACCGGCGGTGGCCTGACTTCGAGAAGCGCTTCGTGGGCTCATTTCTGCTCGGTTGCGCGCTCGTGACCGTCCTGACGACGGCGGCGATCGTGTTGGTCTTAGGCGGCGAGACCTTCGCCTTCTTTCGCGTGGGCTCGGTCAATCCCCTGCGGTTCCTGATCGCCGCCGATCCCGACTTCGAACACGTCCCGGTCCCGGACACGTCCG
>CALLYK010000475.1 GCA_937858365.1 uncultured Isosphaeraceae bacterium | reverse complement strand
GAAACGGTCGAGTCCGAGGCGACGTACCTCGAACGCGTCGCCGACCTGGAACGGCGCCGGAACGAGACGCAACTCCGAATCACGGCCCTGGAGCGCGAGTTCCTCGCCAAGAAGTCGGAAGGCGGCCAGTCCGCGGCGCGCGACATGGAAGACCTCACGTATCGCTTCTACCGCGATACGTGGGACAAACTACCCGACTTCGATGGCCTCAAGGTGGAAGAGACGGGCAAGCTGCCGGGCGGCCTCGTCGACCTCGGCCCGCGCAGTCGCGACGACGCCTTCGGCTTCGTCTTCGAGGGGACGCTGATCGTCCCCCAAGACGGCACATACACGTTCTTTCTCGATTCCGACGACGGCGCGCGGATCAGACTCGACGGCCGTGAGGCGATCGCTTACGACGGTGTCCACACGCGAGGCAATGGCGTGAAGGCGCAAGTCGTCCTGAAGGCCGGTCGCGTGCCGATTCGCGTCGATTACTTCCAATGGCGCACCGAATTCGGCCTTGATATCGCCTGGTCCGGCCCTGGGTTCGACAAGCGCCCGCTCTCGGCAGGCGACGAAAAGACCGAAAGGCCCGCCGACCTGGCCAAGAACATCGTCGCGGAAGGAGAGCGCGTGCTGGGCAGCGAACGGTTCGCCGAATACCAGACCCTCAAGAAACGGCGCGATGCCCTCCGTCAAGAGAGGGTGCCGATCGAGACGGCCCTCGTCGTCACTGAGGCGGGAAGCACGGCCCCCGACACGTTCGTCCTGGCGCGAGGCAATCCCCATGTGAAAGGAGAAAAGGTCGCGCCATCGTTCCTGCAAGTCTTGGGTGCGGCGTCGCCCTCCCTCGATCCGAAGGGGCCAAACGCGAAGACATGCGGGCGCCGGACGGCTTTGGCCGATTGGATCGTCTCGCGCGACAACCCCCTAACCGCGCGCGTGATGGCCAACCGCGTTTGGCAGCACCATTTTGGCAGGGGGATCGTGCGATCATCAAGCAACTTCGGCCTTCAGGGGGACAAGCCCACACACCCCGAATTGCTCGACTGGCTAGCGGCTGAGTTCGTCGCCAACGGTTGGAGTTTGAAGGCGAGCCATCGCCTCATCATGACCTCAAACACCTACCGGATGAGCTCCGCGCCCAACGAAGGCGCCTTCAAGTCCGACCCCACTAACGACCTTTTCTGGCGCTTCGAGATGCGACGCCTCACGGCCGAGGAACTGCGCGACGCCATCCTCTGCGTGAGTGGGGACCTCAACCCCAAGATGCGCGGACCAGGCGTTTACCCTGAAATCCCCAAGGAGGTCTTGGCCGGACAGTCACAGCCCGGCAAGGGCTGGGGAAAGTCGTCCCCGCAGGAACAGGCACGACGAAGCATCTATGTTCATGTGAAGCGTTCGCTTCTCCTGCCGATCTTGGCCGGGTTTGACGCGGCCGAGACCGATCGCTCATCGCCGGTGCGTTTCAGCACGACCCAGCCAACGCAGGCACTGGCGATGCTGAACTCAGCCTTCCTGAACCGCGCAGCGGCGAGATTCGCGAAGAGACTGCGTGAGGAAGCGGGCGACGACCCGACAAGGCAGGTCGAACGGGCGTGGGCGCTCACGACCGGTCGGCTGCCGAACGAAGACGAGACGAAGCGGGCTCTCGCGCTGATATCCGGGTTGCAGGCTGAGGAAGGGGTCTCAGAGGAAGCGGCCCGCCATGCCTTCGCACTGGTCGTGTTGAATCTGAACGAATTCGTGTATCTTGATTGAAGGCCGTCACGTCCAACCGAACCGGCATAACGCGAGAAGGCCCCATGCGTCATCGCCACTACGAATTGAACCCGTCGAGAGGTCCGTTTTGCGGCCGGACCCGTCGTGAGTTTCTCTGGCAGGCCGGGGGCGGGTTCACCGCGCTCGGACTGGTGGACCTCCTCACGCGAGGCGCCTTCTTCGCCTCCGAGGCCCGCGCCGATGACCGCTCAACCAACCCGTTGGCCCCCAAGCCCCCGCATTTTTCAGCCAAGGCGAAGAGCGTCATCTTTCTGTTCATGTATGGCGGGCCGAGTCACGTCGACACGTTCGACCACAAGCCCGAACTCGCCGCCAAGGACGGTCAGACGATCGCGGTGAAGACGTTCGGTCGCGGCGGCAAGAAAAACGAAGGACGCGTCGTCGGGCCCAAGTGGGCCTTCAAGCCTTACGGCCAGTGTGGGAAGCTCGTCAGCGACCTCTTCCCCAATGTCGGCCGGTGCGTCGACGACATCGCCTTCCTTCACTCCATGACGGCCGACTCGCCCCTTCATGGATCGGCGATGCTTCAAATGAACACAGGAAAGATCCTTTCGGGGAGTCCCTGCTTGGGCTCATGGGTCAACTATGGTCTCGGCTCCGAAAACGAGGACCTCCCCGGTTTTGTGGTGATGCTCGACCCGACCGGCGGACCCATCTCCGGGGCCAAGAACTGGTCCAGCGGCTACATGCCGGCCGGCTAT
>CALLYK010000474.1 GCA_937858365.1 uncultured Isosphaeraceae bacterium | reverse complement strand
TTGCGGGCCGTGGAAGAGAGATGGATTTCACCAGGAAGACGCCGAGCGGGCGAAAAACAAGAGGGCCTCAATGGTCTTGAAGAACTTGTAGATACACATACATTTTTTTTAAATAAATAACGTTTTGGAAATGTATAGATTTGGAAATGGCCGGTGTTTTCCCCAGACATCCGGTTGCCCGAATTGCCGAAAAACAGAATTGACGCGGGGCCACCCCCTGACACGGGGTCCTCCCCCGCCCCGCCGTGAACGGCAGGTCTACGACCACGACGCGGAGAAGGCCCGTGAACGGGCCTGAGGACCCAACAGCCATCGCGTAGACTCGAATCTCCGGAAGGACCCCGTGGAAGAACGTCGTGTCAGCCGTCACGTGGCCGTGGTCAAAGCTGGACCATGCCGTTGTGTGTCAGGTCGGGTCGAGGCCCAGCTTCGCTTCCATACCTTGAAGGACCCGCTCGTCCTGGTCGCTCAGGAGCACTCCTCGCTCTTTCAAGCGAGTGAACATGGCGTGGGACCTGCGCCACCATCTCAATCCCTTGTCGCAGTCCGCTTCCACGTCGGCCAAGATGGCCATCCTCGCGAGGGCGACGGCCAGGTCACGCCCGAGATCGACCCGCTCTCGCGATCCCTTCCAGAGCCGACGCGCGGTCCGCAAGTCGGCCAGGTAATGACATCGTGCCTCCCTGAGATCTCCCGCGGCGAAGGCCAGGTCGCCGAGCTTACTCCGGCACGTCGACAGGTCCCGGGCGAATTCGGCACTCTCCGGCGCTCCGTCGGCGAGTCGCTTCGAAATCTCTCGCGCGGCCTCGTAGGACCGTTGGGCCGCTTCGCTCTCTCCCGCCGCGAGGGCCACGTCGCCCATCCGGACGTGGATGGAGGACACGTCCCGCGCGAACTCGGCGCTTCGGCTCGCTCCTTCTGATAGATTCATCGCGATCTTCAACGCATCTTCATACTCACGACGCGCCCCCGCCATGTCACCCGTCGCGTGGGCCAGGTCTCCCAGGTCGGTGTGGCTGAACTCGACGAGTCGCGCGAACTCGGCGCTCTCGCTTGGTCCTTCCCAGAGGCGCTTCGCGATCCCTTTGGCTTCATCGTAGAAGCGGCGCGCGGACACCGCGTCACCCCGCGCGAACGTCAGGTCCCCCAGCTTCTTGTTGCTGATCCACACGTCGCGCGCGGCCTCGACGCTTTCGGGGGCCCCTTCCCACAGCCGCTTCGCGATCCGCATGGCTTCCTCGTAGAAGCAGAGCGCGGACACCGCGTCACCCGTTTCAGAAGCCAGGTCGCCCACCTTGTTGAAGCTGATCGCCAGGTCGCGCGCGTACCTGGCGTTTTCCGGGAACGCCTCGGCCAGGCGCTTGGCGATTGTCAGTCCTTCCTCGTACCGGTGGCGAGCCGACGTCATGTCGCCCTTGGACCTATCAAGGTCGCCCAATCGATCGTAACTGATCGAAAAGTCGCGTGAGGCAACGGGGTCATCAGGGGCCTCCTCATACAAGCGCTGACGAATGTCGAGTGCTTGCTTGTAGTGCTCCCGCGCCGACTCCAGGTCTCCCGAAGCCCGCAGCGTGTCCCCCAATTTTTGCAAGCTGAAAGTCACGGCCCTGGCGATCTCGGGGCCCACGGGACCACCTTCACCGAGACGCGCGCGAACGTCCAGACTGTCCTCGTAATGGCCCAGCGCCGCCTCGACGTCACCCGAGGAGAGCGCCAGGTCCCCCAACCGCTCTTGGCAGACGGCCAAGTCCATCGCGGTGTTTTCGTCGTTCGGGGCCTTCACATGAAGACCTTTGAAGAGATCGACGGCCCGTCGCCAGTGTCGCCCCACTTCCTGGATGCGACCTTGGTCGATGAGGCCGGGCGCGATCCGATCGAGAATGACGACGCCTTGCCGTTGGCCCTGATCGATCAAACGCGCGCAAATATCTCGAAGTGGGGCGAGTTCCCAGGAGGACCCGGCATGCCCCCGATGGGCGTCGATCCAGTTCGCCCGCGTCTCGGCGTGGTGTTGGACCTTCGCGGCGATCTGGGTCGAATCGGCATTGTCCGAGCGCGCGCGAATGATGTCCCGCACCAGGCGGTGCATACGCCCGAGCGGAGAGACCGCGCTCGGGTCCTCGACGTTGGCGATGGGCACCAGCAGCCGCAACCGATGAAGGCGTTTCAAGGACCGTTCGATGGGGTCGGCGACGGTCTCCTTTTCGAGTTCGGGAAAGTCGGCGCGGAGCCATTCCTTGAGCCAGGGCAGGGGCACGGCGTCCGGCGGCAGGCAGGACGCGTAGGCCGCCGCTTTCGCTTCCATGACGCTCAGCCCGTCGAGGATCGGTCCCATCAGGCGGGCCAGGCTCGCCTCGTCGCCTCCGGAGAGACGTCCGCGAGCGTAGGGTGCCACCTCGCGATCGAGGAACTTCACGCCGTCACGAGCCAGCCCCTCCGCGCATGACGTATAAGAAAGATATGCGGTTTCTTGCATATAAACGGCCACGGTCTCCACCGCGAGCGCGTGTCCCGCCAGTCGGTCCACCACCTCGAGCGCGGCCTTCCATTCGTCGTCGGGAATGGGCCGAAACCCATGCAACAATGCCAGGGCGTCTTCGGTGCTTAGTGTGTCGATCGCCAGGCGATGCACGCGCGGTAGGTTCGCCGGCTCGGCCCGCGTCGTGACCAGGACGTGGACATTCTCGCTTTGAGGCAGCGCATGGGCGATCGACTTGGCCGAAAGCAAGTCGAGGTCATCCAGGTTGTCGATGACGATCAGGGCGGCGGGGCCGGAGTCGAACGCCGCGCGGACCTTGTTCAAGGCGACTTGTGGGTCTTTCCGCTCGGCGTCGCTGAGTGGGACCCCTTTGTGCTCGGCCAGGCCGATCAGGCCCGAGGCGAGGTCCGACAGTCCTTCCGCCGGGATGAGGAATCGGCCACCAGGATATTCAAATCCATATCCCCAAGCATAGGCGAATGCCAGCATACTTTTGCCGATACCGGGGACGCCGTGAAGGGCCGTGATCGCGCCGATTTGGCCCTTCACCAAGCGCTCGCGCAGGTCCCGCATTTCCTCGCGACGCCCCACGAATTGACGGCTCGGTAAAGGGACCGTGTTGGGGGACGCGTCGCGCGCCCCCTTTCGTCGCAGCCGATCGGCGATTTGGCCGGGCAGGGCGTCGAGACGACTCCGGGCGTCGTTGAGGGCGAGCGCGTCGGCCCCGTTCGGCCAGAAGTCCCTCCATTCGATGTACTGCCGCCGCTTCAGGTCTTGGACCCAGGGACGAAGCCCACCCGCGATTTCGCCCGAATCGTAATCGGGATGGGCCATCACATAGATCGGCGCGATCCCGTCGCCGGGCAGGGCCTGGGCCAGTTCGGTCTCAACGTAGTGTTCCCACTCCTTGCGGCAATAGGAGCTGGCGAAGTAATTCGGCGACAGGATCGCCACCATCATTTTCGAGTCGCGAAGGCCCTTGAGGATGCGTAGTTGCCAGTCGTCCATCGACCGGATGTCGTCGCTGTCGAAAAAGACCGACAAGGGTGTTTTGGAGACCTTCGCGTAGTCGTCGCGAATGGCCTCGACCAAGGCCGTGACCTTGCCTGCGTGGTCTCCTTCGTTGTCCTTATGGGCGTAGCTGATGAACAAATCAAACGACATGACGGACGCCTCCCATCAACGCAAAAAATGCGCGAGACGCCATCCAGAATGATCGAATCGACGCGGGAAGGCAAGTCTGTCGATGCCTCGGGCTCGGGGGAGGCCCGATTTCGGCGAGTAGATTTGGACGGGGCCAGGGTCAGCGACGTCCACCGCCGCCGTGACCACCGCCGCCGTGACCGCCGCCGCCGCGCCGAAGAAGAAGGCGCCCGATATGCGGATGACGGCGATGTCGGGATCGCTCGTCAGTTCCGGGTCGTAGGGTCGCCGGTCGCCGTTTGTCGCGTCGGCGCGGTCGGCCTCGACCAG
>CALLYK010000473.1 GCA_937858365.1 uncultured Isosphaeraceae bacterium | reverse complement strand
ATGAGCATGGACAGGGACCGCCAAGCCTGCGAATGCAAGCACGAACCAGGTAGACAAGCGGACCATGCCGAACACCTCCGCCGATCGTGGGTCAGCGGTCGGCCTTGTTGACGGCCTTCTTCGCGGCGGCCTTCTTGGGTGCGGCACCCTCGAACGCCTGATTGCCGTAAGCCTCGCGCGGCGGCTTCTCGGGGACTTGCAGTTCTGAACGAAGCCGGGCCAGTTCCTTTTTCAAATCGGCGACGATCGGTGCATAGGCCGGGTCCGCATACACACTGCGCATCTCGCGAGGGTCTTTCTCGCGATCGAAGAGTTCCCAAACGTCGATGTCAGGCGTGTCGAACCTCACGAGTTTGTAGCGGTCGGTCACGACGCCGTGGTGGGGACGAACGTGATGCGGAGACGGATATTCGTAGTATTCATAATAAAAACTTGTTCGCCAATCGGGGGCCGGCTGGCCCTTCAGCAAGGGCACGAAACTGCGGCCCTGGACGTCCGCCGGGATGGGCAATCCGGCCGCTTCGAGAAAGGTCGACGCGAAGTCGATGTTCGATACGAGCCGGCCTTCAACACTCCCGGGCCGCGTCGCCCCGGGCCAGCGTACCAAAAGTGGCGAGCGCAACGATTCCTCGAAAATCCAGCGCTTGTCGAACCAGCCATGTTCGCCCAGGTAGAACCCCTGATCTGATGAATACACGACGATCGTGTTCTCTGTTAGACCTTCCTCATCCAGAAACTTGAGCACGCGGCCCACGCTCTCATCAACGGCTTTCACGCATCCGAGATAGTCGTGCATGTATCGATTGTACTTCCAACGGACCAGGTCTTTGCCTTCCAATTTGGCCTTCTGGAACGCCTCGTTACGCGGCTTGTAATAGGCGTCCCAGACCTCGCGTTGTTCGGGAGTGAGTTGGGCGAGCGTTGTGAGCTTCGTGTCGCTCTCAGTCATCGTTCGGGCAATGGTCATGTCTTGGTCACGTTCGGCGAGAGACCGGCCCTCGTACTCGTCGAAGAGTGTCTCGGGCTCGGGGTACTTGCGGTCGTTGTCGTGTCCCAGGTGACGCAAGGCGGGCGACCACTCGCGATGGGGCGCCTTGTGCTGACACATCAGGAGGAACGGCCTGTCGCGATCGCGCCCCTTCAGCCAATCGAGGGACAGGTCGGTGATGACGTCGGTCGTGTAGCCTTGGTGCTGAACGCGCTGCCCCCGATGGATCATGGGAGGGTTGTAGTAAACGCCCTGACCGGGCAGGATGTGCCACTCGTCGAATCCGGTCGGGTCGGAGACGAGGTGCCACTTGCCAAAGACGGCCGTTTGATAACCGGCCGCCTGGAGCAGCTTGGGAAAGGTGGTTTGCGACCCGTCGAAACGGCTGTTCGTGTTGTTGTAGAACCCGTTGCGATGGCTGTACTTTCCGGTCAATACCGAGGCCCGGCTGGGTCCGCAAATGGAATTGGGCACGACGCAGCGATCGAAGCGCATTCCTTCGCGGCCGATCCGGTCGATGTTCGGCGTCGCCAGCAATTTGCGAGGATCGCCGTAGGCGCTGATGGCTTGATAGGCGTGGTCGTCGGAGAAGATGAAGACGATGTTCGGTTGCTTCACGTCGCGCCGAGTCGCCGGATCGGGGGCTGCCGAGGCCGACCGCCAAACTGGCCCGATCAGCAATACCGCAAACGGAAGGATGATGCTCGTGCGACTCATGACGTGCCCCTCTCGCGCCTGACCGATGGATCGCGGGGCGTTAGTGTACCGTCAAGGGGCCGCCCTGTCGCCAGGACCGAGTAGCCCGTTGATGGGGGCGGAGGTCACACAAGCAATCAAGACGCAGGTGGGAGTCGAACCCACTTGAGACCGCTTTGCAGGCGGCCGCCTGACCGTCCAGCCCCAGCGTCGTCCTCATCGGAAACCAAAAATGTCCTCGCCAGGGATCGAACCTGGTCCTCGACCTTCGCAGGGTCGTGTGCCATCCTTCACACCCCGAGGACTTCGCTTCCATCAGCAGGAACGCAAGGATTCGAACCCTGTTCGCGAGTTTTGGAGGCTCGCAGCTCTCCCAGGAGCACGTTCCTGTTCGTCAACCAGGGTATCCGACGGGTGTTGAACCCGCGCTCCGAGGCCCACGACCTCGTGTGCTGCCGTTACACCACGGACACCATCCAAACGTAGAGAGCGGAAGGAGAGGGAGTCGAACCCTCAAGGCTCATCGCTCGCCCGCCTTCCAAGCGGGTGCCGTCGCCGATCGGCTGGCCCTTCCCAGACACTCCACCAAGAACGCCCC
>CALLYK010000472.1 GCA_937858365.1 uncultured Isosphaeraceae bacterium | reverse complement strand
GTTACTTCGGGCCTTCGCCGACCCGCGCTACCTCAAGGTCAACGGCCGCCCCTTGTTTCTCGTGTACCAACCTCACAAGATGCCCGCCCCACAGCGAACGACCGACGTCCTGCGCGAGGCTTGCACCCGCGAGGGTTTGCCCGAGCCCTATTTAGTGGGCGCGGGAAGTCCCGAGATCGGCATCGACATGCGGACGTTGGGGTTCGACATCACCGAGTTCCACGAACCACACCTGCTCCGCCTGCCCCTGGTGACCTACGACGGTGTCAGCAAGCGCCGCCTTCTCTGGAACTTGAAGCTCGGCGTTCCCAGCCGGCGCCTCAAGCTCTACGACTATCGCGATTGGGTCGAACTGGCCTGCGCGCGGGCCGAGGCCGTGCGCGATTATCCCTTCCTTCCCTGCGCGATTGTGCGTTGGGACAACTCACCGCGACGAGGCCAGTTGGGCATCATCATGGTGGGAGACACGCCCGAGTCGTTCGCCGGATACGTCGGCCGTTGCGCGCGGTGGGTGGCTGATCGGCCCGCCTCGGAACGGATCGTGTTCATCAATGCCTGGAACGAATGGGCCGAGGGGATGTACCTCGAGCCCGACCAGCAATTCGGCCACGCCTATCTCGATGCCCTGAGGCCGTTCTCGCGAAGGCCCAAGGAGGTGGAGGCACCGCGTCCGAGCGTCTAAGAGGACAAGTTCCAAGCGTGTGTATGGGGCCCTGGCGCTGATGGGACCTCATCGTCCGTTGAGGCACCAAACGCCCGGACAAGAAATCGGACGGCCGACGGCCCAGGATCAATCCAAGAGCGATTCCGTGGATGTTCCGCATTTTTCGACTCCGCGAATCAGGACGCACCCGGATGACCGGATGAAGTGGCGAGATTCTGGTCCCCACGCCCTAGATTCCGGTCCAGCCGTCGAATAGCTTGAAGTTCGCAATCGAGGTCGGGGCCGGGGCCGTTACCCTCCTCGACGCCAGCGTCTGAAGCCGGTCCGAGAGGTCTCGTCGCGCCATGTCCATTTCCGTTACCGAGCCGTTTTCGCGCGCCATTGAGGAGACCCGTCGGGGCCTCTTCGAGCCATTCAACATGAGCAAGTGGTTCATCGTGGGCCTCGGGGCGTGGTTGGCCTCGTTCCTCGGTGAAGCCGGCGGGGGCGGCGTGAACTTCCCCAATTTCAGTGGTCTCAACTCACCCTCACGACCGGCCGCGAAGAAGGCGGTCGTGCCGCCTCCCGTGGTCATCCCACAACTCCCGAACGACGGCCGGCAACTGCCCGACCCCGGTCAGGTCCCTGTGGACATGGGCCCAGGCGCGGCCGCGCCGGGTCTTCCTCAAGAGGAAGTGCCGGCCGAACCACCTGATCCCGTGGAAGAGGGCGTCAAAAAAGCCGTGGAATGGGTCGAGGGAAACGTTGGGATCGCCGCCTTCCTCGCGCTCGCCTTCGTCCTGGTCATTTACGCGATCGGCTTGATCTTCACCTGGCTCGGCTGCCGAGCGCAGTTCGTCTTCATCGACAACATCGCCAAGAACCGAGGCGAGTTCGGCGAACCCTGGCGCGAGTACCGCCGCGAAGGCAACTCACTCTTCTGGTTCTACGTCGTTTTCGGCCTACTGGGCATGGTGATCATCTTCGGGTCGATCGCCGGCGGGGTCGTCACCGCCTGGCCGGACGTCAAGGCGAGGACCTTCGGCGGGCCCGCCATCACCGGGATCGCCATCGCCTTGGTACCGATGATCATCTGGGGGATCGCGGCGTCGATCATCTTGTTCCTAGTCAACGATTTCGTGGTCCCCGTCATGTTCATCAAGCGCCTGAGCGTGAAAGAGGCCTGGCCGGTGGTCTCGCAGTCGGTCGTTTCCGGTCACGTCGGCAAGCTGGTGCTGTACTTCCTGTTCAAGTTGGTCCTCAACATCCCGATCGGGATCATTCGCACGCTCGCCACCTGCCTGACCTGCTGCATCGCCTCGTTGCCCTACATTGGCACCGTCGTGACCTTGCCGTTGCCCTACTTCTACCGCTGCTACAACCTTGCCTTCCTGGAGCAGTTCGGACCTGAGTTCCGCATCCTCGGCATGGCGGCGAAACCCCCCTGGGCCGACCAGGTTGACCCGGAACTGCTGAGTTGAGCCCCCCCGCCATGAACGGTCAAGCGATCACCGTGGTGGACGCCTTCACCGATCGACCCTTCGCCGGCAACCCGGCCGCCGTCTGCGTGCTGCCGGGTCCGGCCGACGAGTCCTGGATGCGGGCCGTCGCCGCCGAGATGAACCTCTCGGAGACGGCCTTCCTCCACCCGGAGGCCGACGGCTACCGCCTTCGCTGGCTCACACCAGCGGTCGAGGTGGACCTCTGCGGGCACGCCACTCTCGCGAGCGCTCATGTCTTGTGGGAGGAAGGACACCTTAGGCCCGGTCGTCCCGCGACCTTCCACACTCGAAGCGGGCGCCTCACCGCCACTCAAAGAGCGGCGAGTATCGAACTCGACTTCCCCGTCAAACCGAGCGAGACCATCGCCACGCCCGATGGCCTGGCCGATGCGCTCGGTTGCTCGATCGTCGAAGTGCGCCGCAACGCCTTCGATTTGCTGGTCGTGGTTGGGTCGGCGAGCGTCCTGAAGGGGCTTCAGCCCGACTTTCGGAAGTTAGCGGCGCTCCCCGTGCGCGGCGTGATCGTCACGGCGCCCTCGGACGACCCGGCCCACGACTTCGTCTCCCGCTTCTTCGCGCCCGGTTCCGGCGTGGACGAGGACCCGGTGACGGGTTCGGCCCATTGCGCCTTGGCCCCCTATTGGGCCGGAATTCTGGGAAAGACGGCGATGGTCGGCCATCAGGTCTCGAAGCGGGGCGGCCTGGTCGGCGTCCGCTTGGAAGGGGAGCGAGTTACCCTGATCGGTCGGGCGGTGACCGTTTGGCGCGGCCGGCTGGTCGCGTCCGCCTGAAGAGCGACGACGGCCCGATTGCGTCGTGCCGTCTGCGGCGCTACAGTACGTCGGAGGTCGTCATCTTCTCCCGATTCGAGGATCGCTCCCGTGCGCATCGACGTCCCCCTCACGCGGCCCTTCAGGGTCTTGGCGGCGCTGACTTTCGGCTGCGCGGTCTCCACCGCGACCGCCCAAGAAGGGAAGATCACCATGCAACAGGTTGAATACAAAGGTTGGAAGCACGCCCTGAAGCTCGACAACGGCACGGTCGAGCTGATCGCGACCCTCGACGTGGGCCCACGCATTATCAGTTACCGACTGCGCGATGGGAAAAACGTCTTGAAGGAGTATGAGGACCAACTCGGCAAGTCGGGAGAGGCCGGCTGGATGATCCGCGGCGGGCACCGGCTTTGGACGTCGCCCGAGGACCTCACCAGGACCTACGCGCCCGACAACGCGCCGGTGGGCCACAGCGAAGTGGCTCCCGGCGTCGTCCGCTTGACCCCACCGCCCGACACGCCTTACGGGATCCAGAAAGAAATCGACATCAAACTGGCGCCGACCGGGTCGGAGGTCACGCTGGTCCACCGGATCAAAAACGTGGGCAAGGCGCCGACCGACTTGGCCCCCTGGGCCCTCACTGTGATGGCACCTGGTGGGACCGAGATCATCCCACTGCCGGCCAAGAAGCCCCACCCGGGCGGCACCCAAAACGCGAAGACCCCCGAGGACTTCGCGCCCAACCAAACGCTCGTGCTCTGGCCCTACTTCAACTTCAAGGACACGCGCTGGTCGTTCGGCGAGCGGTTTATCACGCTCAAGCAATCGTCCCTCCAAGGTCCGACCAAGATCGGTGTGGACCACCGTGAAGGATGGGTGGGGCACCTCAACGGCGGCACGCTCTTCGTTAAGAAGTTCGATCGCTCAACCGGCGATAGTTACCCCGATCGCGGCTGCAATTTCCAGACGTTCACAAATGAGGACATGCTGGAAATCGAAAGCCTGGGACCGATGGTGCGTCTCGGGGCCGGCCTGACGGTGGAGCACGTGGAGCGCTGGTCGCTCATCGGGGGAGTGGGCGAAGTCAAGACCGAGGCGGACATCCTGCGTGAAGTGGCGGGGCACGTCGCGGGCCGATGACGGGCGGCCCAATCGGCCCTACGCGGTCTCCTGGCGATGGGACACAGGGCCTTTGTCCCAGACTCGCGACATGCACAACGGCCTGCACGGCGACGCGAAGGTCTTGAAATGGTACGACAGGGCAAAATTCTTGGCATCGACCATCCCAAGGTCTCCGCCCTTTCGTGGGGCCGGCTCGACGGGTTTTCTACCGACCGGCCCTACCGGTCCCGGAACGCCCTTGGGAGCGAAGTTGAGATCGTGATTTGACCGGCCAGGGGTGGGGCGGACGCCGAGACACGAGTCGTGTCGTCGTGACGCAGACCGCATCGAGGTCGCGGTCACCGAAGAGCTTGGCTCGGAAGTCAGCCGAAACCCAAGGAACATTTCACCGGTCAGAGGGATTGTGACTGGAATTCGCCGGAAGTCCGGAAAGTGAAATGCCCACGTCTCCGTGGGCATTTCGCTCGTGAACTCGACTCGGCCTTGACCAAAGGCCGGGAATCAGGGATTTCCGGCCTTGATGGCGAACTGGGTGATCATGGCCCCTTCGTCGTCGGTTTGGGCGAAGCCGCCACCAGGAAGCAGGTGTTTGGCCACCACGCTGAAGTCGGGCAACTTGGCCGGGTTGATGAAGTCGCTGAGGCGCGGGCCGTTGCCATTGGGCATGAACGTCTCAATGTCTTCCTGGATTTGACCTGTCTTGATACGTTCGTAGATCACACGCGCTTGTTCGTCGCTCTTGACGTATGAGATGCTCACCGACTGCGGTGGCAGGTGCTTGGCGACCGCCTGGAAGGTCGGGTTGTCGGCCAGCGTGGGACCTCCTGGGCGGAGCACCTGTTCCAGGAGCGTCGGCTCCATGGAGACGAAAAGGGTTTGATTGGCGATCGCGACGCAGATCGGTCGTTGGGGCGCGGGCGCGCCTTGGGCGTTGGCCACCTCGGTGAGGTCCAAGTCGTAAATCGTGACCCCTTGGAACTCGCGCGTCTTCGTCTTCAGTTCCAGCACCTCGAACATCGTGTTGAGAGTGGCCTGAAGGGTCTTTGCGTCGTCCAGGGGCACCGCGAAAAGCGTGCGCTGGCTGTCGGCCGTGATCGGCTTCTTGAAGTCGCTGATCATCGTGATCCGATTGCCCATTGGCGCGAAGAGTTGCTTCTTGAAGTCGAGCTTCTTGCCGTTGGGGGCGGCCAATTGTTGCTGGAGGTTCTGAATCAAGCCCGGCACCAGTTGGTCGGCGAACTCGTTGAGGGCGATGAAGGCGTTGTCGAAATCGAAGTTGATCGTCCGATACGCGGCCACCGAAGCGGGCACCCATGGTTCGGGTCGCAGTGCCGTCTTGTTGAACTTGAAGAGGCGGAGCAGGCCTGGGAGTTGGCCGGGGGCGTGCATGAAGATCTTGGCGTATGTGTCGTACTCGGTCGTGTTCAAAGTGTAGGTGCCGCCGATTCCTTTCACGGCATCGAGGCCAAGCAGTTCGAATTGGGCGGCGATCTCGCCCTTGTCCATGCCTTGTTGCGAGGCCACGTCGGCGGCCAGTTCGAGCATCGGGGCTCCCGAGACGAACCAGGTCATGGGGGCACCCTGGCCCAATCGACGCTGGACGGTCTGATACGACTCGCTGTCGGCGAGCGACTCGGACCGGCCCTTGAGGTTGCCCAGGACGTCTTTGATGGGGTCGATCTTCACCGACGCGGCGAGGTGGAAGACGCCGCCCGTGTTGGTCCAAACGGCCAGGGGCTGGGCGCGATCGGGTTGGGGCTTGCCCGGCTTGATGACCGTCAGGTTCATCCCCTTGTAGTTCTCGGTGGTGATCTTGTCACCGTTTTGCTCGGCCTGTTTGGTCGCGCTGACGAGGGCGTCTTGCATCGCCTTGGCGTTCTTGCCGGCGTCGGCCGAGACGATCAGGGCGTAAGGCATCTTGGGGTCCTTCGCCGGCACGACGGCGAGGGTCATCTGTCCTTCGGCCAGGTCCCAGAGTTGGCGGAGGGTCTTGCGAGTGTTGGGGCCCAGACGGGGCGCCCGGCCGTCGAGGCGG
>CALLYK010000471.1 GCA_937858365.1 uncultured Isosphaeraceae bacterium | reverse complement strand
CCATGGCCACGTGTTCGATCGTTGGGGCCAAGACTTCGTGACCGACGGCACCGGCAACGAGCACTACTGGGGCGCTGCCTTCTCGGGACATCGCGAATTCCCGAAGAAGCACCGCAGTCTGCGCCACATGCTCGACAACAAGGGGCGCCGCCCCTGCCCCGGCACCGAGCTGCTCTCGAGCCGCCACTTCCCCGACGACATGCAGGGCAACTACCTGATCGGCGACGTGATCAACTTCATGGGCATCATGAACTATCGCGTCCGCGACGAAGGCTCGGGCTTCTACGGCGAAGACAGCGACCCCATCATCCGCTCGACCGATCCGAACTTCCGTCCCTCGGACTTCGAGATCGGCCCCGACGGCGCGCTCTACTTCACCGATTGGCAGAACCCGATCATCGGCCACATGCAGCACCACATCCGCGACCCGAACCGCGACAAGGAACATGGCCGAGTCTATCGCGTGGTCGCCAAGGACAAGCCCTTGCTGAAGGCCCCCGTGGTCGCCGGCGCGTCGATCGACGCCTTGATGAAGCTCCTCGCCGAACCGGAAGACCGGGTCCGCTACCGCGTCCGGATCGAGCTAAGTGGCCGAAAAACGGAAGACGTGATCGCCGGCGCGAAAAAGTGGGTGGCCGGACTCGAAAGCGCTGACCCGCAATATGAGCACTCGCTGCTCGAAGCGTTGTGGGTCCACCAGCAGCACAACGTGCTCGACTTGGACCTCTTGAACAAGGTGCTCTCGGCGAAAGACGCCAGGGCCCGCGCGGGGGCCGTGCGAGTCCTTTGTGGCTGGCGTGAGAAGGTGCCCGACTTCGTGGCCCGACTCAAGAAGTTGGCGGGGGACGAACACCCGAGGGTACGTCTCGAAGCGGTGCGTGCCGCGAGCTTCGCGACCGACCCGGAAGCGGCGGAAGTCGCCCTCCTGACGCTGGAGTCGCCCACCGACCCCTACCTCGACTTCACCCGACAAGAGACCCTGAAGGCCCTCGACTCACTGCCCAAGAAGTGAGTCGCGCCGGAAAACGGCCGGCAACGCGCGGGCACCGAGGCCATGCCGTCGGTGCCCGCGATCGGGCCCCGGTCAGCGGCCCCTTTCCGCGTTTCGAGGCCCCGCATGAAGACCATCATCGAGCCGTTCAAAATCAAGATGGTGGAGCCGATCAAGTTGACCACCCGCGACGAACGCGAGGCGGTCCTTCGGCGGGCCCATTTCAACCTCTTTCAGGTACCCGCGGAAGACGTCATCATCGACCTGCTCACCGACAGCGGCACGTCGGCGATGAGCGCGGAACAGTGGGCCGGCATGGTGCGCGGCGACGAGTCGTACGCGGGGGCCCGAAGCTGGTTTCGCTTCGAGGCGACCGTGCGCGCGATGACCGGCATGCCCCACATCCTGCCCACGCACCAGGGTCGCGCCAGCGAACGCATCCTGTTTGAACTCCTCGGCGGGCCGGGGAAGGTCATCCCCAGCAACAACCACTTCGACACGACGCGCGCCAACATCGAGCACTCGGGCGCCAAGGCGGTGGACCTTGTGATCGACGAGGGGCGCTCACCCACGACCCGGCATCCGTTCAAAGGGAACATCGACCTCAACAAGCTGGGGGCCCTTCTGGCTGAGTGCGGGCCCGAGCGCGTCCCCGTGTGCATGATCACGATCACGAACAACAGCGGCGGCGGCCAGCCGGTGAGTCTCGAGAACCTCCGAGCGGCCAAGGCCCTCTGCGCCCGGCACGGCGTCCCGTTGTTCCTCGATGCCTGCCGGTTCGCCGAAAACGCCTTCTTCATCAAGGTCCGCGAGCCCGGCCAGTCGGACCGTTCCGCGAGGGCGATCGCGCGCGACCAGTTCGACCTGGCCGACGGCGCGACCATCAGCGCCAAGAAGGACGGCCTCGTGAACATCGGCGGCCTCCTCCTGATGCGTGACGACGCCCTGGCCCGTCGGGCCGACGAATTGCTGATCTTGACCGAAGGCTTCGTGACCTACGGCGGCCTGG
This sequence comes from uncultured Isosphaeraceae bacterium, assembly GCA_937858365.1. GTDB lineage: Bacteria > Planctomycetota > Planctomycetia > Isosphaerales > Isosphaeraceae > CALLYK01. Next base: position 4,075 of record CALLYK010000471.1, on the reverse strand, counting down.
CCGGACGCGACCTGGAGGCGATGGAGCGCGGGTTCGTCGAGGTTCTCGACGAGGACTACCTGGCATACCGCCTGCGGAGCGTCGCCTACTTGGGAGACCACCTCGTGGCAGCGGGCGTGCCGATCATCGAGCCGCCCGGAGGCCACGCGATCTACATCGACGCCGCCGCGTTTTCTCCACACATTCCACCCGATCGGTTCCCGGGGCAAGCCCTGGCGATCGCCTTGTATCGCCACGCGGGGATCCGCTCAGTGGAGATCGGCAGCGTGATGTTCGGGCGAGTCGACCCGGACACAGGCGAGTCAAGCCAAGCGGCGATGGAGTTGGTGCGCCTGGCCGTCCCTCGTCGGGTCTACACGCAGAGCCACATCGACTACGTGATCGAGGCCGTGACCGAGGTCTTCCAGGAACGCGACCGGCTGAAGGGCCTCAAGATCGTCGAGGCCCCACTCGCGCTGAGGCACTTCACGGCGAAGTTCATCGAGGTCCCCGCGGAGACCTGATCGTGAAGTGGTCGCCGGACTTCATGAGATTGGGCGTCCTCTCGTGAGCGTCAGACCGACAGCGACACCGATCTGACCCGCGTACCTTGGGTGCCGAAGACCGTCACGCGGTCGATCGCGCCGTCCTTATCGGTGTCGGCCGTTGTGATGCGCACGTTCCGGTAGGTTGGGGCCTGGAACGGACTTCGGACCTCGCTCTTGAACTGGCCGTTGTCGTTGTAGCGGGTCTGGAGGAAGAGCAGGCGCGTCGGCCGGCGGTTCACGGTGACGACCTTGGTGACGAGTCGGACCGTGACGGGTCGGTTGGGGCGGGTCAGGACGACGTCGTTTCCATCACCGCTTTTCGTGTTGATCTGATACTTGTCCCCCGCCAGAGTGGCACCGCTTCCTTGGGCGAAAGAGCCAACGACGGCATCACTTCCATCGTTGCTGATGAGTGTGAGTTTCGCCCCAGCAACGACGCCTCCACCGACCGCCTGGAGCGAGGCCCCACCGAGGTCGATCTGGCCGTTGACCTGGATGAAAGCCGGTCCCTTCACGATCGTCGCATTCAAGGGGACGGTGAGCGTCGTACCGGGGCCGAGCGTGGTCGAGCCGTTCAAGGTCATCCGGCCGCCCGCCGCGAGGTTGAGCGTCGCGGTCTTCAAGTCGATCAGGCCGCCTGAGACGACCACGTTGCCGGTCCCCGCCAAGAGGGTGCCCGTGCCGCCGTTGAAGCTGTTGTTGAAGGCGACGGCCGAGGCCCCGGCGGGCGCCGTGCCTTGGATGGAGATCGCGCCCGAGCCGGTGGACCGCACCGTCGAGCCCTCCACGTTGACCCCGTTGTTCTTGCCGGAAACGCCTTGACCAACTCCAGTGATGTTGAGCGGACCGATATTGACGCTCACGGTCGCGTTCGCGAAGAGGCTGACCCCCAGGCCGCTCGTTCCGTTGGGACTGCCGGTCCCATTGAGCGTGACCCCGCCCGAGCCGGTCGCCTGCACCACCCCGCCGCTGATGATCTGGACCCCCTCGGCAAAAATCGCGGTGCTGTTGGGACTTGTCCCCGTGATGGAGAGGGACCCGTCGACCGAGCTCACGATGGAGCCGGCGTCGGAAACCCGCACGCCCAGCGAGCCGGTCCCGCTGAGCGTCACTCGACCAAGGCCGCTCGACCGCACCTGGCCCCCGTTTCTCACCGCGATGCCCGGCCCGCTGGAGCCGATACCCGTCAAGCTCAGGTCGCCGCCCAGGCCGTCGATCGTGCCGCCGTTGACGAGGATGCCAATGCCATTCGTCGCCCGGCCGTCCCCGGAGATGGTGAGGCTGCCGCCGTTCGTGGAGACCTGTCCCCCGGCGATCACAGTGACGTTCCCGGTGCCGGTCAGCGCGAGGTTGCCGCTCGATGTGGTCCGGACCGCCTTCAGCGGGGCCGACCCCACGGTCACGTCGCCGGTCTGGGCGATGAAGACGCCGCCGGTCGCCGTCTCGGCCCCAAGGTTGGTCGACTGGGTCGCGAGCGGGGCCCCAATCGCGCCGATCCCCGTGGCGGCTTGGAGCACCAAGGTCGCCGCCTTGAGCAGACCGCCAGACACTTGTTTGATCGCACCGCCAGTCACAAGTGTTAGCGTGTTGGCGCCAACGTCCAGCGTCCGACTGATCGTGACGCCGCCCGCCGTGTTGCTCGGCACTTGCACGACCAAATCGAAACCCATCGGGGCGATCACGGAATTCGTCGTGACGGCGCCGGTGCTGGTGGCGGAGCCTACGGTGACCTTGCGGAACCCGGAAAGCGCCGCGCGGGCCGTGTCGTTGAATACGAGCGCCCCGGCGCCGCCTCCCCCGCCGAGGACGATCGGTCGCGAGTCGGTGCCGGGTTGGAAGAAGAGTTCGCTTGCCGTGCCGGACGAAGCGATCGAACCAATGGCATCAAGATTGATGACATCTCCTATGAGTGTCAGATTGCCTGTCGCGATGGAGACGGAACCCCCGCCGGCGCCAAACGGATTGAACGAGATGCCGTTCGCGCCGCCGTTGATCACGACCTCGCCCGCGCCGCTGACCTTGACCTGCGAGCCGTGTTCAATCGAAACGCCGTAGGCCCCCGGGCCGCCCGTGCCGTTGAGCCGGATCGCGCCTTGGGCCGACTGCACTTGCGCCAAGGTCGGCGTGAAGGCCCCGTCGAGTTCGATGCCGAAACTGCCGGTGCCGCCGCCGCCCGTGCCGTTGATCGTGATAGGGCCCCGGCCGGTCGTCTGGACCTTGGCGGAAGTCCCAAGCACATGGACACCGTAATTCGCGGAACCGGTCCCAGCGCCCGTGCCGTTGATCGTGATTCCGCCATCGACCGCGGTGATGGCACCTCGGATGTCGATGGCTGGGTTGAATGCCTGAGTGCCGTTGAACGCGGCGCCGCTCAGGGTGACCGTCAAGGCATTACTCGCCGCGACCTTGGCCCCGCTCGCGACGAAGATGCCCGCCCGGTTCGACGCGTTGCCGCGGCCCCAAAGCGTCAGGGTGCTGTTGAGGACCTGGCTCGTGCCGAGCAAGCGGACTGGGGCGTTTGGATGAGCGTTGGCACCCGCTTGATCGCCCACGTCGCCGATGAGCGTCGCGCTGTTCGAGCTACTCGCGTTGATGACACCGCTATTGATTGTCAGCGAGGCGTCGCCCGCGTCGCGATTCGCCTGGTTCACTCCCAGCGCCGTGGCCGCGTTCGCCCTCAACTCCAATGGGGCCTGGAAGAAGTTGATACCCGCGTTCAGGGTGAGATTGCGGCCCGCCAGCATGGTCAGCCGAACGCCGGCCGTCGTGAACAGTTCGCCATTCAGAACAATGTCGTTGTTTGCTCGCAAGGTCAACGTGCCGGTCGCGACATTGTTGATCGCGCCGGGGTCGATTGTGTAATCGCCTGTGTCGGCGAAGTTGGTCGCGCCGGACGGGATCGTGGCCAAGCCCCCTGACGCGATGGTGATGTTGTGCGCGAGCGCGATCCGATTTTCCAACGCTTCGACCCGAGGCCGGGCCTTCCGTCCCCGCGAACGTGTGCCTTCCAAGGCCGTTGATGGGTCCGAACGACGGCGGGACGGAAGGGCTTTCGGCACGATGAGTGCTCCGCTTGGTGTGGAAGTCAGGAGAGAAGAAACTGGCGAAAGGGACCGTTCGAGGCGCCGACCGTCTACCCTCACGCCGTGGCTCAATGAGTATAACTCACCACTCGGGAATTCTGCCATGTTTTTGACGTAACTTGCTTACCGACGGGCCAAGTCTCGAACCGCGGCCGTCCGCATGCCGCTTCGTCCTTCTCGGAAACTCCCTAGAAATCCAGGCGATTGCTCGTGTTCCAAGGTCCCCGTGAATCGAAACCGACACGTCGCTCCGGGTCAACACGAGCGTACTCGCGCCACGATCATAAGAAGAGTCGAGGGAGGAGTTTCTGAACAGTGAGGAACGGTACGCGCGTGTCGGGTCCCCAAAGGCCGACGCGGATCGTCCTCATGGCCGACCGCCGGAAGCGAAAAGCCGGCGCGCGGTCCGATCGCCTCAACCGACAAACCGAGCCCGGATTGTCAAAGAGCGTGAACGAAAGGTCA
>CALLYK010000470.1 GCA_937858365.1 uncultured Isosphaeraceae bacterium | reverse complement strand
CACCCGCGCCGCCGCCGGACGACAACCCCGCGACACCGCCGCCGCCCGGGCCGAAACCCACGTTGCCGGCCCCTCCGCTTGACGGTGTGAGCGAAAGACTCCCTTCCCGACTGATGAACGGCCGAATCAAGAGGGCCACGTCGGAAGCACGCGCGTAATTCAAGCAGAACACGCGCATCTGCATCTTGCGTCCCTTTTGTTCCATTGCCGCCATGTCTTCGACCGTATATACATATATAATGTTTCCTTCACGTCGAGATGCCACGTTGGCTTGCTTCTGCAAGACGTCGAAGGCCTGCTCGAAGGTCACGTCCTTGAGGTTCAACGTCACACGTCCCGAAACGTTGGGCGCGACCAGAATGTTCAAACCGGCCTGACTCGCAAGGACATCGAACGCGCTTCGGATGTCTTGGTCCTCGATCCTCAATTGGATCTTGGGCAAAGGACCGGGAAGGGCCTCCGGAAACTGGGCGTTGTTCTGATGGGACATGTCGGGCGCGGGACCCGGCGGCGGCGGCGCCACTTCGGGACGCGGCCGCGGTTCGAGTTGCACGGGGTCGTCCCCGTCCTCGGAAACACCGACTTCGGCGGGGAGGGACTCCGTCTTCGCCGCGGACACGGGCGCGGCGGGGACCTCCAGCAGGGCCTCGGTTCGGACCACCTCATCCGTCTTCGGTACGAGGTCTTGGCTTGTGCCCCAGGAGGCCCCTTGTTCGTCCACCGTACGCGGGACGATCAACCGCGAGGGAAGACTCGTGGGTGGGGACCAGGGGCCCGCCATGCCCTCGTTCCAACTTGATTCGTGGGCGTCCCCATCCACCAGACTCGCCGCGCGACTCGGCCCGGTTGGCTCGGTGGGCGTGTTACCCGGCCAGGCGACGCGAAGCAGAAGGAGCCCCAGCGCGAAGATCGCCGAGGCGCCGGCCACACTCCGTCTTGCCCTGGTATCACGATCACTCATCGGGACATACCTCTGCGGTCTCGCCCACCCCCCGCGCTCGGGACACGTCCCGAAACCGGGCCGTGGAGCGTCCACATTCCTTGAATCGGTCACGGGAGTGAGGGTCTTGAGCCCCGAGTGGGTCGCGCGGGACGTGTCGATTTCGCTCGAAGGTCCCAGAAGGCCGTTCGGTCCCTTTTTCACGGCGGGGCGGGCCGAATTGGCGTCTCGGCCCGTGGCGGGTTAAAGTACCAGAGCAAACCTGCCGACATGCCGCTTCCCGGAGTGATGGTCATGCTCCTCAGCGCCGCTCAGCTCGCCGAACTCGCGACCTTCAACACGCCCACGATTTCCAACGCGATCGAGCTCTTCAACGTCCGACCGCGGCACGTCGGCTTCCTACCCCACACGATCCGATGCCTGATCCCCGGCATGGGCCGCATGGTCGGCTACGCGGTCACGAGCGTCACGTCGGCCGCTCCACCCAGCGGACCCTCACCCGACCTCTTGCCCGATTACCTTCGCCACGTCGCCTCGGTCCCAGGACCCAAGGTTTCCGTGGGTCAAGACATCGACCAGCCGGCCGGTCTCGGCGCCCAGTTCGGCGAAGTGACCGCGAGCATTCACAAAAAACTCGGCTGCGTGGGACACATCACCAGCGGTTGCCCGCGCGACCTGGAGGAGGTCCGAGCGCTCGGTTTCCACCTTTTCGGCTTGAATCCGTGCGTCAGCCATGCCTATGTGCGGCTGGTCGATTTCGGCAAGCCGGTGACGATCGGGGGCGTGGTGGTCCGTCCGGGCGACCTACTCCACGGCGACGAACACGGCGTATGCATCATCCCCCTGGACATCGCCGATCGCGTGGCCGACGCCTGCCGGCGCATTGAGGAGGTTGAGCGGCCCGCCCTCGAAGCGTGTCGCCGCGATGACTTCAACCTGGAAGAGTATATTGAAATTCGACAGACGATGAAGTCACGGGCCAACGAGTGAGCCGGACTCAGGGATAGAGCACCGGGTACTTGATGCGCGCCCTGGCCTCGTCTTCAGCCTGGCGATCGAGTCGCGACTGGGGCCACATGCCCAGACCGTATCCGACGTTGCCCAACACGCCATAGCCCCGAAAACCCGGCTGAAGGGTGGCCGACCCCAGGTCGATCACCGGACCGCGCCCATAAACATGATCTTGATAGCCGTACAAACAACTATTAGTTCGATAATGATTGGCAATGCACGTCCGGCACCCGGAGAAATAAGACCGCACCGTTCGACGCTCGCCGCAGGTGGAGCAAGTCGGCCCCCAACCGTCGGCGCGGGCGTTCTCAGTCGCCGCCATCGTCACGACCAACGCGAACGCGATTCTCGCGGCCATTCGTCGCATCGAGACCTCCTGTCGTCGGCGAGCGCCGGGGTGAGGGTCCGTCCCTTCCCCTGCGTATGGGTTCGGCCAGGCGAGCGTCTCGGCTTGAATCGGCTGGACATCGCGTTGGAATGAGGTCAGCATGAAGGGTCGAGGAACACGCCGCTCACTCGCCCAGCCGTCCCACCCGCCACGAGCTCGCCGATCATTATGCTTCGCTGCATCATCTCCCTGACCGCGCTCTTTCCGCTGCTGGGTCCAGCGGCGTCCGCCCAGGCCCAGGCCCCCAGCGAAGATCAGGTCCGCTTCTTCGAGACCAAGGTGCGTCCCATCCTGGTGGAACGCTGCGCCTCGTGTCATGGGGCCGAGAAGCCCAAGGGGGGGCTTCGCCTCGATTCACGGGCTTCGGCGATCGCCGGGGGCGATTCGGGGCCCGCGATCGTCCCTGGGAATCGCCGCGAGAGCCTACTCCTGACGGCCGTCTCCTACGAGGACGAGGCCCTCAAGATGCCCCCCAAGGGCAAACTCACGGCCGAGCAAGTGGCCGACCTTGCACGCTGGGTCGAACAAGGCGCCCACTGGCCGGGAGGAGGCGATCCCGCCTCCGCGTCCCGGAAAGGCCCCTTCGAGATTTCGGAGCGAGACCGGCGGCACTGGGCCTTCCAACCTGTCAAGCGACCTGAGCCCCCCTCCGTGAACGACCCAACGTGGGCGCGCAACCCGATCGACCTCTTCGTGTTGGCCAAGCTCGAAGCGAAAGGACTCCGGCCCAACCCGCCGGCCGACCGGGTCGCGTTGGTCCGGCGCGTCGCGTTCGACCTGATCGGCCTGCCCCCAACGCCTGAGGATGTGGCCCGGTTTCAAAACGATGACGCCCCGGGCGCCTACGAGCGCATGGTCGATCGCTTTCTCGCTTCCCCCCAATACGGCGAGAAGTGGGCGCGGCACTGGCTCGACCTGGTCCGCTACGCCGAGACCAACAGCTACGAGCGCGACAATCCCAAGCCCAGCGCCTGGCGTTTTCGCGATTACGTCGTGAGGGCGTTCAACACCGATAAGCCCTACGATCGCTTCGCTCGCGAGCAACTCGCCGGCGACGAGCTTCCCGATGCCGACAACGACGCCCACATCGCCACGGGCTTCTACCGACTCGGCATCTGGGACGACGAACCCACCGACCAGGAACTCGCCCGCTTCGACGGACTCGACGATGTCGTCACCACGACGGGCCAGGTCTTCCTTGGTCTGACGATCGACTGCGCACGCTGCCACGACCACAAGCTCGACCCTATCCCCCAACGCGACTACTACAGCTTCCTCGCCTTCTTCCGGAACATCAACCCGTTCCGCAACGGCGGCCCCACCGACGAAAGGCCCCTCTTCGAAACGGTCGAGTCCGAGGCGACGTACCTCGAACGCGTCGCCGACC
>CALLYK010000469.1 GCA_937858365.1 uncultured Isosphaeraceae bacterium | reverse complement strand
CAATCCCATGCCGCTGTCGCTCCTGGTGCGCCTGGGGAACTCGTTCGAGGTGGTTCATGACGTGAGCGTGAGTGCCGAGCCGGTCGAGCTTGCCGATTGCGCGGGTCGAACGGCTCGGTCGGGTGAGGACCGTTGGTTCGGTCTGAATGTGTCGCTCCCGATTCGCCGATTTCCAGGGTTGTTCGCGTGGGTCCGTGGGACCTCGTCGCTAGAGGACACGTCCAGGAGGGGCGGGACGATGGAAATGAACCGACGGGCCGCGCTGGGGGTCATGGGGGCGCTGGGCTCGGCCGCGCTCGCGGCGACGGCGGCCACCCCCGCGCAGGCCGACCATGTAAAGGTCGGCATGACCACCCATCATCGCGGCGTGAAGGGCAAGATGACGGGCGCCCAGGCGATCGTCGTGGCCCTTCAATGCGAGGGGACACGCTGCGTCTTCGGCGTCCCGGGGGCCCAGAACAATGAACTCTGGGACGCGATGAAGGCGAACGGCCTGGGCTATTTGCTGGTGACGAACGAGGCCTCGGCGAGTGTGATGGCCGACGGCGCCGCCCGGGCCACGGGCGAAGTGGGCGTCTTCTCGGTCGTGCCCGGTCCCGGCTTGACCAACGCGATGACCGGGATCGGCGAGGCCTTCTACGACAGCGTCCCCATCGTCGGCATCGTCACCGACGTCGATCGCCGGCCCAACGCGCCGATCGGCCAGGTCCACGGCTTGAACAACGCCGACCTCCTCGTGCCGATCTGCAAGGGGGTCTTCGAGGTCGGGCACGTCGCCGACCTGCCGACGGTCGTCCACAAGGCGTTTCAACTGGCCAAGACGGGCGAGCCCGGCCCCGTGGCGATCGTCGTGCCTTACACGCAACTGCTCGAAGCCTACGACTACGACATCAAGCCCCCCGAACCAGCCCCCCTGCCCCTCGACGAAATCAGCTACCAGAAGGCCCTCGGTCTGCTGGCCGATCGCCGGAAACGCATCGGCATTTACGCCGGCATGGGCTGCGCCGACGCGACCGCGTCGCTGATCGCGGTGGCCGAGATGCTGCAAGCGCCCGTGGCGACGTCGGTGAGCGGCAAAGGGGCCATCCCCGACGCCCACCCGCTGGCCGTCGGTTGGGGCTACGGGACTTACGGCACGCGCACCGCCGAAAACGCGTTTGAAAACGTGGACGTCGTCCTGGCGGTGGGCGTCCGCTACAGCGAGGTCTCCACGGCCGGCTACGCCGTGCCCGCGATCAAGAAGACGATCCACGTCGACGCCAACCCCGAGAACCTCGGGCGCAACATCGCGGCCGACGTCCTGGTCCACGCCGACGCCCGCGTCTTCCTCGACCGGATGCTCGTCGATCGTCCCGCCCTGCAACGCCCGGTCAATCAGCACTTGATCAATCACATCAAATGCTGGCGTGATCAAGACTTCACGGCCAATGCCAAGATCTGGGTTAAGGACGCGGTGGACCCGATGTTCTTCCTGGTCCAGTTGCGGCAGGCGATGTTCCCGAACGACCTGATCCTGGTGGACGTGACCGCGTCGACGCACTGGGCGTCGGAGGCGATCGACGTGCCCGGCCCCAGGCGCTATTTCACGCCGGCCGATAACCAGAGCATGGGCTGGGCCTTGCCCGCGGCGATCGGGGCCCAAAAAGTGCGGCCTGATGTGCGCGTCGCGTGCGTCACCGGAGACGGGTGCTTCCTGATGTCGGGTCTGGAAATCTCGACCGCCGCGCGGGAGGGCATCCCCGTCAAGTTCTTCGTGCTCGACGACGGCGCTTATCATTACATGCAGATGCTGCAAAAGCCGACGTTCCGCCGGACGACCGCCACGGAGCTGGCTCGGCTCGACTACGCGGCCTTGGCGGCCGGTCTGCGTGTCGGCTACAACGACATCGACAGCAATCTCGACGTGCCAGGCGGCATCGCGCGGGCGCTGGCGATGCCCGGTCCCGTCTTGACGAGGATTCGCATCGACTACGGAGATAGGCCCCTGCGCTGGCTCACCACGATCCGACGGCAATACGTGCGACACCTCTCTGGCGAGCAGCAAATCCGCTTCGCCACGCGACTGGCCGTGCGGACGCTAAGCCCCTTCAAGGTGGATGACTGAACGGGACCAACACGCCGCGATGACCTTGGACTCGACCGACACCATTGTGGCCATCGCGAGCGCGCCGGGGCCGGGCGTACGCGGGATCGTGCGTTTGTCCGGTCCCGACGCTTGCCTCCTGGCCCTTCAGACGTTCACCCCCAAGGTCGAAATGCCCCGATGCGCCCGACGCTTCGAGGGCCATCTCGTGATCGACGGCCTGCGTCACCCGTTGCCCGCCGCGTTGCTCCTCTGGCCCGACTCTCGTTCGTACACGGGGCAGCCGATGGCCGAGTTCCACACGGTCGGCTCGCCGCCACTGTTGAGTCAACTCGTGGCGCACTGCCTGGCCCGCGGCGCCCGACCGGCCGGGCCCGGCGAGTTCACCTTGCGGGCCTTCCTCGCGGGCAAGCTCGACCTCACGCGCGCCGAGGCCGTCTTGGCCGTGATCAACGCCGACCGCGCCGACCAGCTCGACGTGGCCTTGAAGCAGCTCGCGGGAGGTCTTTCGGGGCCCCTCACGGTCCTGCGCGATCGCCTGATGGACATGCTCGCACACCTGGAAGCAAACCTCGACTTCGCCGAAGAGCCCGACGTGGGTGAATACGAGCGCCATGCGCTGGCCGCGGAGCTCGGGGAGCGCGCGGCCGAACTGGCCCGACTGGCCGACCGCCTTCGCGACCGTGAACGAGCGCACGATCGACCGCGTGTGGCCTTGTGTGGTCCGCCCAACGCGGGCAAGAGTCGGCTCTTCAACGCGCTGCTCGGTCGCGACCAAGCGATCGTCTCGCCCCTGGCCGGCACCACGCGCGACTACCTGGCCGAACCGTGCGTCTGCGGCGGCATGACCATCGAACTGATCGACACGGCCGGGGCGGAAGAGGCCCGCGACGCGATCGAGGGCCAAGCGCAAGCCAAGCGGCTCGAACAAGCTCGGCGGGCCGAACTGGTGCTCGAATGTCGAAGCGGCGACACGACGAGCGCCGTACCCGAACACGATCGCCCGACGCTCTTGGTCTGGACCAAAGTCGACCGCGATCGCGAGGCGCCGGAAGGCGCGATCGCGACCAGCGCGCTGACCGGCGAAGGGCTCGACCAACTGCGCAAGGCCATCGCGTCGGCCCTGGCGGTACCGCCCAGCGAAGGGCCCGCGATCGCGAGCACGTCGGCCCGCTGCCGAGAAAGCCTGCGCAGGGCGAGCGAGTCGCTAGAAGGGGCCGCGCGCGCGATTCGCGAAGGACTCGGCGATGAAATCGTCGCGCTGGAGCTGCGCCAAACGATCGACGACCTGGGGCAAGTGGTCGGAGCAGTGGTCACGGAAGACCTTCTCGACCGGATCTTCGGGGCCTTCTGCATCGGCAAGTGAAGCGGGCCTGTACTCTCTCATGTTGTGATGGTCTTCAGGCCAAAGCGGCCCGGGTGTCGGCGAGTTCCTCGCGTCGTCGACCGTAGCCGACCTTTTCGATGAGCACCCCGGCCTCGTTCAAGGCCGAGCGGTCGCCGAAGAGGCGGGCCCGGTGGAGGAAGACATCGGCCAGATAAAGAGACATCGGGCCCCGCTCGGCGATGAGCCGGGCCTCGTCCAAAAAGCGCTCGGCGGCCGGCCGGTCCCCCAACAAGGCCCCGGAATGCAACGCGGTAGTGAGGAGGGCCTTGGGTAAGAAGTCGATCATGTTGGCCTCGCGAAGCCGGGCGAGGGCGGTCTCGCAATCCGCAATGACGAGCGACGAGCAGGGCAAAGACGGGGCCTCCAGCAACGCCCGGTACAGCCGCGCTCGGGCCAGCGTGAGGTGGTCGAGGGCGATGTCGAGGAGCCCGTCAGAGCGAATTGCCCAATCGAGCGTTTGCGATGCCCTCCGCTCGGCCTCGGCACAGGCGGCGAAGGCTGCGGGACGTGGGTTCTCCCCGGCCTGAGAGTTTGACGAGCCCTCTTCCGTCACACCCGCATGTCGCCTCACGACACCCCGCCAAGCTGCGCGTTCCGCCGGGACCAGGAGCAGGTCGACATAGCGGAAGCCCCAGAGCGAACAGAGCAACGGATACCTCGGCTGCCGCTCCGCCTGCATCCGCTCCGCCTCGGCGAACAGCCGTTCGGCCTCCGTCCGCTCCGCCACACCCAGATGCCCAAGTGTGGGGTCCGCGGCCGTGTCGGAATGGTCCCCGAGAGCGGACCGGGCATGAAGCGCTTCGGCGGTCATCGTCCGGTTACGCAACTTCAGGAATGCGTCCCCGCTCCGGTCTGCGAACTCGACCGCCCGGCGGCCGTCGGCGACCGCTTCACCCAGCCGGCCCAGCGTCAATTCCAGTTCGCCGAGGTTGCCGGCCGCGATGGCGGCCCGTTTCCAATCCTCGGCTTGTTCAGCCATCGCGAGCCCCGCCCGCATCGGCCCCAAGGCCTCGTTGAGCCGGCCGAGGGCTCGCAGACAGAGAGCGGCCTCGTTGAGCAGCCACCCCTGGACCGGAGCGAGCAGCCCAGGTGTGAGCCGGTCCCATGAGGTCCCCTCGAAGAACGCAGCCACAGCGCCCAGGTTCGCCCCGATCGCCCCGAGCTTCTTCGTGCTGTATGAGGCGGCGTCGCGGAGAATGCGATCGTTATAGACCTTGGAGAAAACCTCCAACTGCCGTCCGGCCAAGCAGCCGTGGGTGACGGCCTGGTAGAGCGGCTGGAGCCCGGCCAGGGTGTCGGGCCGGTATTCGGTTGTCTCGCAGAGGTGATCGAACAGCCGCGAGTGCCCCGCACGGAACGCTTCGGGCTGGTTCGTCGTGAGTTGCCGGGCGAAGTACTCGCGGACCAGCGGGTGGGCGTCGACGGTGGCCCCTTCGCAAGCGGCGAGGATATCCGGGCCCGGTCCCCGAATGATTAGGTCGAGAGTTTCGAGGTCCGATAGCGCTGCGGTCCATTCTCGATCCGTCAACGAGGCCAGCGGACCGAAGACATGGTGGACCTGCCGCCACTTGCGACTGATGAGCCGTTGAAGAAAGCCCGGGAACTTCCATCTTCGCAACGCGGCCAGGCAATCCGCGCTCGCCGGGCGGTCGAAGAAGCCGGTGAGCCGGAGTACGGCGAGGTCTCGTTGACGTTCGGGGCCCGCCGATTCGAGCCATTTCTCATACGACAGCAGGACCTTCATCGCGGTGCGGCCCGGTGT
>CALLYK010000468.1 GCA_937858365.1 uncultured Isosphaeraceae bacterium | reverse complement strand
AGGACCTCCTGCCGGTGCTCGAGAAGGTCATGCAGGCCGGCCGTCCGCTGCTGATCGTGGCCGAGGACGTCGAGGGCGAGGCCCTCGCCACCCTCGTGGTCAACAAGATCCGGGGCACCTTCGCCTCGGTGGCCGTGAAGGCCCCCGGCTTCGGCGAGCGCCGCAAGGCGATGCTGGCCGACATGGCCATCCTCACCGGCGGCCAGGTCATCAGCGAGGAGGTCGGCCTCAAGCTCGACAACACCACGCTCGACCTGCGTTCGCTCCTGGACGACCTGACAAAGGCCGACGGTAAGACCGTGCCGCCCGCACTTTTTACGCTCACCACCACACGCGGCACGGTGAACGCGGGCCAAATCTCGATCGCGCTTTTCTCATTCCGAAACGCGGACCTCTCGCGTCGCGTCTTTCCCTTGCGAACCGGCGCTTGGCTGCCGGAACTCGACACGCCCGCCTGGTGGGGCCTGGCCACGAAATCTACCATGTATCAAGATGGCCGCACTGACGTCAACTCTCATCGTTCGATCATGCAGTTCTTTCTTGATGATTATTCATTGGAAGATTTCCAACGCATGGAACCTGTCTTTCAGGACGTGATGGCTTACATCAAGTCGCTCAATCCGCCCAAGTACCCGTTCCCGATCGACACTGGTAAGGCTGGGGCTGGTCGCGTGATCTTCGAGCGCGAATGCGCCAAATGCCACGGCCGATACGCCACAGACGGCCAAGTCGATTATCCCAATGTCGTCGTCGAGTTGGATCGAATCGGGACCGACCCAAAACGCGCCGAGGGGATCACCACTCGCTTCGTTGCCCATGTGAACTCCACTTGGTTCGGTGAGAAACACCCCGTGGACAACGAAATGGTCGGCTATCAGGCCCCCCCTCTCCGGGGCATCTGGGCGACGGCCCCGTATCTTCACAATGGGGTCGTGCCCAACCTGGACCTCCTGCTCGAATCCTCGCGTCGTCCGGCCATGTTCAAGCGTCCCCGCTCCACGAACATGGACGAGTACGACTCGATCAACGTCGGCTGGAAGTATGAGGTCGTTAATGGTGATGTCCCCAACGACCTTTCGCCGGCAGAGGCCCGCTACTACGTCGATACGGCGCGATTTGGCCTGGGCCATCAGGGGCACACATTCGGCGACAAACTGACGGATGCCGAGCGTAACGCCGTGATCGAGTACTTGAAGACCCTCTGACTTCGCTCAAGGGACCTCGCGCAGACGATAGACGACGACCGCGGGTCGACCCGCGTAATCCGGCAAGTCCCAGTGGACCAGGGCTTCGGGCGGTAATGCCGCGCGTACTGTTTGGTCCACTGGTCCGCCGGCGAAGCCTACCACGTATTGCCCCAACTCCAAGTAACGTGCGACGTCCTTGCGCATTTCACTGGGCCTGGTCACTGTTCCCTGAATCCTCACTTCGCGTCTTGATTGGGCGAAATAGGTCATGGGCATCATCGTCCACCAATCTTCGGTCAGAACAACCCATCGTCGGTCCAGACTACCGCTCGGCGGGTGTGTGTTTGGCAGGTCGGCCAAGATGACCGCAACGGCCGCTTGCTTCGGGTCCACTGGGCCCGCGCGAAAGGCCCCCTCCGAGTCACCACCCGTCCGACGAAGGGCGGCCACGTAGTGCAAGGAAAAATCCAGTAGCGGCACGCAGAGCAGCAAACTCAACAAACCAAGCGCGTACCATCGAAGGACCGGTCGGCGCGGGAGAGAGGCCTCCAAGCAACAGGCCATCGCTACCAGGAAAGGGCCAAGCAAGCCCAGCGCGTAGCGTTGAGTGATCGGTTGGAGTGCCGCGGGGGCCACGAGGATGGCAACACCCACCACGGCCCCGGCGATCCCCAAGAAGAGCGCGAGCCGGTCCCACGAACGACTTCGGACCAAGCGCAAGGCGCCGACGAATCCTACCAACAATATGGACATGCCGATGAGGACGTCGCGCGCCATGAGGAGTCGAGGCCCGGTTGGTCCCACGTAGACCTCGTACGTGGCCTGACCCGAAGCGATCCGACCCAGCAAGACCAGATTGCCCCACCATCGCGATGGCGACCAAAGCTCTGCCGGATCGGCGAGAAAAGTCGGCTGAGTGTTGCCGCGACCGGCCAAGGCGAGAAGGACGCACGCAGAGGCCGCGACCGCACCGAGCACCCAAACGCGCCGTCGTGGCCAACGGCCCCACGCGGTCACGAGAAACGCCAGAGCGATCGGCGGCAAACCGAACATGTTCGCCGGATGCACAAAAAAAAACGCGAAAAGGGCGAGCGTCAATCGGATCGGTTCCGCACGGAGGGCGAATGCGACGGCCAAAAGGCCAAAGAGGCCGGCTTGTGATTGGTCCCAACCCACGCGCGAATAGGCGATGGCCACCGGGCAAGCCGCCAGAAGGAGCGTGGCCAGGGCGGCTGCCGTCCGTCCCAAAGGACGAGCCAACAGGGGGAAGGTCAGTCCGAGCGCCAGCAGGTTCGAGAGTTGGGCTGGAAGTCGAAGAACCCACGTCTCGGGCCCCGCAAGTGCGAGTGGGGCCAGTTCCCACCAAGCGAAAAAGGGGTTCAGAGGCAGGCCGGTGGGCGTGTGGTCTTGAAAAGGTTCGCCTCGCAAGACATGGCCCATTTGAACGCCGTACCAGGCCTCGTCTCCACTCACACCTGGCATGGTCTGGGGATGGACCCAACGCGCAAGGCAACCCCACGCGACAATCAGCGCGAACAATACCAGCACAACGGCGCGAACAGACCGGGCCTCGATCATCGATCAAGAAACATGTTATGAATCAGTTCTCCGGCACGCCCCGAGGCGAATCGACTTCCGGCGAAGTCGTCCTACGAAGATCGGCCGCGACCTCCCCCGCCTCGCGGAAGGCCCTTAGCACGTTGCCTCCAAGCACCTTGTGAATGTCAGCCTCGGAGTAGTCTCGACGAAGCAATTCCTCGGTGATACGCGGGTAGTCCGAAACGTCCTCCAGACCGACCGGCCACATGTTGATGCCGTCGAAATCGGAGCCGATGCCGACGTGATCGATACCTGCGACCTTGACGATATGGTCGATGTGGTCCACCAGCGTGGTGATCGTGCCACGCACCTCCACGGCCGTCTTCATCCACTCGTGATAGGCCTTTTCCGCTTCTTCCTTGTTGGCCGACTTTGCCTTCAGTTCCTCAGACTTAGCATTGATCTTACCGCGCGCCCCAGGGACCAGAAAACCGGAGTAGAAATTGACCATCACCACCCCACCGTTCTTGGGGAGGTCTTTGAGGATGTCGTCAGGCACGTTGCGCGGGACGTCGCAAAGCGCCCGTGCGCTGGAGTGGCTGAAGATCACCGGGGCCTTTGAGACCCGCAGCGCGTCAGCCATCGTGCTCGGCGCGACGTGCGAAAGGTCCACCAGCATGCCAAGGCGGTTCATCTCTTTCACCACCCGCTCACCAAACGTGGAAAGGCCGTCACTCTTCGGCTTATCGGTCGCGGCGTCGGCCCAATCGAGCGTCTTGTTGTGCGTCAACGTCATGTAACGGGCGCCTAGGCGATGAAAGGCCCGGAGCATGGCCAGGTCGTTTTCGATCGCGACACCGCCTTCAATGCCAATCAGCGATGCGACCTTGCCGTCCTTGACCGCTCGCTCGATGTCATGGGCCG
>CALLYK010000467.1 GCA_937858365.1 uncultured Isosphaeraceae bacterium | reverse complement strand
GGCCCCCGCGCGGGCGAGACTGACGGCTTGCTCGGCGAGGCCCGCGAGGGTCGCGTCGTTATCGACATCGGTCCGACCGGCTACTGTTGTCAATGGTCCGCAATGACCGTGGTCGGTATACTCGCAGAAGCAAACGTCGGCGATGACGAGCAGTTCGGGTGCCAACTTCTTGATAAGACGCGTGCCTTCCTGGACGATGCCTTGATCGTCGCAGGCGGCCGACCCAAGGGCGTCCTTGACGGCGGGGATGCCGAAGAGGAGCACCGCCGGGACCCGGCTCGCGACCACACGTTCGATCGCCTCGGGCAAGCGGTCCAGCGACCATTGGAATTGCCCCGGCATGGAAGGGACCTCACGCGCCAGGTCCCGGCCATGATAGAGAAAGAGCGGATAAACGAGGTCATCCACCGTGAGGCGATGTTCGCGCACCAGGTCGCGCACCCGAGGATGATGTCGCAAGCGGCGCGGGCGATGGGTGGGAAAGTCGGGGCGTGGAGCATTCATGGTGACCAGCTTATCGCGGGGGTCGGACCGAGTCGAGCACTCGCGGGCCGGGCCGCCTCGACGACCCAAGCCGTTCCACTCCGCCTGGGTATGTTGACGAAAAATGCCTCGCCACAAACTCCTTGATCAAGGACACTTCCGACGAAAAAACGGGTCTGTTCCTCGTTTTTGGGCCTCTTGGGGCCAATCACGCGTATTTCTTGACCGAAGTCGATGCCGACAAACGACTTGGCCGACTCCATTCGAAGCCATCGTCGAGTGATCGCCAAACCAACGAGCAGGTTGCCAAAGAGTGGGCATTATGCCAAGCGGCCATCCGATCGGAAGGACGAAAACCGCCCGATCGACAGGGCGCTCGTGAGAAGGTCGAGAAATCAACCATCTTCCACTTCGACTTCATGAGATCGCTGTGGCGGACTGTTCCCAGAAGAATCGTTGAAAAGCCCTGACCTTCACACCTTGAACGAGGCCGACCACACCAACGAAGACATCGCCGAGCAAATCCAATGCTCGCTCCGCAAGGTCACGCTCCGCCTGGATTACGTCCGCAAGACCTGGCGAGAGAGCGCGTCCGGTGGACCCACGCCTCCATCGAATGAAACACTTGTATAGTGAGGACTACCGTGTCAAGACCGACCCCTGACGATCACGGCTCAAACGCCCAAGCCCTGTCCATCCGGGACGACCTCCACGACCGACGCCCTGGCGCTCAGCGTTTCGCAATTCACGGGCACGGTCTCGGTCTTCAAGCGAGGACGGCCCCTGGCCGACATCCAGAAGCCGAGGACGCAGAGGTCCAATGACCTTTGAGAACCATCGTGAACACGCTCCCCCGCCGACGAAGAACGCCCAGGCAACGCGATCGTTCCACGTGGTACGTTTTGACCGGGCCGCAGCCCGGCGACTTGGAGAACGAGACCTTTCCTGGGGCCAAAGCCGTCATTTGTTTGGTTTGAGTTAATGTGTGATATTTTCATGACCTAGGGCAAAAAAATCGGGTTCGAACCTTCAAATAGGGGGGTCTGTGAGGGTTTCTTTACCTGGGGTCGATGAGATGTCACAACTCCATGTCTCTTCTGATCTTATCCACAGCACCCTTACATTCAGGACGAGGCCGAACCACGAAGCGAAGCCAGGGTCTGCTCCGCCTCTGTCGCTCACGAGGCGCCAATCTGGACCTTAGGACCCGTTTGCGGGTCGTCATCCGACTGCCCGGACAAAATCGAACCGGACCACGAAGGGCCTCGTGGTCCGGTTCAGGATGTCGGACCCATGATCACCGAGCGGCTCGGGGTACCTCGGGCTTTCTGACTCTATCCCCAGGGGCCTGGACGAGGTCCATTCGCATCGACCAGAGCCTCCGGTGAAGCGTCTCGTAAGCCTCCCGCTCATCGGCGCTGGTCGCCTTGCCCAGACGCAGGTTGAAGCTCGTGAGGAACATCACCAGGTCCGAAATCGCGACCTGACCATCGTCGTCCAGGTCCATCCGGAAGGCGTCGTAACTGAACTCGTTGGCCTTGATGACTTGATCGCGGAATTCTCTTGGGGCGTCCGTTCGGTCGGCCTGTCGGAGACTCACGGGACGTGTCGCCCCGGAGCACAACAAGGGAAGCGACCGCACCATGTCCGATTTCATCTGGGCCCTGCTCGCGGGCAATTGCTCCAGCGGCGTGTTGCACGCGGATAGTTCGCGCAACAACAGGTTCAACGAGCTGCCGTCGTTCACGTCGTCGATCATGGGGTACTCGAGTTTGCGTCGTCGCATCTCGGCGAGGACGGCGTTGAGCCGAGCCGTCTCGAACCTGCGGCGCTGCGAGGCCTGCCACATGATACTCTGGCGACACGCGGACAGGTATTCGTTCTCCATCGCCAAACGCTCGCTGTGGACCATCGCGGCCAGGGCGCACCTGAGCTCGTAGTCGCCGAGGGCCTGAAGGTACATGGCCTCACTTCGGATGATGTCGCCCGGCGCCGTCGAGCCGCCCTGCCAGGCGGCGTAGGGGTACCAGGGCGGTCCGTAATCGTTGGAATACTGCGCACGGGCCTGGACCTGGATCGCCAGTAGGACCAGCAGGGCCAACGGCATGATTCGAGCCAAGCATCGCATGGTTCCGCCTCCTCGTCGCCTCGTCTGGGGTATTTGTCGCTCCCACTTCACCTCTTACCGACAACCCACCCCAACACGCGCAAGAGAAAATGACACCCGATCGAATGGCCTCGCGCGCCGCGGTACAATCGCGCAGGTATCGATGTCCTCGACCTTGAATGAAGAGGCGACCGATGGACGACGCGAACGGCACGATCACAGGGTGGATCGACGACTTCAAGGCCGGCGACAGCCGGGCGTTCACCTCAATCTGGGACCACTACTTCGCCCAGCTCGTGAGGATGATCCGCGCCCGACTTTGCGCATCGCCCGGACCCACCGCGGTGAGAAACGAGGAGGACATTGCCCTCAGCGTCCTCGCGTCCCTCAGCGACGGCGTCCGCGCCGACCGGTTCCCCAAGCTCGATGACCGCGACGACCTCTGGAAGGTCCTGGCGCACCTGGTCAAGTGCAAGCTGTCCGATCGCCGCCGCAGGCTGAAGGCCCTGAAAAACCCCGACCTCCGTACATTGCGCGAGGCCGACATGATCGCGACCGGCTCGAGTTCCGGAAGCGGCGAGCCCAGCACTCCCTTCGGCCGCCTGCTTGCCGAGGGCCCGTCCCCCGGCATGGCCGCCGAGATGGCCGAGCAACTTCGCCTCCGCCTGGACGCCCTGGTCAAGCCCGACGCCCGCCGCATCGCGGAGCTGAAACTCGAGGGGTACACCAACGAGGAGATCGCCGCGAAGCTCGAGTGTTCGCTCCGCAAGGTCACGCTCCGCCTGGAGTATATACGCGAGACCTGGCAAGAGAGCGCGGCTGACGATCAGGACACCAACTCGGACGACGAAGTGTGAGCCCCCCATGTCCAACCCGACTCCTCCCAACGAGCCTTTCAACGCCGCCGACTGGTCGCTGATGAACGACCTGCACGACCGATTCGAGGCCGCGTGGTCCGAAGGAACGCCCCTCCGCATGGAAGACCTCATCGCCGAAGTCCCCACGCATGTCCGGTCGCGGCTGTTGAAGGAGCTGCTGCTGACCGACCTGGAACGCCGTCGGGCGCGCGGCGCATGCCCGACGGCCGCCGACTACCGGGCCCGATTCCCGGGTCTGGAACAGGTCGTCACGGCGGTGTTTGTCGAATCGCCGGGCCCGCCGCCTCCACACGACTCCTCGCGCGAGACAGCGCGCGGGCTGCTCTTTGGCCTGCTGGCCTTTCAGAACAACTTCATCGACCGCGAGGCCCTCCTTGGCGCCCTCAACGCCTGGGTGGTGGACAAGTCGAAGCCGCTGGGCCAGGTGCTGGCCGACCGCCGCGCCCTCGACGACGACGAGCGCCGGCTCCTGGACGGTCTGGTCGCGAAGCACCTCGCCCGGCACGACAACGACCCCGAAAAGAGTCTGGCCGACCTGAGTTCCCTCGGCTCGGCGCGTGACGACCTCAAGGCGATCGCCGATCCCGACCTCCAGGCCAGTCTGGCCGGGGCGGGTCAAGGTGGCCTCGACGACACCGCGCCGTACACCGGCCCGCCGCCTCGGCCCGGCGAGCGCTTCCGCATCCTGCGCTTCCACGCCAAGGGGGGATTGGGCGAGGTCTACGTGGCCCGCGACGAGGAAATCCATCGCGAGGTCGCCCTCAAGAAGATCCAGCCGCGTTTCGTGAACGACACCGAGGGCCGCTCCCGGTTCGCTCGCGAGGCCGAGATCACCGGCCGGCTCGAGCACCCCAGCATCGTCCCGGTCTATGGCCTGGGGGCCGACGATCAGGGCTGTCCGTTCTACGCCATGCGGTTCATCCAGGGGAACAACAGCCTGAAGGAGGCCATCGACCGCTTCCACAAGGGCGGCGCGGAGGTCTCGCGCGAGGTGGAGCTTCGCAAGCTGCTGCGCCGGTTCCTCGACGTCTGCAATGCCATCGCCTATGCCCACAGCCGAGGCGTGCTGCACCGCGACCTGAAGCCGGGGAACATCATGCTCGGCCCCTACGGCGAGACGATGGTCGTCGACTGGGGCCTGGCCCTCGCCCGGGGCGAGCGCGACACCACCGTCGCCGACGACGAGAGCACGATCCAGCCCGAGTCCGACAGCGACGCCCGGCTCACGCAGCGGGGCCGGCGGCTGGGCACGCCCGCCTACATGCCCCCCGAGCAGGCCCGCGGCGACCTGGACCAGCTTGGACCCGCCAGCGACGTCTACAGCCTGGGGGCCACCCTGTATTGCCTGCTCACCAGCCAGGCGCCGTTCACCGACAAGGACCCGGCCGACCTCTTCCGCAAGATCGAGGCGGGCGAGTTCCCCGCCCCGCGCGCGGTCCAATCGTGGATCGACCCCGCGCTCGAGGCGATTTGCCTGAAGGCGATGGCCCTGAAGCCGGGCGATCGTTATCCCTCGCCGCGCGACCTGGCGAGCGACCTCGAAACCTGGCTGGCCGACGAGCCGGTGGGGGTCTATCGCGAGCCCTGGACCAAGCGGCTCGGCCGCTGGACGCGCAAGCACCGCACGCTGGTCACGTCGGCGGCGGTCGCCCTGACGGCGGTGGGGATCGGCCTGGCGTATCTCGCCTACG
>CALLYK010000466.1 GCA_937858365.1 uncultured Isosphaeraceae bacterium | reverse complement strand
AGAGGGCCGACGCGATCCTGGTCCGCTCCGGTCGCGGCCCGCCGCTCGATTCCCCCCATCCCGTGTCTTGACAGGACCGACTGCCATCCTGACAGCCGATCGGATGTCATCCGCTGTCCGCTTCGGCTTTCCAACATTTTGTCCTGTATCGACTTGGGGAATGGAGAACGTCCCGGCATCGAACCTGCATGTCCCCTTTCACGAGACCAACCTGAAGGGGCCATTCGACGACCCACCACGGCCCTTGTCCGACTGAGGAGCATCCATCGTGTCCAAGATCTTGGCTTATGAGGAAGAGGCGCGCCAGAAGCTGGCCTCCGGCGTGTCCAAGTTGGCCCGCGCCGTGCGCAGCACGCTGGGTCCCCGCGGTCGCAACGCCGTCATCGACAAGGGCTGGGGCAGCCCCACCATCACCAAGGACGGCGTCACCGTCGCCGAGGAAATCGAGCTGACCGACGCTTATGAGAACATGGGCGCCCAACTCGTCAAAGAGGCCGCCAGCAAGACGTCCGACGCCGCCGGCGACGGCACCACCACCGCGACCGTGATGGCCGAGGCCATCTTCCGCGAAGGTCTGCGGGCCCTCGCCGCCGGGGCCGACGCCATGGCCCTCAAGCGGGGCATCGAGAAGGCCGTCGCCGCTGTCGTCGAGCATGTGAAGGGCCTCTCCAAGTCGGTCTCCGACAAGGAAATCGTCGAGGTCGCCACCATCGCCGCGAACAACGACCGCTCGATCGGCGAGCGTCTGGCCGACGCCTTCCAGCGCGTGGGCAAAGACGGCGTCATCACGGTCGAGGAAGGCAAGGGGTTCGAGACGACCGTTGATGTGGTCGAAGGGATGCAGTTCGACCGCGGCTACCTCTCGCCCCACTTCGTCACCGACCAGGACCGTCAGGAAGTCGTCCTCGAAGACCCGTATGTCTTGCTCTACGAAGAGAAGATCAGCACGCCCAAGCCGCTCATCCCGATCCTGGAGCAGATCGCGCGAGCCAACAAGCCCCTGCTCGTGATCGCCGAGGACGTGGAGAGCGAGGCCCTGGCCACGCTCGTCGTGAACAAGCTTCGCGGTATCCTTCAGGTCGCAGCCGTGAAGGCCCCCGCTTACGGCGATCGCCGGAAGGCCATGCTGGGCGACATCGCCGTTCTCACCGGCGGTAAGGCGATCTTCAAGGACCTGGGCATCGAACTGGAGAACATCACCCTGGGCGACCTCGGCCGCGCCGCCAAGGTCACGATCGACAGCGAGAACACGACCATCGTGGACGGCCACGGCAAGGCCGACGAGATCAAGGGCCGCACCGAACTGATCCGCCGCGAAATCACCCAGACGGACAGCGAGTACGACAAGGAGAAGCTCCAGGAGCGCCTGGCCAAGCTCTCCGGCGGCATCGCCCAGATCAGTGTGGGTGCGGCCACCGAGACCGAGATGAAAGAGCGGAAGGCCCTCGTGGAAGACGCTCTCCATGCCACCCGCGCCGCGATCGAGGAAGGGATCGTGCCGGGCGGTGGTGTCGCCCTGATTCGCGCCGTCAAGGCCCTCGAAGGAGACCTTGGCACCACGGGAGACGAGGCGATGGGGGTCGCGATCGTGCGCCGGGCCCTGGAAATGCCCGCCCGTTCCATCGCCGAAAACGCCGGCCTCGACGGCTCGGTCGTCGTCGCCAAGATCAAGAACTCCAAGGACACCAACTTCGGTTTCAACGCCGAGACCGGCGCCTGGGGCGACATGTTCTCGTTCGGCGTTGTGGACCCCACCAAGGTGACCCGTTCGGCCCTCCAAAACGGGGCGAGCGTCGCGGGCCTGCTCCTGACCACCGAGGCCATCGTGGTCGAGAAGAAGGAAAAGAAGAAGGCCGGCGGTGACCACCATGACCACCACGGCCCCGGGATGGGTGGCATGGGCGGGATGGGTGGCATGGGCGGGATGGGTGGCATGGGCGGCATGATGTGATCGGCTTACCGTCGGTCATCATTTCCTATACAAGGCACATTTTCACGTATCATTGACAGAGAGAGGAGCCCATCATGGCTTTGAAGGTTCGCCCCCTGGAAGACCGGGTCGTCATCGAGCAGATCGAGGCCGAGGAGAAGACGTCGGGCGGGATCGTCCTGCCGGACACCGCGAAGGAGAAGCCCCAGCGCGGTCGGGTCTTGGCGGTCGGCCCCGGCAAGATGCTCGACTCGGGCGAGCGTTCGCCCATTGGCCTGACCGAGGGAGACGAGGTCCTCTTCGGCAAGTATTCCGGCACCGACATCAAGGTGGACGGCCACGAGATCAAGATCCTGCGTGAGTCGGACATCCTCGCGAAAATCGTCAAGTAATCACGGTGTCCTGAAGACGGGGCGCGAAGGACGATGGTCCCCGCGCCCGGTCCCAAGCCCAGGGAGATGCGATCGTGGCAAAGCAGTTGCTTTTCGCCGATTCGGCCCGCCGGAAGATGCTCGAAGGGGTGGACGTGCTCGCGACGGCCGTCGGCACCACCCTCGGACCGACCGGGCGCAACGTCATCCTATCGAAGTCGTTCGGCGGCCCCCAGGTCACCAAGGACGGCGTCACCGTCTCCAAGGAGATCGAGCTGCCCGACCCGTTTGAGAACATGGGTGCCAAGCTCGTCAACGTCGTGGCCAGCAAGACCTCCGACGTCGCCGGCGACGGCACGACCACGGCCACCATCCTCGCCCGCGCCATCTATCGTGAGGGCCTCCGCACGATCACGGTCGGCGGCAACCCGACCGCCGTCCGGCGCGGGATCGAGAAGGCCGTCGAAGCGGCCGTCGAGGAACTCCACGGCAAACTCAGCCGGCCGGTCTCCAAGAAGGAGGAGATCGCCCAGGTCGGCGCCATCTCCGCCAACAACGACCCGACGATCGGCAACATGCTGGCCGACGCGGTCGAGCGCGTCGGCCGCGACGGCGTGATCACAGTCGAGGAAGGCAAGACGTCGAGCACCACCCTCGAGTTCGTCGAGGGGATGCAGTTCGACAAGGGCTTCCTCAGCCCTTACTTCGTCACCAACCCGACGACGATGGAGTGCGTCTTCGAGGAGCCGTACATTCTCCTCCATGAGAAGAAGATCGCCAGCATCCGGGACCTCATCCCGCTCCTCGAAAAAGTGGCCCAGAGTGGCAAGCCGCTCTTGATCATCGCCGAGGAAGTCGAGGGCGAGGCCCTGGCCACGCTTGTGGTCAATCGTCTCCGCGGCATCCTCAACGTCTGCGCGGTGAAGGCCCCCGGCTTCGGCGATCGTCGCAAGGCGATGCTCCAAGACATGGCCGTCCTCACCGGCGGCACGGTCATCAGCGAAGACCTGGGCCTCAAGCTTGAAAACATCAAGCTCGACCAACTGGGCAAGGCCAAGCAGATCAAGGTCGACAAGAACGCGACCACGATCATTCAAGGGGCCGGCAAGAAGGCCGAGATCACCAAGCGGATCGACCAACTCCGCCGCCAGATCGAAGACACCGAGAGCGAGTACGACAAGGAGAAGTTCCAGGAGCGCCTCGCCAAGATTTCCGGCGGCGTCGCCCTGATCCACGTCGGCGCGCCGACCGAGGCCGCGATGAAGGAGCTGAAGGCCCGCGTCGAGGACGCCCTTCACGCCACCCGGGCCGCGGCCGAAGAGGGGATCGTCCCCGGCGGCGGCACGGCCCTCATCCGGGTCATCCCGGCCGTCCAGAAGGTGCATGACGGCCTGACCGGCGACGAGAGGCTCGGCGCCCACATCGTCCTCCGGGCCTTGGAAGAGCCGACCCGCTTGATCGCCCAGAACTCCGGACACGACGGCGCCGTGGTGGCCGACGAGGTCCGGGAGCGCGGCGGCAACATCGGCTTCAACGCCAACACGGCCGAATATGTGGACATGTTCGAAGCGGGCATCATCGACCCGACCAAGGTCACCCGCACCGCCCTGCAAAACGCCGCTTCGATCGCGGGCCTCATGCTCACGACCGAGGCCATGATCACGAGCATCAAGGAAGACGAAGAAGGCAAGGCCGCGCCCAAGATCGAAGGGGCCGTTCGCTAACCTTCACGACCTCTCCGTGAATCTCCCAAGGGCCGATCGACAAGTGCGATCGGCCCTTGGCGTTTCAATAGTGCTCGACGCGGATGACTTCGACGGTCTCGGCACACACGAACATGTGTGCGTCGCCGTGGACCTCCTTGCGTAGGAAGTTCATGATCGCCTCGAACCGCTCCACCGCCACCACCACCTCAAGGCGCACGCGCGGCTTGGCGACGGCCTCGGGATTGTGGAGCGTCCGCCGGCCCGCGCCATGGCAGTCGGAGACCGTGTAGCCGGTCGCCCCGAGACGCAGGAGTTCGCCGACGAACCGGTCCTTCTGGTCGGCCTCGATGACGATCGTAATCCGCCTGACCTGGGAGAGCCCGCGCCGCCTGGCCGACGTGGCGTGCTCCGAGAGCTTCCGATGGGTGTCCAGACCGGTCAGTTCCAGAGTGAGCCCCTCGCGCTCGAACTCCTCCTGCATCTGATGGAGCTTTTCCATCGTACTGTGGTCCACGAACTGGGTCTCGGACAGGTCGATGACCAAGTTCTGCCTCAGCTCCAGGCCGAAGTGCTCGATCTGCTTCTTGAAGGGGATCCAATTGCTGAACACCGCCGAGCGCTGGGCACGGACCACGTTGCGGCCGTCCGGGAGCGTCTCGACCACGACGTAGGGCTTGAAGAGCGACTCGATCGGCACGCCGTTCATCAGGTGGATCGTGATCTTGACCACGATGCCGATGATCACGCCGATCAAAAGGTCGGTCGCCAAGACGCCGATCATCGTCGAGACGAAAATGATGAGCTGCTCTTTGCCGATCCGGAAGACGTTCTGAAACTCGCGAGGCGAGGCCAGCCTTGACCCCGTGTACACGAGCATGGCGCTCAGGGCGGCCAGCGGGATGCGGTGGATCAAGGCCGGCACCAGGGCCACGAAGGCCAGCAGAAAGAGGCCGTGGTACATGTTGGCGAAGCGGGTGCGCGCGCCGTTGTCGACGTTGGCCTTGCTGCGGACGATCTCCGAGATCATCGGCAGGCCGCCGATCAGCGCGGCGACCGTGTTGCCGATCCCCACGCCCAGCAGGTCCCGGTTCATGTTGGTCTTGCGCCGCCAAGGGTCGAGCAGGTCCACCGCCTTCGCGCTCAAGAGCGACTCCAGCGTGCCGATCAGCGCGAAGAGGAAGACCCACTTCCAGCCGGTGAAGGTCACCAGGGCGCCGAAGCTTGGGAGCTGGACCGCCGCGAAGATGTTCGATGGGACGGAGACGAGGAACTTCTCGCTCAGTTGATACTCGGTCTCGCCGAACGAGTAGGTGTGCTCCGTGGACAGGTCGAACCAGAGGCCCAGCGGGACCGCGACGAGAATGACGACCAACGGGGCGGGGACCATTTTCACATAATGATTGTTGATCAGCGGTTTGAGAAACAAGATCAGCAAACTGAGGGCGCCGATCAGGGTGATCTCGGGGTTCAGTCGGGCGACCGAGTCGGGGATGGCCCGGATCAGCTCGAACGGGCCGCCTTTCACGTCCATCACGCCCATTGTGATATGGATTTGTTTCGACATGATGATCACGCCGATCGCCGCGAGCATCCCGTGGACGACCGACGTGGGGAAGAACTCGCCCAGGATGCCCGAGCGCGTGAGCGCGAAGACGATCTGGAGGACGCCGGCCGCCACGCCCACTCCCAGCGCCAGGCGGTAGGCGTTCTCGGCGCCGTGGGCCTCGCCCAGTTCGGTGATCGCCCCCAGCGCGATCACGATCATGCCCGCGGCGGGCCCTTTGATGGTCAGTTCGGAGTTGCTGATCCAGGGCAGCAGCAGTCCGCCGACGATTGCCGTGAAGACCCCCGCGATGGCCGGAAAACCGCTCGCCAGGGAGATCCCCAAACAGAGCGGCAGGGCGATGAGGAAGACCAGAAACCCGGAAAGGGCGTCTTGGCGCCCGTATTTCAAGAGCCCCGCGAAATCGCCGCGCGGGACCTCGGACGATGGGTCGATCATGGCGGACTTCCTCGACGAGGGAGCAGGACCGGCAGGCGGGTTTGGGCTCGTCGAGAAGGAGGGGGGGCGCTGGGCGCGTACGTCCCGAACGAACGCGATCCATCCTAACCGGCCGACCCCTCCACGCAAGACCAATGGGGGGAAGGGGCCCGATCCGACCGCGACGCCGCGGGGCGAGGCTCACTTGGGCGGGACGAGACCTTCCACCGGCCACTTCGTGTCGCCCACGCGCTTCAGTTCCATTTCGAAGACGCGCCTCGGTTCCTTACCGGTCTCGATCACGTCACCAACTTCCTTGAGCACGCCGTCCTTGATGGTGGCCGTGTAGCGCATCGTGGCGGGCCCCATGGGGAT
>CALLYK010000465.1 GCA_937858365.1 uncultured Isosphaeraceae bacterium | reverse complement strand
GGGAGATGTCGTGGCGGGCCAAAAGAACAACGCGCTTGGGGAAGCAATGCGGGAGGCAAGTTCGACCCCGGCGGAACGCCGGAGCAAGAGGGTCTCGAAGCGGGCCGGAAGCCCAGGTCTCGGTGGGGCGATCGTGCCACATCGTCAGATGAATTGCAACTCCGGCAAGGTCCGTTGAATGGTCGCGCGCGCCTCCTCGTCGCGCTCCGCCAGTTGGACGACCGCCGCCAGACCGCTCCGCCACTCCGGCCCACGCAACGACCGAAGCGCCACGGCCAAGACCGGCAGAAGCTGGGGTAGCTCGGTCGGTCGCGCCTCGATCCGCCGGAGCAACTGACGCACCACGACCGGCTTGGTCCGATGACCTCGGAAGACATTCAACAGTGTGGCCGCCCAAAGGAAGCGAACGAGTTCGGGGTCAAGGTCCCCGCGCTCGATCCGGATCGTGTCCCCGCCGCGCGTTCGCGCTTCAAGTTCGCCGATCAGGGCGTGGCGGACCTCGTCGTAAGGGGTCTCCATGAGGCGCTGCCAAAGGCGCACGTCTTCGCGACATCGTGGCTCGCCTTGAAACCACTGCCATGCGACGTCGCGAACGTCTCGATGACGCGCGTCGAGCCATTCGAGGACCCATTCCGACCGGAACTGGTCCGACTTGGAAAGGACACTGGAGGCCCATCGAATGATCTCGGGACGCACGGCTTCGCATTCCGCCTCGGCCAAACCGAGCAAGGCCCGACAGCCTTCCTCATCGAACCATGTCCGCGTTCGCAACCACCCGAGGCCGAGTTGGGCGAGCGGGATCGGCCTCGCCATCGCCAGGCGGATCATGTCGCCGAGGGGCACGCTCGCTGGGTCGATGAACTTCTGAATCAACTCGCGGAGCAATTCGAGCGTGGCTGGGTTCGCCGTCTCGAGAAGCCGCAGCCATTGGGCCACCGTGACATCGGCGAGCCCCGGATCATCGTGAAGCAGGTCGGCGACCAGCGAGACCACCTCCGTGTCGTCATGCACAAGCAGTCCCAGCCGCTCCTCTAAGGGAAAGACGGGCAAGACCGCGGCCAGGTCGCGACGGACCATCCCCACGGCCCAGCTTCGGACGGGCCGACAACGGGCCTGAATCAGCAAGTCCACGAGCACTCGCGGTGACCGCTGCCAGAGTGCCGCGAAACGCGGCGCCGGGGCCAGTTCGGCCAGCGATCGTCCTGCGGCGACCCTCCAGGCCCGGTCGTTCCGCTCGAGACACGAACTGAAGGCGAAGAGAGCGTGCATCAGGCCCCAGTTGTCGATCAAGGCCAGTCCGTCCTTCACGTCCTCGTCGCGATAGAGGACCAACGCGCGGCTGATCGCCGCGACGTAGTCCTCGGGCCTCTTTCGACCCAACTTGCGGAAGTAACGCCAGGCGCGTCGTCGCAGGTAGTCTCTGGTGGCGATCGAGAAGAGCCGGCGATGGAGGAGCTTCTTCCTCGCTTGTTGAGGGAGAGGGCCGCCGCCTCGAAACTGCATCGGAATCAGCTTGAGCGCGAAGACCCAATCGGGGACCTCAAACGTCTTGTAGGTCCGCGTTTTCTGGTCCCACGATCCCGCGTCGTAAGCAGTCTTCATCGTCCCGCGCGGCATGGTGGACTGACGCGGCGTGACCAGCGCCTGGCCTTCCCATCTGCCCCACGCCTGGAACTTCCCTTGCCAGTTCCTCCAAACGTTGGCCGAGACTGCCCCTTGATCGCGCCATGCCTCGGCGACACGGTTGGCCTCGGTCTCCGAGTCGAAGAGCATCGACTCGTACTGATTTCGCCGCCGCTGGACGCGCCTGGTGCATCGATCGAAGGTGACCAGGAAGTGGGCCATGAGTTCGTCGTCGCCGGCCGCCTCGGCCTTCTTGAAGAGTCGCTTGACGAGGGCCTCGTGGCGATAGGCGTTGAGGGGCAAGTCGAGATAGGCGAAGAGGAATTGCCGGGCCTCGGGCCGCGTGTCGGCCAACCACCGCGCCGCAAACGCGCCCAAGGCGTCGGCATCGTCGACCAGGCGCACCTGTTCGACGAACGCGGGGTCGCCCCTCTCGAACAGTTCCAGGGCCAGCAGCCAGTCACCCGAGCCTTCGGTTGTCGCCATCGGGGCCCCCACGTTGGGATCTTCTCCAAGAAACCTCAGAGATAGGGGGACGGGGCGGTCGCGTCAAGGGCCCCGAGGACGCGAAGGCGTTGAGCGTTGGCCCCTTCGTGGACTATTCTTGGGGCTTCAATCGACAAAGGTCCCCAAAGGCGCCGCCTCCGGTCGAGCGGCCCATCGGAGTCGTCTCATGGAAACCATGCAAGCCCTCGTCAAGAAGAAGGCCGAACGAGGGCTCTGGCTGGAAACAGTCCCGGTCCCGACCATCGGCATCAATGACGTCCTCATCAAAGTGTTGCGCACAGGTATTTGTGGAACAGATGTTCACATTTACACATGGGACGCATGGGCCCGCAAGACGATCCCCGTGCCGATGGTGGTGGGGCATGAGTTCGTGGGCCGGATCGTCGAGGTCGGCTCGAACGTGAAGGACTTCCACGTCGGCGAGATCGTCAGCGGCGAGGGGCACGTCGTTTGCGGACGGTGTCGTAACTGCCTGGCGGGCCGTCGCCACTTGTGCAAGGACACCCAGGGCATCGGCGTGAACCGGCCCGGGGCGTTCGCCGAGTACCTCGCCCTGCCGATGACGAACGTTTGGGCCCACGACCCGAGCATCCCGCGTGACGTGCAGTCGATCTTCGACCCGTTCGGCAACGCGGTCCACACCGCCTTGCAGTTCCCGGTGCTGGGTGAGGACGTGCTCGTGACCGGTTGCGGGCCGATTGGCGTGATGGGTGTGGCCGTGGCGCGCCACGCCGGGGCCCGCTACGTCGTGGCCACCGACCTGAACCCGTATCGCCTGGAGCTGGCCCGGAAGATGGGCGCGACCGTCGCGATCGACCCGAGGGAAACGTCGCTGGCCGACGTGCAGAAGCAGCTCGGCATGACGGAGGGCTTCGACGTGGGCCTGGAGATGTCGGGCAGTCCGGCCGCATTCCGCGACATGCTGGCGAGCCTCGCGCACGGGGGCAAGGTGGCCATGTTGGGCATCCCCACGGGCGAGATGGCCATTGACTGGAACACGGTGATCTTCAATATGCTCACGATCAAGGGAATTTACGGACGTGAAATGTATGAAACATGGTACAAGATGACGGTCATGCTGCAATCGGGCCTGGACATCTCGCCGGTGATCACGCACCGTTTCGGCTTCCAGGACTTCCAGAAGGGCTTCGACGCGATGCTCTCGGGAGACAGCGGCAAAGTGGTGCTGACCTGGGCAGAGGGGTGAGATCGACCATCGAGCTGCGCCCGATGTTCCCGTACTGGTCGTTGTTTCCACGGTGGAGTCATTCATCGTGGAATGATGTTGAGCCAGGTGGGGATGAAAATCGGACAGGCAACGAATATCCTATTATCACGAGAGTCGCACCAATTCACTACGCCCAGCGGCTGAAGAGGCCGACAATGCGAGTACGAGTGATGTGTCTTGCCAGGTATGCCGAGATCATCCATGGTCAGAACGTCCTGAACATCATCGGCGCCGGAATTGAAGAAATCGCCGTTGATTCTCTTCCGCATGTTTACGGGGTGCCGCTGTATACTGTCGCTCGTTTGTCCCTGAGCCCGGAGGAGGCGATCCGTAGCCGGAGCGTGAAGGTCACTGTCCTCACTCCCAGCGGAGACATGTTGCTCAATCCGGACGAATTCATACTTCCTCAATTGGACCCGTCTTCAAGTGAGCGCTTCAATACCAACTTCGTAATTGCGTTCGCGAACATGACTTTCGAGACGGCTGGGACCCACTGGTTCGTCTTGACTGTTGGAGGCGAGGAGGTTGACCGAGTCCCACTCAGGGTCCGGCAAGTCGAGGCTCGGGACGAAGCCACGCAAGACAAGGAGGAGCAATGAATTCCGTCAACTTTTCTCCTCGATTTCACGATGATAGTAACAAGACGGCGTCACGCACCGTGTTGGACTTCAGTACCGAAGGCCAACGTGAGGGCGGCACAAAGATCGCGAAAGACCCGCCTCGCCCTGAGGGCGGGGACGTGTCCGTTTTTCGACTATTCAATCAAAACATGTTCTTTTCAAAATTATTTGCTTATCGTCGATTGCCTCATGGCTGGGACGGTTATCTGGCGCCGCCGCCGTCGGATCGGGCGATCGTCACGGCTAGTGCATTCCTGGTAACGGCCACGAAGAAAGGAATCGTCCCCACTCGTCTCAAACCGTCCGTCGAAGGCGGGATCGGGGCCACCTTCAAATCGAGTGATCGAACGCGCAAGGTCTTCGTGGAGTTTTTCAACAACGGCGAGGTATTCGCGCTTTTCTCCGACGGTGTCGCCGAGCCCGTGAGTTTGGGGTTTCAGCCAGACCCGGAGGGGTTCGTACGACTCATGGATTCTGTTCGCGAGTACACAGATGCCGGAACTGCCTGATTATATGTTTGCACATGGGCGCGAGGCTGACCCGGTTTTCTCTTCTGAGGAATCACTCTATCGGCGAGTGCCGCCGACATGCTGGGACGACGGTGAGATCGACATCGACGCGATCGTCTTCCCGGACATGTCCGTGACCAGGTCCAAGTACGGACCGGCGAGTTCAGCCCGTTGGGTCGGTGAGGACTGCGTGCCTTGGGCGGTGATTGAGTTTCAGGTCAAGGACGTGCCTCTCGAGATTCGCTATCAAGGGGCCTTCCTTTATCGAATGAGACCCGTACACCGGCCCAACCGCCGGAACTACCCTCATTCGGAGGTCCAGGTCTTCGAGTCACTTTGGGACGGACCCAGCCGGGAAGAGCACATCACAAAGGAGAACATCGAGAAGGTCCCCAAGGACGCTCAACAGGTCTGGCGCGAACGACTTCTCAGGAAGTGCCGGGTGGCCCTTCGCCCGGATGAAGGGTCCCTCGAGGACGGGTTGGAGTAAGAGCGGTCGATCTTCGCGTTCGTCGCCGTCCATGGACGTTCAATGGAGGAACT
>CALLYK010000464.1 GCA_937858365.1 uncultured Isosphaeraceae bacterium | reverse complement strand
CTCGACGCCGTTCGCGGCGGCTCCATTCACGTGCTCACGAACGTGGAGGCGGCGGCGACGCCACGCGGTCGGATCGACCAGGGCGTCGGCATGTTGAGCGAGGACCGCAAGGAGGAAGGGCTCGCCGTGGCCCGGTCGATCGAAGACAATCTCACTTATTCGGCATTGCGCTGTCACGCCCGATTCGGCTGGCTCGACCTGAAGGCCCGGCGCGCCGCGGTGGTTCGGCGGATGAAGGACCTCGGTCTGAAAGCGATGGGACCAGGACAGCCTGTCTCGGCACTTTCCGGCGGCAACCAGCAGAAAGTGGCCCTGGGACGTCTTCTCCATCAAGAGGCCGATGTGCTCTTGCTCGACGAGCCGACTCGAGGGATCGACGTCGCCAGCAAGGCGGCGATTTACCGGACGATCGGCGAGTTGGCGGCGGCCGGGAAGGCGGTCTTGATGGTCAGTTCGTACTTACCCGAACTCTTCGGTGTGTGCGACCGCCTGGCGGTCATGACTCGCGGCACCCTCAGCCCCCCGCGCGACGTTCAAGACTGGGACGCGCAACAAGTCATGGATGTGGCCACGGGAGGGTAGGTTGCGGAACTCATCCCATGGAAGGTCCCGTGGCACATGATTCACGAGGAGGGACGATGCTCGACCGGTTTTTCCCGATGATCAAGCTCAAGATACCCCTCGAACAATTCGACGAGCTTCCCCAGAACCCCGCTTATAAATACGAGTATTTTGACCAGACCGCCTGGCTCAGCCCGCGACCCAAGACCTATGACGCCTTTCTGCGTCTGACGCCGACAGACGTCCCCGAGATCGTCGATGCCGAGGGGACGGTGGTTTTTCGGCCGCTTGCGGAAGCGGACTGGGAGAAACTCCCGCAACTGTTCGCCCGCGCCTTCCATCGCGTCCAGCCACTGAGCAGCCTCGACGATACGAAGAAACTCGAAGCCGCGCAGGCGTGTATCGACCACACAAGGAGAGGGGGCGATGGTCCGGTCATCGACGAGGCCTGTTTCGTAGCGGTCCGGCGTGAAGACAACGAGGTCTGCGGCGCGATCCTGATCACGCTGCTGCCCGACCGCGATCCTGAGGATTGGGGCGGCCATAAATGGAAGGGTCCGCCGCCTGTGGATTGGCGGGAAAGGGCGCTGGGCAGGCCGCACTTGACTTGGATATTCGTCGGGCCGTGGGAAGCTCGCTGGGGCGTGGGCGGGGCCTTGCTTGATCGTGTAGCGGGCCCTTTGCTCGGGCTCGGCTACAAGGAACTCGACAGCACGTTCCTTCTGGGGAATGAGTCCAGCACCTTATGGCACTGGAAGAACGGGTTCGTCCTCCGGCCTTTTTTGGGGTCACCCTCGCGCTGGCGGAAGCGCTCCGGGGCAGGGGGCCCCAACCCGCCTGGATGAAGCTTCGTCAAGCCACATGGGCGGTCGTTCGACTGACCATCTCCAGGCGCGTTCCGTGTCGCTTCGGCTTGGCGAAGAAGGCGTTCGCGGGACCAAGGTCGAAGCGTCGCCGAAGGGCTGCCAGCAGGAGTTCTCGTTGTTCGGCCGGTTGTGCCGTGAAGGCGTAGAGCGCGGGTCCCCACGAGCTTTGACCGACTCCGGCCAGACCCTGGTCCCGCAGCCAATCGGCCCATTCGGCGAGCGCCGGGTGTGCGTAGGGCCCTCCTTGAAACGGCTCGAAGGCGCGGCCGATTTCACGCTGAAGGTCTTCGAGGGAAGCGCCGAATGACTTCAAGTCGCCTTCGGCGGCGGCGGGCAAGAGACCGAGCAAGACGATCCGGCAGAGGCGATCGGTGAGGGTGTCGGGCAGACCGTCCCATCGTTGAAATGCAGCGGATTCTTCGGGACCGTGAAGGCCGGCGGGGAAGTTGGGGACGATCACGAGGACCGACCAACCCGCGGGCAAATCGAGGCGGCTGATCAGTGGCGCGAGTCGTCCGGGGTCGTCGCGACGATGCCCGCCGTCGACGATCAAGCCGCCACGCTCGAACCCGAGCGGACCGATCGCGGAGCGTCGGCCCCGGCCGGTCCAGCGAGCGAGAGCGGCGGCGTCGGGCTTGGCGAGTCCCGACGATTCCACCATCAAGCGTGCCACCGCGAAGCTCAACTGCGTGCCCGTCCCCAGACCGACATGTTCGGCCGGAGCCCGACGGACCTCAAAGTGCAAGGGATTGACTCGAACATCCTCGTCTCGCAGGGCCCCTTCCACTTGCTCAATGGTCTGCTTAACGCGAGCGGCCAAGGGCCCTTCCGCTCGCCAGTCGCGAGCCGGCCAGGCGACCAATTCGATCCCAGGTCGATCGATCATCAAGCCGACCCCCCCGAACGATCGAGGCGCCTGGGTCCCCCAGGCGAGGGGACCAAAGTGAAGTCGGCTTGGCGCTTCAAGGCGAAGACCATTCATGGTTCAAGGGTCTCCCTGGCTTGGTCGGTGTCTTGGGCAAGTGCTTGCACGTGGTCAAGAAGTAAGGCGAAGGCCAGTCGCTCGGAGTCGCCGCCCGTTTTCTCGACGACAGGCGCGAGGCGTTGAAACGAGTCAAGGATGTCGGCGATGGGCAGAATGTTCGCGCGCGTGGCCAGGACGGCGGCCTCGATCACCGCGTTCTTGGCCCGATTGAATCCGAAGAAATCGCGCAAGCGTCCCTCGGCGACCGTTTCCACGAGAAGCGACGCTCGCTCTTCGCTTTCGTCCCATTGGACCACTCGAAACTCATGGTATCGGCACGCGCGCGTCAAAATGACTCCCTCGACCACGTCGGCCGGTCGTGTGGGTTCATCGAGGTCGAGACCGAGTGCGGCCCGTGCGAACAAGAGCACGTCGTCGGTGACGTGCAAGACCCCCTCGCCCTGACGCTTGAGGTTGCGAAAGGTGGTTGAAGTCTGAAAGGGTCGCAGGACGAATCGGCCCATGTCCGCCTCGACCCGAGGGCCCATCGGGGCCACGTTCGCTAGGCCCCCATCGCCCAGGGTCGTGACGATTCCTTCCAGGATCATGACCGTATTGGACCAAGGATGCGTGATGGCCACCAGGGGCATCGCATGGGGTTGTTTCCGTGAAGCGACATGGCTCTACATTTCTCAACGGTCTCTTGCCCGACCGTCATTGCTCCCTTCGGTGTCCCTTCTCGGGCTCGGTCAAGAAGCCCCACGAAAGGGCCTGGTCTTGCCGGTATTCCTTGTTCAGCGTGAGGGCGATCTTCGCCTTGGCCATTTCGTGTCCGAGATAGAAGGCGTGCGCGGGGTCGGTCACGCCCATCAGTTCGAAGAGGGCGAACGAGTCGGCATCTTGGGCGTGGAGGGCGTTGTTCATGGCGTGAATCCGACCATCCTCGGCGAAGAGTCGCCAATTCGGGTCCTTGATCCGGCGCGCAAGCTCGCGCAGGACCTCGGGGCCCAGGCGGCGCGGCCTGGGATCGCGCAGGAGGACAAGATCAGGCTCAAGGTGTTTCGGAAGGGTCCGGCGAGTCACGGAATGATACACGAGGCGTCGCGCCAGGTCGATTTCCCTCACCGAAGAACGGGCCCAGTTGATGACGGCCGTCGTCAAAACGCTTCTAATCCCCACTTCTTGACAGAAGCCGACGAGCAGAACGTTGGTGCCCGCCGAGTCCACATCGGTCAGCTCGGTGAGATTGCCGATCCCCATCATCATGGCGACCTCCGAATCGCGCCGGCGGACCTCCAGATAACGTCCCAACGAGGCCGCGAAGCCGAAGCCAATCGGGCTGAGGATCGGGTCGACGCGCAGCGGGACGCCACGATCGCGGAGGTAGGCGACGCTCTCGTCGAGACCATCCAGCGTGTCAACTTGGTCGGGCACGACCACCACTTCCACGCCCCAATCGGGCGCTCGCTCGCGATTGGTCGCGTTCACGCTCAGGACCAGATCAGCCCCGGCGTTCACGGCCTCGGCGACTTCCATCGGGTCGAAGCTGTCAATGGACACGCGATGGCCCGCGTCACGTAAGGCGCGTACGGCGTCACCGACCCCCAACCAAGGACCGCCCGGGTCACAGCCCAAGTCGATCCGATTAGCCCCTTCACTCGCGAACCGAGCGGCCTGCTCCAGAATCGAGGCAATCGAAAGTTGCGGGGCATGGTTGATTTCCGCGAGGATTTCGATGTCGTAGGCGCCGTAGCCGTCGCGTGAAGGGCCCTCCAGCTTGAAGAAGCGAGGAAGGTCGCGCAGGTCTTCCGGGCCAAGTTCGACGGCCGCCCCGCCGGCCTTCTCAATCACCTGCGAGAGGTCTCCCCGACAATGCCCCGGCAGGATGATTCGGTCGATGCCCTCGGGGACCTCCAGGTGGCGTGCGACCCATTTCGGCGGCATCAAGGCGGCCACCGAGATCGGCAAAACGGCCACTTCGGCGATGATGCCGACCCTGGGGGCGAGACCTTCCAGAAGCTCGCGAAGCGAGAACTCGGCGAGTCGGCCCGTCACGAAGAGGACGCGCGGTCTTGGGTCCATCGTCTCGCCGGAGTCCGTCTTCGACGTCTTCATGAGCGAACGGCGCCGCCGTTCACACGGACCATTTGCCCCGTCACGAAGCGGGCTTGGGGCCCTACCAAAAACCGGCAAACGTCGGCCACGTCTTCGGGAGTGCCCCAGCGTCGCAAGGGAGTCTCGCGAATGACACGGTCTTGCCAGGTTTGCGAGGCTTGCTCGCCCCAACTCGTGCGTACCCAGCCAGGCGCGACCGAGTTGACCCGGACCTCCGGCGCCAGGCTGAGGGCCAGACTGCGCGTGAAGGCCATCACGGCCCCTTTGGTCACGGCGAAGAGCTCGCCTGAGTCCCCCTCCATGCCGGTCTCGGCTTGGTCCCAGCCCATAGTCACGATGGCGCCGTGGCCTTGGGACTTCATCCGCCGGCCGACCGCGCGACACAAGTGGATCGTCGCGAGCACGTCCACTTGCCAGAGGACATCGAGCTTCACGTCGAAGGGAAGTGAAGCGTTCGCGCCTGTGAGGGTGTCGGCCCCGGCAATGTGAAGCCAAGCGTCAAGGCCGTCCCAAAGCCCCCAAGCCTCGGCGACGAGGTGCTCGCCCGCGGCCCGGTCTCCAAGGTCCGCCATCAAGACGGCCGACCGCGCTCCCGATCGTCGATGACACTCCGCCGCGACCTCGCGGGCCCGATCAGGGGAAGAGCGGCCATGCACGATGACGTCGGCCCCGGCGCTCGCCAAGGCAAGGGCCGTCGCCCGACCGATGCCCGAGGTCGCTCCGAGCACGATCGCGCGGAGTCCCCGCAATTCCGCGGAAATCGGGCCTTCAGCGACTTCCATCATCGGGCACCTCCTCAACCGTTTCCAACGCGGTCACAAACGACATGCGGACGTCTTACCCAACGACCTCATGATTCGCCCTGGAGACGTCGAGGGAGAAATGCAAGCTGAAGGCCCGGTCGCGGACGCTCCACACGCCGCACTCCTCGCGTTGTCCGTTTGGCCCTTACCATACACCGAAGCGAGCGTTCTGTCATCTCAACGCATCCAAGACCTTTTTTGGGTTGCGACGTCTATGGAAAGGCGACGGGGCCTGGAAGGACCTCGCCGTTCAACGCCGCCTGGCGTGAGGCGGTAAGTTCGTTACGATGGGGTGAGTCTTGGAGTCCATCATGAGCGGCGACCCACTGGTCATCATTTCCGACGCCATCTGCCTGGGATGCGGTTGTCTTTGCGACGACATCACCGTCGAGGTCGACGGAGACACGGTCACCGAGGCCCGGCGGGCTTGTTCGATCGGCCGATCATGGTTCATGGCGAATCGAGTTTCCGCCCTCGCCGAAGCGACCATCGAAGGTCGCGCCGTCTCCACCGACGAGGCCCTGGACCGCGCCGTGACGCTCTTAACGAAGGCGCGAGCACCGCTCGTCCTGGGCCTGGCCGACGCGAGCGTGGAGACCGTCCGCCTGGCCGTCGCACTGGCCGACCATCTGGGGGCGCTCATCGACCTGACTCACGCCGACGCCGCCCTTCCTCAGCTTCAGGCATTTCAGCGCGTGGGCCGGGTGACGGCCTCATTGGGCGAGGTGCGCGAGCGGGCCGACACGGTCGTCTTCTGGCAATGCGACCCGGTCCGCACACACCCGAGACATCTGGAACGCTACTCGGCCGACTCCACAGGTCGGTTCCTAAATCAAGGGCGCGTGCTCCTGGCCGCGGACACCGAAGCGACCGCGACGACAACCCTCGCGCATCACTTCTTGAAGTTCGACGCAGGGCAATCCTATGAACTGTTGAAGACCCTGAAAGGCCTCGCACGCGGCAAGGACATGGACGCCGACGAGCCAACGCGCTCCTGGGCCGAACACCTGAAGGCGGCACGGTACGGGGCCCTCTTCTATCCGACCGGACTGGGTGATTCGGCCTTCTACGAGGCCCTTTTCTCACTGGTGCGCGACTTGAACGATGGCCGTCGCTTCGCGGCCTTGCCGCTTGGAGGGCCCGGAAACTCGGTTGGGGCCGAGGCCGTGCTCGCCTGGCAAACCGGGTTTCCCACGGCTGTCGATTTCGCGAGCGGGGCCCCGCGGTCTTTCCCACCGGAGACATCGGCGACGACCCGCCTTCAGCGCGGTGAGGTCGATGTGGTCCTGTTCGTGGGCAAGATCGGTCCTTTGCCCATCGATGTGCCCTCGATCGTCGTCGCCCCGGACGTCCCACCTGAAGCGACCGTCGGCCTCGTGAGCGGCACTCTGGGGATCGACGAGGGCGGGACCGTTGCTCGCGCTGACGGCGTCTGGCTGTCGCTACGACCCGCTCTTCCAGCCATGCGTCCTACCGCGCGCGAGTGGCTGGCGATGCTCTCAGGCCGAATCCTCGGGGAAAGGACGACGCCATGACGGCCCACCTCAAGATCATGGGCGGGCATCTCGTTGACCCGGCCAACGGCGTGGACGAGGTACGCGACCTTTGGGTCGCCGACGGCCGAATCGTAGCGCCTCCGGAGGCCCCTGTTCGACCTGAACGCATCATCGACGCGCGCGGCGACGTCGTGATGCCGGGCGGTGTCGACGTGCATTGCCACATCGCCGGTCCCAAGATCAACGCGGCGCGTCGGATGAGGCCCGAGGAGGCGAGGAAGGGCACGGTGGACCGTCGCGACGGCCTGCGTTCCGGCACGTTGGGCGGCGTGCCCAGCAGCTTCGCAACCGCCTATCGCTACGCGGGCCTCGGCTACACGACGGCCCTCGACGCGGCCGTGCCCCCGCTCGGCGCCCGCCAAGTCCACCATGAGTTCGGCGACACGCCCATCCTCGACAAGGCGTTTCTCGTCCTGCTCGGCAACAACCACTACGCGCTCGACCGCATTCGTGATGGGGAGTGGGAACGCCTCCGCTCGTTCGTCGCTTGGCTCTTGGGCGCGACCCGAGCTTTCGGCGTGAAGGTCGTCAATCCCGGGGGTGTCGAACGCTGGAAGGAAGGACGCGGCAATGTCGCCGACCTTGACGACCCGGTGGAAGGCTTCAGTGTCACGCCTCGTCAAATCCTGATGGCGATCGCGCGGACCGTCGATGACTTGCGCCTTCCCCATCCAATGCACTTGCATGGCCTGAACCTGGGTTTGCCGGGCAATTGGCGGACCACCCTGGAAACGCTGAAGGCCCTCGACGGTCACAGGGCCCACCTCGCCCACATCCAGTTCCACAGCTATGGCGGCGGGCGGGGTGAAGACGTTGCGTTTGACTCAAAAGTCGGGCCCCTCGTCGACGAGTTCATGAGGCAGAAACACCTGACCGCCGACGTCGGCCAGGTGATGTTCGGCGAGACGACGGCCCTCACCGCCGACGGTCCCGTGGGCCAGTATCTCGCCCGGTTGAATGGGCGGAAGTGGTACTCGCACGACGTCGAGCGCGAGACCGGTTGCGGTGTCGTGCCCATCACTTATGAAGACAAGAACTGGGTCCACGCCCTTCAGTGGGCGATCGGTCTGGAATGGTTCTTGCGCGTCGACGACCCCTGGCGGATCGCGCTCAGCACCGACCACCCCAACGGCGGCTCTTTCCTGGC
Organism: uncultured Isosphaeraceae bacterium; assembly: GCA_937858365.1. Lineage (GTDB taxonomy): Bacteria > Planctomycetota > Planctomycetia > Isosphaerales > Isosphaeraceae > CALLYK01. The sequence continues at coordinate 6,189 of CALLYK010000464.1, read as the reverse complement.
CTATCCCGAACTCATCGCCCTCTTGATGGACCCCGGCCATCGCCTGGACACGCTCGCCAAGTTGCCCGACAAGGTCCGGGCCCGCTCCGGCTTGGCCGACCTACCGCGTGCCTATTCCCTCAGCGAGGTCGCCATCATCACGCGGGCAGGCCCGGCGCGGATGATGGGCCTGAAGGCGAAGGGCCATCTCGGGGTCGGCGCCGATGCCGACGTGACCATCTATCGACCCAACGCCGACAAGCGCTTGATGTTCGCCTTGCCTCGATATGTGTTTCAACGAGGGAGGCCCGTGGTCGAGGAAGGCGAGCTGCGCGAGGCCCCCGAGGGCCGAACGCTCCACGTCGAGCGCGAGCGTGACCCGGGCGAGACCGAAAGCATCGTCGCTTGGTTCGAGGCGAGCGCTTCGACCCGCTTCAGCAACTTCGCGGTGGGCGACGAGGAGGTCGCTGGAAGGACGATCGTCGATGAGTGAGCCCTTGCCAAAGGTCGTGGACACATTCGCCGAGGCCTTCCCGATGACGGCCGCTCGCGTGATCGTCACGGCCGAATCGGCCGCTTGGGCGGAAGTCGCCGGCCGGACCATGTCAGGCTACGCGACCAGCGTCATCTCATGCGACGCCGAGGCGGCCATCGAACGCCCTTTGGGCCCGCGGGAAACGCCCGATGGCCGGCCCGGCACCAGCGTGCTCCTCTTCGCGTTCAGTCGCGACGCCTTGGAGAAGGCCGTTGCCAATCGCGTCGGCCAGTGCGTGATGACCTGCCCGACGACCGCCTGTTACAACGGCCTTCCCTTGGGCGAGAAGTCGATCGTCGTGGGCGGCCGGCTACGCTACTTCGGCGACGGCCGACAGATCAGCAAAGTGGTTGATGATCATCGCTTTTGGCGCGTCCCCGTGATGGACGGCGAGTTCCTCTGCGAGGAGCGCTTCGGCACCGTGAAGGGCGTGGCGGGCGGCAACATCATCGTCCTGGGCAGGGACCCAAGTTCGACCTTGCAAGCGACCGAGAAGGCCGTGGCCGCGATGCGTCGCGTGCCCAATGTGATCATGCCTTTTCCCGGAGGGATCGCTCGCTCCGGCTCAAAAGTCGGCAGCAAGTACAAGGCCCTCCGGGCGAGCACGAACACGGCCTTCGCACCCACGCTCCGCGGGTCGGTCGCGAGCGTCTTGCCGGCCGATGTCCACGCCGCTTACGAGATCGTCATCGATGGCCTCTCCTTGGAAGCGGTCGAACGCGCAACGTGGGAGGGCCTTCGCGCCGTCCAGTCGCAGGGGGTCGTCGAAGTCACGGCGGGGAACTATGGCGGCAAGCTCGGTCCATTTCATATCTATTTGCAAAAGGTCATTGAAAAGTACGGCACTTCATAGATGGAAAGGACCTCGCGATGGGAAGCCTGAATCACTGGTTGCGTCCCGGCCTCTTCTGGCAGTCCATGCGGATCGCCTGGCGTTACTTGAACGAGGGGGAAGACCCCTGGGTACGCCTTGAACATGACGAGTTTGGCCGCGACCCCACGCCCCACTTCTTCGGCGCCGGGGCCGTGCGGCCCTTCCAGTGGTATCTCGAAGGCCCCAGCGAGGTCGCGCCGGCGACACTCGACGAGTTGCTGGAATGGCTCATGGCCTGCGAATATGTCCATGATTCCGTGCTCTTTCAAGTGGAAGACTACTGGCAACATCCCCGGACGTTTGAGCAGCTCCGCAAAGGAGATTGCGAAGACCACGCCCTCTGGGCCTGGCGGAAGTTCCACGAGCTGGGCCTGGACACGGAACTCGTCGTGGGGCGCTCGCGGTCGGCCGCCTCGTCCGACGAGTTCGGCGGGCACGCATGGGTCCATGTTAATAACGGCAATCATGTGCTCGTCATCGAGACCACTTGTAAGGACAAGGACGGCATGGTCCTCACCCTCGAGGACGCTCGCGACCATTACCGGCCTCACGTCTCGATCGACGGCAAGCTACGCGGCCGAATGTATGGGGGCCTCCCACAGACCGTCTTAGAGGCCAAGCGGGCCAAGAAGGAGGCCCGCCGCGAACCCCCGAGACCCCCCTCACCACCCATCAATGCCCTTTCGTGACCTTCTCCACTTTTTGGAGTTTCACTTGTAGTTCTTGCAATTTTGGCGATATGTACATCTGGCAGTAAGGTGCGTTGCGGTTCCTTCTATAGTAATCTTGATGGTGCTTCTCAGCGGCCGTGAAGCCGTTGAGGGGGACGACCTGGGTCACGATCGGCCCAATGTAGAGCCCAGCGCTGTTGAGCCTCTGCATCGTCTGGACAGCGAGTTGTCGCTGGCGGTCGTCGTGATAAAGGATGATCGAGCGATACTGCGTGCCTTCGTCGGGTCCTTGGCGGTTCAAGGTCGTCGGGTCGTGGCTCGCGAAAAAAACGTCGAGCAGGTCTTGGTAGGAAATGGCCTCCGGGTCGTATTCAATTTGGACGACCTCGGCGTGGCCCGTCATGCCCGAACTCACCGTCGCGTAGTTCGGTTTGCGAGTGGTCCCGCCCGCGTAACCGGAGACCACCGACTTGACCCCCTTGAACCGTTCGTACACGGCCTCCAGGCACCAGAAGCAGCCCCCGCCGAATGTGGCCTTTTCCAGCCTCACGGGCTGTTTCGTCTCGGCGTTTTTGGGGGCCTCCTTGGTGGGGGTGGTCTCTTGACCCCACGCCCAGCCTCCCATGAGGGCGAACAAGATCGTGATCGCGCCAACGCATCGTCGTTTCATGGTGAAGACCTCGCCTCCAATGGGGAACGCTCCATCATATAGGCGAGGACCCTGCCCAGGTCCAGGGGTCGCGGGCCCAACAACGGCTTCGACCTCGCTTTTCTCGCGTTCCGTCTTGCATGATGCGACCGGCGGAGACACCATCAACCATCGCGGTGCGTTTCGTGGTCGGGAAAGGTCCACCACGCCCGACCTTCGCCGCCGTGAAAGGGGACGACCATGCTCAACCCACTCATGACGAAACTCGGGGCGGCCATGGCCTCGACCAGCTTGATGACCTGCCTGGCCCTGGCCGGCGCCCGTGGAGAGGCCGACGGCCCGCAGGTCCCGCCCCCGCCAGCCCCCGTGGAAGGCCCGAACGCGCCTCAAGACCCGGGCGACGATGGCGTCGAGGCCCAGGCCCGCGGACCCATCCACGAGGCATTCGCCGCCCCCGTCGTCTTCGACCCGCGTCCCGGCTTCGTCGTCCCTAAGGAGCCTCCGCGCCCCCTCGAAGAAGTCCCGCCCGACCAACGACCACAAGGCAAGAACATCCAGTGGGTCTCCGGCTACTGGGCCTGGGACGACGACCGGACCGACTTCCTTTGGGTCAGCGGCTTCTGGCGCGACCTGCCCCCAGGACGCCAGTGGGTGCCGGGATACTGGTCGGCCGCGCAAGGCGGTTGGCAATGGACCTCCGGCTACTGGGCCCCCGAGCAAGGCGGTGACGTCGAGTATCTGCCCCAGCCCCCAGCCACCGTCGACAACGGCCCCAATGTCCCCCAACCCTCCGCCGACTCCACCTGGGTCCCCGGCCTCTGGGCCTGGCAACAACAACGCTACATCTGGCGGCCTGGATACTGGATCACACCGCCGCCCCAGTGGGTCTGGGTCCCCTCCTATTATGCATGGACGCCATGCGGATATGTCTATGTGCAAGGCTATTGGGACTACCCCATCGTCGATCGCGGCATGTTGTTCGCGCCGGCCTACGTCTCCCCCGTGGTCATCGCCCGGCCCAGCTTCGTCTTCGTGCCCACGGTCACCCTCGTCACCACCGCCCTCACCCAGGCATTCTTCTGCCGTCCCACCTATTGTCACTATTACTTCGGTGATTATTTCGCCACAAGCTATGTCGGTTCAGGCTTCGTTCCTTTTGGAGGTGTCACTAACGTCAATGTAACCAACATCAACATCACGAACATCAACGTCAATCGGGGACCCCGCGTCTATGACCCGATCTTCGTCCACGAGCGTATGGTCCAACGCGGGCGCGACCCGCGGTGGGAACAGCGGACCAGGGAACTCTACCGGCAGCGTGTGAACGACCCGGCGACGCGTCCCGCCAGGACCTTCGCCGAGGCCCAGAGAGCGGCCGGCCCAGGGCGACCGGCCCAGGTCCAGACCCTCGCGGCGGTGGCCCGGGACCCGGCGGCATCCTCCCGTTTGGAAAAGGTGGACCAGGCCCGAAGGGCCGAATTGGCCAAACAGGCCAACGAGCACCGCGTCCTTCAGGAGCGGCGGGCCAAGGCGGAGACCGCCGCGCGTCTGCCGGAGGCCGACACCAAGGGCCGGCCCACACCCAAGGTCGCGCCTGATCGACCCAAGTTCGACCTCCCAAAATCGGCCCGCGTGGAAAACCAAGCCAAAGGCGTCGAACGCGCCAAGGGGGCGATGGAGGCGGTCAAAAAGTCCGCCGGCGCCGCCGACCTTCCCAAGAGGACGACCTCCGCGCCGGGCCCACAAACGAGGCCCTTCGAGAAAGCCAAAGGGGCGATGGAAGCGGTCAAAAAGTCCGCCGGCCCGACTGAGCCGTCCAAGTCTAGCTTGGTCGGCGACCCTCAAACCAAGAGGATGGAAGGCCCGACCGGACCAATAGGGCAGCCCAAGAAGACCGACGCCTCGAAGGTCCCCCAAGGCCCGGCCCAACTCAAGGGGACGACAAGCCCCGGCCCCGGTCCTCAACCCGCCCTTCGGAAAGGAATGGAGCAGCCCCCAGCCACCAAGGCCGCGCCGAAAGACCTGGGGCCGCGAAACGTAGGCCCACGCATGAACGAACCGCCACCGCGCATCACCCAGCCACGCATCGAGCCGCCACCCCGGCCGCCACAAGGACCAATGCGTCCCGAGTCACTCCCCAAGAGCGGTCAGCCACGCTCCGAAGCACGTCCCGTGCCGCCGCCTGCGCGACCACCCGAGTCTCGGCCCCAGCCTCCCCCGCATCAAGAGAAACGATCCGAGCAACATAAGAAAGGAAACTCTGGTTGATTCCTAACGAATATGCAAATCTCACAACCAAGCAAATCTTGTTGACCTTGGGCTTGGTGGCCGGGACCGCCCTCTCCCTGACCGTGGTTGACTGTGGCCAATCCGGCGCCGCCTCGCAAGCGGCCCCGGCGGCCCCGGCGATCCAAGCCGTGGTCGACCGCGTGGACGAGGCCCGCATCAAGGCGAGCATCACGCGCCTGGCGTCGTTCCCGTCTCGACATTCCACATCCGAATCATGCGCCGAGGCGGCCGTCTGGCTGCGTGACCAGTTCCTCGCGGCCGGCACGGATGACGTTTCCTATCACGAGTTCCCGCTCAACGGGCAAACGTGTCGAAACGTCGTCGCCACGCGCAAGGGGACCGACCCCAACCCGGCGATCATCCTGGTGGGGGCCCATTACGATTCTCGGTCCCGCGACATCGGCGACCCCGACGCCCCCGCACCGGGCGCCGACGACAATGCGTCGGGCACGGCCGGTTTGTTGGAAGTCGCCCGTGCGCTCAAGGGGACCACACTGCGGAAGACCATACGCATCATCGCCTTTTGCGGCGAGGAACAGGGGCTCGTCGGCTCAACCGCCTACGCCAAGTTGGCCGCTGAAGAGAAGATGCCCATCACGGCCATGATCAACATGGACATGATCGGCCATCCGATGGACCAAGCGGGTCGCGAGGTCTTGGTCGAGAGCGACCAAGGGAACCGCCGCCGCGAGAACGACCAGCCCTCCCGCGACCTCGCCGCGCGTCTAACGCGACATCTCACCACATACACCAAACTCAAGGCCAAACCTGGACCCCTTTATGGGACGGATTACGTCCCCTTCGAGGCGCGCGGGTTCGTGTGCGTCGGCCTCTACGACGGTGCTGATACGACCCCGTTCTACCACACCGACGCCGACAACCTGGACGTGATCGACACTCGTTTCGTCGCCGAAGTGGTGCGCGCGGTCACCGCGACCGTGGCCGACCTGGCGGCATCGCCTTGAATGACTTTCGTGTCATGAACGAATCAAGGGCCACAAGGAACAAACCGCTTTTTGACCGTGGTCGCGCCCATCCGTGTTCTCACTCGCCGTGAATCGACCTGTCCCTTCGTGTGGAGACCACCGTTCGATCGTGCAGCGGAGTGACATTCTCCCGGATTGTCAAAGAGCGTCGGAACGGGACACGTTGGGCCCGTCAGGTGTTCATCTTGGCGATGAAGGGGATCGCG
>CALLYK010000463.1 GCA_937858365.1 uncultured Isosphaeraceae bacterium | reverse complement strand
GACGCCACCGGCGTGCCGTCCGCGCGCGCTATCGCCCGCGTCACCGCGCGCGTCGTGTCGCCGAAGGTCGGCAGCCAGCAGGAATGGCGGCCGAAGCCACCGACCACCACGATCAGCAAATCCTCCGGCGCCATGATGATCGGCTTCGCGAGCGCATCGGGAAACCGGTCCTCGAACATGCCGGCCATGCCGCCCTGCGCCCACAACGCGCGCGGAATGCGCGCATGCTCGAACACGTATCGACGTATCGCGTCCTTGTCGTAGCCGTCGGCGGCGAGTGCGGTGGCCTGAGGGTCGCTGCTGACCACCGTGACCCCCGCCAGGCGCGGGCAGGCCGTGCAGGCCTCCAGCAGGTCCGTGAGCATGGCGGCCTGCAGGTCGGCGCGCTCCTCACGGCTGAGCACTCCCGCCAGGCGCCCCAGGGCCCGTCCGAACCGCTTCACCGGGATCACCGCGACCACGTTCATGGGCCGCCCACCGCCTCCAGCACCCGTTCGGCCAGGCGGGCGCGGGCCGGGCGGTCGGGCATGAGGATGTCGGTGCACACCGGCCGCACCCCCAGGGCCTCCAGCTCGGGTGCCACCGCCGCGTCGGCGTCGGCGAGCACGAAGGTGCCGGCGACGTCCGCGTAGATGCGGGCCATCTGCCGGGCCGAGCACTCCGGATAGCCGGCGCCGGCCAGGAACCGGTGAGCGGGGCCCTCGATGGGGGCGTTGCCGATGATGGGGCTCACCGCGACGCAGTCCGCACGGCGGGCCGCGACGGCCTCACGCACGCCCGGCACCCCCAGGATCGTCCCGATGGACACCACCGGGGAGGACGGCGCGATGACGATGCGGCGGGCCGCGGCGATGGCCTGCAGCACCCCCGGTGCGGGACGGGCCGCATCGATGCCCTCCATGCGCAGGGAGGTGATCTGCTCGCGGGCGCCGTGTTTGACCAGGTACTCCTGGAAGGTGCGTTCCCCCTCCGGGGTGCTGATGCGGGTCCGCACCGGCTCATCGCACATCGGCAGCACCGTGGCCCGCACGCCCAGGTGGGCGCACAGCTCGCCGGTGATGGTGTGCAGAGCCGCCCCCTCACGCATCCGCTGGGTGCGGTACACGTGGGTCGCCAGGTCACGGTCGCCGAGCCCGAACCAGGTCTCCAGCCCGTAGGTGGCCAGGCCCTCCAGGCATCGGAAGCCGTCATCGCGGTACCCCCATCCGCGGGCGTCGACCACCCCGGCGAGGGTGTAGGTGCAGATGTCGAGGTCCGGGCAGACGCGCAGCCCGTAGAAATCGCCGTCGTCGCCGGTGTTGACGATCGCGGTGAGCTGCGGCTGGCCCACCACCTGGGCGAGCCCGTCGACCATCTTCGAGCCGCCGGTCCCGCCGCCGACCAAGCCGCACACCGCTCGCGAGGCGAAGGATGACGCGGTGCATGGCGTGCGCATCTTCTGCTTTCCGAAAATCATCTTCCTCTGGCCGACCTTCCTTGCCGCCCTCATCTGCGGCATCGGGATGACCACGATCCGGAATAAGACCGAAGACCCCAAGAAGGCGGCCTTGGCGGCGCAGGTGAAAGCGGCCGAGACGAAAAAGGCGGCCGCCGATACAGCGACCGCAGCGGACGACGACGTCCAGGTCTTCGTGATTCCACGGAGGTTCAACTCGCCTCAGAACCTTTTCGCGTTCTTCTTCTTAATGGTCTTCGCGTTCAACATGGTGGTCCTCTCACTGGACTTCCCGAGGTTTACCCTCGTGGCCGGGGTGCTCTTGGTGATCGCGCTTCTGGCCATATTGGGGTGGCTAAGCGCCGCGTTCGGGCTGGCGATCGTGCAACCACTCATCCAGATGCTCGAAGGTGTCTTCGTGGTTGCGAACGCACAGTTTTACTTCATGATCGCCTTGATCATCGCCTTGTCGTTCGGGGTGATCTGGATCACTCGGTGGCTCGACTACTGGGAGGTCCGTCCCAACGAACTGTTGCACCACCACGGCCCGCTGAGCGACTTGGGCCGATATCCAACCACGAACCTGAAGTTCGACAAGGAAATCCCGGACGTGCTCGAGTACTTGATCCTGGGGGCCGGCCGCTTGGTGCTCCACGTCCCCTCGGAAAACCGGGCCTTCGTGCTCGACAGTGTGCTCTGGATCGACGACAAGGAACGCCGGCTCAAGTCCCTCATGAGCCGCATGGAGGTCCGCGTCACGACCGACCAGGAAGCGGCGGAGTGACCTTCTCCTTTCCATCGTTGTCGCCCGAGCGGGAGAGGACCGATCGGGCCCTTCGCTCGAACCGGGAGGCAAACCATGGCCGGCAAGAAGAGGACATGGGCCGAGAAAATGGCGACTGGGGCGCCGCATGTCGAGGTCTTGGCGCGGCCATTCGCCGGCGCCCCCGCGGGGGCCAAGTTGCTCGTTTCCTCGCCGATGGAAGTTGACGCCTATCTCAGCGCCAACGTTCCCAGCGGGACGACCACGACCGTGCGCGCCCTTCGCGAGGCCCTGGCCAAGGCCCACGGTGCGGACACCACCTGCCCCATGTCCACCAGCATCTTCGTCCGAATCGTGGCCGAGAACGCATGGGACCTGATCGAAGGCGGCACACCGATCACGGAAGTGACCCCCTTTTGGCGCGTGGTTGATCCCGGATCGCCCCTCGCCAAAAAACTCCGCTCCGGGAGCGATTGGATCGCCCACCAACGCGAGGCCGAAGCGCGATCGCCTTCAATCCTGACGGCGTGACACTCAGGAATGCGTTTCATCCCGAGGCGATCGGCCCTACGTCAAGCCAGTTCCGTCCCGCCGCGATGTCCACATCGAGAGGTACATTCAAGGGTAGCGCGGTGGTCATCGCCTCCCGCACGAGCGCAGCCAGACGCGGAAGCTCCTCGTCGGGGGCCTCGAAGACCAATTCGTCATGGATTTGGAGGAGCATCCGGGCCTTCAGCTTCTCCTCATTCAGTCGACGGTCCACGTCCAGCATCGCTTTCTTGATGAGGTCGGCGGCCGACCCTTGGATCACCGTGTTGATTGCCGTTCGCTCGGGAAGGTTGCGGACGCGGCCCGTCGTGGCCTTGATGCCGCTGATCGCCCGACGTCGGCCCAGGATCGTGGTCACTCGCCCTTGGTCTCGCGCTTCTTCGAGGACCTTCGTAATGAAGGCGTCCACGCCGGCGTATTCCTGGAAATACGCGTTGATGAACGCCTCGGCTTCTTTCTGGGGAATGCCCAAGCGCGCCGCCAGGCCGAATGCGCTCTGGCCGTAAATCACGCCAAAGTTCACGGTCTTGGCCATGCGCCTTTGGGCCGAATCGACTTCCGCCTCGGGCACGCCGAAGACCTTCGAAGCGACCACCGTGTGAATGTCCCTGTTTTCGTTGAAAGCCTTCACGAGTGCTGGGTCGCCGCAAAAGTGGGCCAGCACCCGCAGCTCGATCTGGGAGTAGTCGGCCGTGAGCAGCGACCAGCCCGGCCAACCCGCCACGAATGCTTGACGGATTTGCCGTCCATCCTCGGTGCGTGTCGGGATGTTCTGCAAGTTGGGGTCGCTCGAACTCAAGCGGCCGGTCGCGGCGACGACCTGGTTGAACGACGTGTGGACGCGGCCTTCGGTGTCGGTCAGTGGCCCCAGGGCGTCGAGATAGGTGCTCTTCAGCTTGGACAATTGCCGGTGGCGAATCAACAAGCGGGGCAACTCGTGCTTGAGGGCCAACTCCTCAAGGACCTCAGCGGCCGTGCTGGGCTCGCCCTTGGGTGTCTTCTGGAGGACGGGTAGCTTCAGGTCATCGAAAAGGACGACACGCAATTGGGGCCCGGACGCGATGTTGAAGGTCCGTCCCGCGAGGTGATAAACCTGGGTCTCCAGGCCCGAGATTTCCTTGCCGAATTCACGTGAGAGCTGTTGGAGGCGGGCAACGTCCAGCTTGATCCCGGCCGCCTCCATGCCGGCCAAGACGCCGATCAAGGGACGTTCCAAATCGGCATACAAGTCCCAGAGGCCCTCGGACTTGACCTTGGGGGTCAGGATCGCCTCGAGCCGCCAGGCGGCGTCGGCGTCTTCGCCGGCGTACTCGGCCACTCGGGCCACGTCCACCTGGTCCATCGTGATCTCGTTCTTCCCTTTTCCGATTAAGTCGGAAATGGGGACCATCGTGTGGTTCAGGAGGCGTCGGGCAAGCTCGTCGAGACTATGATTGCGCTCGCCGCTTTCGAGCAGGTAACTCAACACCATGGTGTCGGTGATCGGCCCTTCGATCGTAATGCCGACCTTACGCAAGACGAGCATGTCGAACTTAAGGTTCTGGCCGACTTTCTCGACCGTCGGGTCGGTCAAGAAGGGGCGTAAGGCGTTGAGGGTCTCCGTCGGGTCGAGTGATTTGCACCACATGGGGCCCCGGACGGGGACGTAATAGGCGTCTCCCTCACGCCACGAGAACGAGCATCCGACCAGGTCGGCCCGTGAAGCGTCGAGGCCGGTCGTTTCGGTGTCGAAGCTGACCTTCTTCTGTTTCGCCAGTTCTTGAAGGAACGACGTAAACAATTCGGGCGTGTTGACCAGGACGTATCGGGTCAGGTCCCACGAGGCCTCGGTCGGCTTCGAGTCGTCGGCGATCTCGTCCAGGAAGCGATGGAAGCCGCACTCCATGCAAAGGGCCTTCAGGGCCTTGGGGTCGTACCCTTTGTAATGGAGGGCCTCCCAGTCGAGGCCCAGGGGCACGTCTTCGCGGAGTGTGACCAGGTGTCGGGCCCGGCGCGCGATCTCGGCCGATTCCCGCAAGTTTTGCTGCCGTTTGGCACCTGAGACTTCTCCCACACGCGCGAGGATCGTCTCCAGGTCGCCAAACTTCTGGAGCAATTCGCCGGCCCCTTTGGGCCCGATGCCAGGCACTCCAGGAACGTTGTCCACCGTGTCGCCGGTCAAGGAGAGGTAATCCACCACCTGGTTGGGGGCGATCCCCCAATCGGCCTTGAGGGCGGCCTCGTCGATCACCTTATTGTCGCGCAGGTTGATGATCCTCACATGGGGGCCGAGCAACTGACGCGCGTCTTTGTCGGAGGTCAAGATGGTCACGTCAAAGCCGGCCTCGACCCCGCGCCGGGCGACGGTCGCGATGACGTCGTCGGCCTCGAAGTTGTCCGACTCCAAGGCGGGCACGCCGAACGCCTCGAAGAGACGGCGAATGACAGGAAGCTGGCTTCGTAAATCATCGGGCATTTCAGAGCGGTTGGCCTTGTATTCGGGGTAGATCGAATCGCGAAAGGTGGGGCCCGAGGCGTCGAACACGCAGGCGGCGTATTGCGCGTCGGGGTAGTCCTTTTTCAGCGCGCCCAGCATGTTGATCATGCCGCGGATGGCACCGGTGGGCGCGCTGTGCGGATCGGTCGGGTCGGCCCGCAAATCGGGCATGGCGTGAAACGCCCGGTACAAGTAGCTGGAGCCATCGACCAGCAGCAGGCGCGGCACGGTGGCGGGGGTGTTTTCGGTCATGGCGGCATTGTGCCCGCGCCCGGTGCAAGAGCACGCACGCGCCTACAATCGATGGCATGCAAAACCACCGCCATCTGCTCCTGGCCGCCGTGCTGGTTGCCGCCGCGTCGGCCAGCGCGCAAACGCCGCCACCGGGTGCCCCGGTGCCCGAACGCGATGCCACCCGGCGCGACGCCAGCAACCAGCGCATCGAGCACATCGAGGTGGAGGACGCCGGCAGTCGCATCAACGAGCTGCGCGAGGGCGGGCAAACCAAGAGCATCACCGTGCAGCCCAAGGCGGCCGTGCCTTCGTATGACGTGCAGCCGGCGGGTGCATCGCCCCTGCCCGACCCGGCGGCCGGGATCGGCAGTGCGGGCCCGCGCACCTGGAAAGTCCTGAAGTTCTGAAGCCCCGGCGATGGCCGTCTACACCGAAGTCTCCGAAAGCGAGGCCAGCGCCTTGCTGCAGCGCCTGAACCTGGGCGAGCTGACCGCCCTGCGCGGCATCGAAGGCGGCATCGAGAACACCAACTACTTCGTCACCAGCGAGGCGTGCGGTGACAAGCGCGAATGGGTGCTGACCCTGTTCGAGCGCCTGACGCATGCGCAATTGCCGTTTTATCTGCACCTGATGAAGCACCTGGCGCAGCACGGCGTGCCGGTGCCCGACCCGCAGTCCAAGCCCGAAGGTGCGCGCATGCCGGCCGGCGAGGACGACCTGCTGCACACCGTCTGCGGCAAGCCGGCGGCCCTGGTCAACCGCCTGCATGGCAAGAGCGAGCTGAACCCCGGCACGGCCCACTGCGCCGCCGTGGGCGCCATGCTGGCGCGCGCCCACCTGGCCACGCGCGACTACGACCGGCGCCAGCCCAACCTGCGCGGCCTGGCGTGGTGGAACGAAACGGTGCCCGCCGTGCTGCCCCACCTGGACGAAGCGCAGGCAACGCTGCTGCGCGCCGAGCTGGCCTATCAAAACCACATCGCCGCCGGCAGCGCCTATGCCGCCCTGCCGCGTGGCGCGGTGCATGCCGACCTGTTTCGCGACAACGTCATGTTTGCCGGCACGCCCGAGCAGCCCGAGCTGACGGGGTTTTTCGACTTCTATTTCGCGGGTATCGATACCTGGCTGTTCGATTTGGCCGTCACGCTGAACGACTGGGCGATCGATCTGCCCACCGGCGCCCCGCACCGCAGCAGCGGGACTCCAGCACTGAACTCTGACCTTCACCGGTCACGCGTGCGCGCGCCCGGAGGCACCCGCTTCAGGCCGGGAAGCGCCAGCGAGACGACCTGTAAGCCGAGTTGAGTCCAGACACCCGTTCGAGCGTGGCTCAACGCTTTCCACCTCGCGTGGCGGAGTCTCTTGATTCCACCACCTGCTAACGCGAATGAGTGCAGAAACGTGTGCAACCTGGGGCACAGAGGGTGGGCGCCGGTAGGAGGTCGAAACCGTCCGCCGGGGTGGACTCTCAGCCTGTGGCTACCAGTCGGCCGCTTTGGCGCACCCGAGTCGGAGCGACTCCTCTCGGATCTGCGCTACTCGAACGACGAGCGACGCCTCGTCTCGGATCTGCTGCGCCACGGCGCGCCGCCTGCGCGCGCGGACCTGGATCGCAAGGCCGCACGACGGGTGCTCCGCGACGTGGGCCGCGCGAGGCTCGAAGACTGGCTCTCGTTCCTGAGCGCGACGCGCGATGCGTCGGACGTCGCCGACTGGCGCGCGAGCGTGGAAGAGGAGCGCGCCGCAGGCATGGTCTTCGACGCG
>CALLYK010000462.1 GCA_937858365.1 uncultured Isosphaeraceae bacterium | reverse complement strand
AGAACACCTATTACGACTGGATGCGCAACATCCAGCCGTGGTGCATCTCGCGCCAGCTCTGGTGGGGCCACCAGATTCCCGCCTGGTACGGGCCCGACGGCAAGGTCTTCGTGGCGATAGACGAGGACGAGGCCAAGGCGCTCGCCCGCAAGGAATTCGGCCAGGACGTCACGCTCTCCGCTCGTCTGGCGCGTCGCCATCATCACGTCGCCGGTATCATCAAAGCGTACAAGCTCCGCTCGCAAGAAAACTTCAAGATGGCTTGCCGGGCCGAGTCCCTCGCTCCCGATTCTCCATTGGCCGATTCCCTGGGAATCAAGTTCCCGATCATCCAAGGGGCAATCCCAGCCATCACCGACCTCCCCTCGTTCACTCATGAGGTGGCTCGTTCGGGCGCGTTGCCCATGCTCGCCCTAGGTAAGCTGGACATCGACGAATCGCGCCGCCGACTGGAAGAAACCAAGCAAAGGCTGGGTTCGCTCCCTTGGGGAGCCGCCGTCAGCCCGCAAACCTCTGCGGAGCTGCGCGATCGTCAGATCGACCTGATACTATCGATCAAACCAAGTGTCGCTTTGCTCGACGGCCGACACGCCGACCGTGCCCAGTCTCTTGAAAACGGAGACATTGCCACCTTCCTGCATGTCGATTCGGTCGAGATGCTCGAATCCCTTCTGGAACGGGGCTTCCGTCGATTCATTATTGAAGGGAACGAGACCGGTGGCCCACTTGGCCCGCGCAGCAGCTTCTCTCTTTGGCAGTGCGCGATCGACACCCTTCTCGAAACCAAGCTTGCCCGGCCCGAAGATGTCCATGTCGTCTTCGGCGGGGCCATCCACGATTCGCTCAGCTCGGCCATGACCGCCGCCGCCGCCGCCCCCCTCACCGCTCGGGGCATCCGCGTCGGCGTCCAGCTCGGCAGCGCTTACTTCTTCACTCCTGAATCCGTCTCGACCGGAATCATCACCAAGCAATATCACCAGGCGATCCTCCAAAGCCGGCAAATCGCCCACTTGCATACCGGCGGTGAATCGACCATCCGATGCGTCCCGTCCCCGTTCGTCGACGAGTTCGCCACTCGCCGAACCGAGCTGATTCGCCGAACGGAACCGGCATCAGCCATTGAACGAGAGTTGACCCAATGGGCCGGCGAACGTTTGACCCTGGCGGCTCGCGGCACCATCGCGGGCAAACCCGCCTCTCCCGAAACGATCACCAAACAGGGCCTTTTCCGTGTCGGCGATCTCGCCGTTCTTCGGCACCAATCGGTGGCTTTGGCGCAGCTTCACGAAGAAGTCTCGCAGGAAAGTGTCGTCCTTCTCGAACAATTGGCCGCTTCGCGGCTCCCGTGGCATCCCGAGCCCCGAGCGAAGAAGACGAAGTCCGAAGACATCGCGATCGTCGGCATGGCTTGCATGTTCCCCAAAGCCGACGACCTTCGGAAATACTGGGAGAATATCTGCAACGCGGTCGACGCCGTCGAAGAAGTTTCCCCGGATCGTTGGGATCCAAACGTCTTCTACGATGCAGATCGATTGGCGCGAGATCGGGTCTATTCGAAGTGGGGCGGATTCCTTGGGAACATGATCTTTGACCCCATGAAATGGCGCGTCCCCCCTGCCGCCCTCAAGGCGATCGAGCCCCTACAGATCCTCTCCCTCGAAGTCGCTGCCCGCGCCATGCAGGATGCCGGCTACGATAAACGCGAATTCCCACGGGAACGGACCGGCGTCCTCTTCGCCTGCGCCGGCTCGCACGAGCAAGGCTCCGCTTACGCCTTCCGCACGATGATGCGGCAATACCTTCCGCAGGTGAAGAATCTCACCAAGGAAGCTCGCGAGGCAATCGAAAACCAACTCAACGAACTCTTGCCGGAATGGACCGAGGATTCGTTTCCCGGCTTCCTGATGAATGTCGTCGCCGGCCGAATCGCCCGAGAGATGAACGTCAACGGCCCCAACTACACCGTCGACGCCGCCTGCGCCGCCGCCCTCGCCGCGTTTCACGCCGCCATCGAACAGCTACGAAGCGGAACATCGGATATGGTCATCGTCGGCGGCGCCGACGCCACCAATAATCCCATGTGCTACATGAGCTTCTCCAAAACGCACGCCCTCTCGCCTGGCGGACGCTCCCGACCCTTCGACGAGTCGGGCGACGGCATCGGCCTGGGAGAAGGTATCGGCGTCGTCATCCTCAAACGGCTTCGCGACGCCGAGCGCGACGGCGACAAGATCTACGCCGTCATCAAGGGAATCGGAAGCTCAAGCGACGGCAAGAACAAAAGCCTCACCGCCCCCTATCCTCCCGGCCAAATCAAAGCGGTCGAACGGGCCTACGACGACGCCGAAATCTGCCCGACGACCGTTTCGCTCATCGAAGCTCACGGGACCGGCACCATCGTCGGCGATAGTGCCGAGATCACCACTCTCTCCGAAGTCTTTGGCTCGCGCACCGACACCAAACGGTTTGCCGCCGTCGGCAGCGTCAAGTCGATGATCGGCCATACCAAGACCGTTGCCGGCATGGCCAGCATGATCAAGACGGCACTGGCTCTCAAGCACCGCGTCTTGCCCCCGACGATTGGCGTCGAGAAACCAACGACCCGATTCAACTTCGCCGAGAGCCCCTTCTACATCAATTCCAAGACCCGCCCTTGGATTGAAGATATGGGGGAGCATCCGCGCCGAGCCGGCGTCAGCGCCTTCGGTTTTGGCGGTACCAACTTCCATGTCGTCCTTGAAGAATACACCGGCAACTACCGGCCCGATGCCAACGTCAGCTTCAGCCCCCGGTCGGCGGAACTCATCACCATCGCTCGCGACTCTAAACAAGAGATCCTCGCCACGCTCGACTCGATCGCCCAGGCGATTGGGTCTCGCTCGATCCAAGAATGGGCCGGCCTGGCCGCATCAATCAATAACGACGAACAAGGGGCTGGCTCCTCGACCCGAACCTGCCGATTGGCGATCGTCGCCGCCAGCGCGGCGGAATTCCTGAAGAAGATCGAGCGAGCGCGAACTCAACTCGCAGATAAGTCCGAATTCGTCGACCCGACTGGCATCTTCTACTCAGAAGCCAAGCCCGCCAACACGGCGGAAGTCTGCTTCCTCTATCCCGGTCAGGGATCGCAATACCTCAACATGATGAAGGATCTGCTGATCGGAATCCCCGATATGCAGGACATCCTCTCCTCTGCTAATCAAGCCTTGGCAGAGTTCCTCCCCGCCCCTCTCTCAAGATACATCTTCCCCCCTCCAACCTTCACTGAGCAGGAAGAACAACAGGCTTTCAAGGCCCTCAGCAATACCCGAGTAGCCCAGCCGGCTCTCGGTGCGATGGAGCTGGTGGCGACCGACCTTCTCGCTCGCTTCGGCATCACCCCAGGAATGGTCGCGGGACACAGCTACGGTGAGCATGTTGCCCTCTACGCAGCCGGCGTCCTCCAGCGCGATGAACTCCTTTGGCTGTCGGCCATGCGTGGACAGGTCTGTGCAGACATCGCCGCCGACTCGCCCGGGGGCATGGCCGCCGTCCAGGCCAACGCCCAGGCCGTCACCGACCTCATCAAAGAGGCGGGGCTCCCCGTCTACTTGGCTAACATGAACGCCCCCGATCAAACGATCATCGCCGCCGCCGAGACACACATCGATAAGGCCGTCGAATTCATCAACGCCAAGGGTATCCGGGCCAAGAGGATCCCGGTCTCTGCGCCATTCCACACGCCTTTGCTCGAGGCGGGCTCGCATGCCATGGCCGAGCATTTCGCGAAAGCGAGCTTCCGCCGGCCTACTCGCCCGGTCTACAGCAACACCACCGGCCAACGGCACTCCGATCATGCCGATGAGATCCGCGACCTGTTGACCAGGCATTTCTCCGAGCCAGTCCACTTCGAAGAAGAGATTCGTCAGCTCCATGCCGATGGCGCTCGTGTCTTCATCGAATGTGGGCCTGGAAAAGTCCTCACCGAACTGACGCAGCGCATCCTCAAAGACCAACCGATCGTCACCATGGCGATCGACATCCCCGGCCGCGACGGCTGGACCCAACTCGGCCATGCCCTGGCACGTGCCTTCGTCGTCGGCTTACCGGTCGAAACCAGCCCCTGGTTCGCCGGCCGTGGACTCACCCCAATGGGGGTCAAAGAATTCCTGAACAATCTCGATCAGAGAACCATTCCGAAGAAATCGGACTGGATTCTCGGACCGACCAAGGCTGAACCCGCCTTTTCCTCACAAAAGCAGAAGGATGTTCCGGTTTCCTCCGATATAATCGGTCTCATCGGCAAAGCGGGTGAGGTAAGATCGGAGAGTGCTCGGCAAGCGCCCGCTCGGCCGGAATCGATCGAACCGGCTGTCGTCTCTTCGCTCTCGGCCGAGTTCAAAGAAACACCGGTGGTCGCTTCCAAGCCGGCCGTCCCAGCAGAATTGTTGGCCGCCGCGCCCAAAGCGATGCCCATGACGGCAGCCAGTCCACTCGCGACGGCGCCAATGACACATTCGCCTCCGGCCCGAAATGGAGAAGGGTCGGCATATCATCGGCTTGGACGCCAAGAAGGTTTGAAGGGTTTGAGTCGTTCGCTCACGCGACCTCTATCGAGGTCGCTATCACAACAATCGAGAACGCAACCACGTCCCTTTCCAAGGACGCAAATGAGGAAATCTCCTGCTATGACGCCTTATCAGACGTCTTCTCCGGAAGCCAATGGTACCCCCAATGGAGCGCCCCCAGCCGGCGGCGTGGACCTCTTCATGGAGCTGCAGACCTCGACGCGGATGTTCCTCGAGTTCCAGCAGACACAACAGGTCTTGATGGAAAGATTCCTCGATACACAAGAGAGGCTCCTGGCCCTCTGCCTCGGGAAGGGACCAGCGCCAACCGCGTCGGTCTCAATCGCTCCGCCGACATACGCCCCGGCACCAATCAGCGCACCCGTCGCGCCGGCCCCCGCACCGTACGTCAACGGACACGTCGCTCCGGTGCCAACGCCAATCGCCCCGGCTCCCGCCGCACCCGCGCCGGCCGCCAAGGCGCCGATCAGCATGCCAGGGGTCAAGACGCCGACCACCACGCCACCCGCATTCGTCAGCCAAGCGGCCAAGCCTG
>CALLYK010000461.1 GCA_937858365.1 uncultured Isosphaeraceae bacterium | reverse complement strand
TCGGACCTACCGCGGTCGCAAGATTTTGATCCAGAAGTTCCGCCGGCGCAAGAACGCCCGCCGCCGCCGCGGCCACCGGCAAACCTACAGCGTCGTGCGAATCAAGAGCATCGTCATGCCCGCCTGAGCTTTGGTCTCGGATCGGGGCCTTCCGTTCGCAAGGCCCGCGCATCGATCGCGGGCCGCTCGTCTTCCCGGGTTTGAGATGTCGGTCTCAAGTCCACAAGAAGGTCCCACGGACCTCCGTTGAGCCGGCCGGGGGGGTCCCCATATACTCGATCGGGTGGAGAGACCTGAGCGTCGCGCCCTATTGGCGGGAGACGCCGGCGATGGGTGAGAAGACCCCCGAACCCGACCAAACCGTCCCGGAAGCGTCTCGCGAGCCGGCCTTATCGGCCGGGGCCGCCGACGTCACCGCGCGGTTCGACGACGAGACCGTCGCCTTCTCCGGAGACACCACCGCCGCCAAGAGCGGTCCTTCCGAAACGGCCGTCGAAAGTAAGGGGCCCGGCCGTCGTCTGCTGGGCGACTACGAGTTGCTTGAGGAGATCGCGCGGGGCGGGATGGGGGTCGTCTGGAAGGCCAGACAGGGTCGCCTCAATCGCCTGGTGGCCCTGAAGCTCATCCGTGACGCCGCTTTCGCCGGGCCCGAGGACCTGCGCCGCTTTCGCACCGAGGCCCAGGCGATCGCCGACCTGGATCATCCCCATATCGTGCCGATCTACGAGGTCGGCCAGGAAAACGACCAGCCCTTCTTCAGCATGAAGCTCCTGGAGGGGGGCAATCTGTCGAAGCACGTCGCCCGTTTGAAGGGCGACCCGCGCGCGGCCGCGACCCTGATGGTCAAGGTGGCCCGCGCCGTGCATTACGCCCATCAACGCGCGATCCTGCACCGCGACCTGAAACCCTCGAACATCCTCCTTGATGAGGAGCGCGAGCCTTTCGTCGTCGATTTCGGCCTGGCGAAGCGGTTTCAGGAGAGCGGCGCGACCTATGACACGCTCTCCGGGGCCGTGATGGGGACGGCCGCTTACATGCCCGCCGAGCAAGCGCGAGGCGAAGTGAAATCGCTGACCACGGCCGCCGACGTTTACAGTCTGGGGGCGACACTCTTCGAGTGCCTGACGGGACGCGCCCCCTACGTGGCCGACTCGGTCGCCGAGGTCTTGCGGCTGGTCCTCGACCCGGACCGCGACCCGCCTCGGCCGGGCGCGTTGAACAAGGTGATCGATCGCGACCTGGAAGCCATCTGCCTGAAGGCCCTGCAGAAGAAGGCGAAAGACCGTTACGGCTCGGCCGAGGAACTCGCCGAAGACCTGGAACGTTGGCTGCGTCGCGAGCCCACCAAGGCCCGACCAGTCAGGACTTGGGAACGCTTCTGGAAGTGGACCAGGCGCCGACCGGCCATCGCGGCCCTCGTCGGCGTGCTCGCCGCGGCCCTCGCGGGGTTCGTGGGGGTCGTGCTCTGGTTCAACGTGCAGCTCGGCGAGGCCCTGCGTTTGGCGGAGAAGAACGCCTACAATGCCAACATCAGCTCCGCCCGGCGAGCGATCGAGGCGGGGGACCTGCCATCGGCCCTCTTGACCCTCGAGGGCCAGAAGGAAGGTCTCCGCGGTTTCGAGTGGCCCTACCTTTTTCGCCTCGGATTCATGCATCTGACCAAGCAGTGGCGGAGCGGGATCCCAGTCGCGTCGGTGGCGGTGAGTCCCGACGGCCGCTTGATCGCCACGGGACACGGTCGCGACGACGGCGATCGGGTCGAAGTGGCCCCCGCGCCGGTGATGCTCTGGGACCTGGCGACCGGCGAACGCCTGGTCGAGTTTCTCGTGGAGGACGGCCCCATCTTCGACCTGGCCTTTAGTCCGGACGGCCGGTCGCTCGCGACGGCGAGCGGCGACGGTCGGGCCCGCCTCTGGGACGTGGCCACCGGTCGGCGTCTCGCCGAACTCGGCAAGGTGAGGGACCAGGCCAACAGCGTCGCCTTTCATCCCGGCGGCGGCATGGTCGTGGTCGGTGGCGGCCTTCGCTATCCCGAGGGGCCCCCCGACGACCTCAAGTACGGGGCGATCAACGAGCGCCCCGGGGAAGTCGTCGCCTGGGCCCTCGCCGACGGCCGAGAACTTTGGCGGCGAGAAACGCCCAGCGGCGCGACCCAGCGGGTCGCGTTCGCGCCGGACGGTTCCGAGGTCGCCACCGGCCAATTCGAAGGGGTCCAACTTCGGGACCCGGAAAGCGGTGAGGTCCGGACTTCCCAGCCAAACCTCGGGGGAGTGACGCTCAGCTACGGACACCAAGGGAAGCGGTTGATCGGCAGCAACAAGGTCCTCGGGGGCGGGGACCTCTGGGACCTTCGGGACGGTCGATCCTCCGGGATCGTCCTGGAAGACCGCCTCCGGCGCTCCCAGTATTGGGATGACGGTTTCTACTCGGACTCGTTGTTGGAGCCATCCGAAGACGTCCGAGTCGCCAGTTGCCGCGGCCGAAAATGGCACGAGCGGGACGTGAGCGGTCCTGGACTTGGGCGAGGTCGACACCTGGTACGTTACTGGGACTTGCGGGCCCGGGTCCCGTTGTATGTCTTGACGGCCCACCAAGCGATCACGCCACGCCTGGCCTATTCGCCGGACGGCCGACACCTTGTCACAATCGACCAGGACGGCCTGGTGTGTGTGTGGCGCACCACGGTTGGCCGACCGATCGCGACCGTGCTTCAGGTCGACGCCAACCCCCGCGCGGTGGCTTACTCCGGGAGTGCCCAAGTCCTGGCGATCGGCCGCGACGACGGAGTCGTGGAACTTGTCGGGCCCGGCGAACGCGTGGACCTTTTGCGAGGGCCCGAGGAAGTCGTCGAGGGCCTGGCGTTCGCGCCGAACGGTCACCTGCTCGCGACGGGGACCGACGGGGGCACGCTCCAGGTTTGGGAGACGGCGACACGACGACTCGCCTTCCCGGAGCGGGTCGAACATGAGGGCCCCATCCACGCGGTCGCGTTCCGCGAAGACAGCCGCCTGCTCGCCTCAGCCGGGGCCGATGGACGAATCCTGGTCCGTGACCCGGCGACCGGCGAGCGCCTGAGGGACCTTCGAGGAGGAGGTATCATCCTCGGCCTGGCCTTCGACCGCACGGGTCAACTCGTGTCCGCGGGGGGCGACGGCCTGGTCCACGTCTGGGACCCTGAACGGGGCCGCCGGGTCCGCTCCTGGCGGTCGCACGAGTCGGTCGTCCGGGCCCTGGCGATCTCGCCCGACGGCCGCCTTTTGGCGACGGCGGGGTCCGACCCCGATCGCGCGGTCCGCATCTGGGACTCCCGGGGCCGCCTCATGGTCACGATCGCGATGGAGGAAACTCAGGAGGTCTTTACGCTGGCCTTCTGCGGTCTCGGTCAGACGCGCCTGGCGACGGGCGGGCAAGACCGGGTCGTCCGCCTCTGGGACGTGGAGACCGGTCGGCAAGTCCTGGACCTGCCCGGTCACGAAGCACCGATCTCTTCGCTGGCCTTCGACGCGGCGGGCACCCGTCTGGTCACGGCCGGCGGGACCGACCGCTCGGTACGGATCTGGGAGTCAACCCGGCCCCCCTTCGTCGAGCGATACCCTCGCGAAAGCCCGCGGACCTGGTCGGCCCCGATTCGCGGTCCGGGTCGCACGCAGCGTTCCCCATGAAGCGGCGACGCCGACTACTCGAAGAACCGGCCGACGCGGCAGCGGAAGCCCTCCAGCACCCCGGTAAGGACCAGGTCGTCCTCGGCGTTGAAGAGTCGGATCGTCCCGTCCGCGCCGAAGAGGTGGGCCGCGCGACGCTCGTCGTCGAGGACCACCACGATGAGGACGCCGGCTTCCAGATACTCGGCGGCCTTCGTCAAGACCCGCGGCAAGCGATCGTGGGGCGAGAGGACCTCGATCACCAACTCGGGGACCTCGGGACCATAGGTCGCGGGCAGGGGCCCTTTGGGCAATCGGGCGTAGCTGTAGAAGGCGACGTCCGCGCCGCGAACGGTGTCGGGGTCGCGACGAGTAATCACCGCCGAATCGTTGCTCAGGACGTGGCCGAGGTCCCGTTCCTCCACGAAGTCCCCAAGGACGCGGACCGTCTTGTAACAGATTTGCCCATGTCGGCGCGTGGGTTGACACAAGGTGACGATCCTCCCGCGAACAAGTTCCTCGGGCTTGCCCGAAGGGGGTCGCGCGGCGTACTCCTCGATGGTCCACAAGTGTTCGGGAGTGATCGGGCTCGCGGTGGCCGTGCTCATGCCGGTCCCTCCTCCAAGGGGCGTTTCTTTCAATCATTGTCGCGAGCGGCCCGAGGCGGTTCAACCCTGGACTTGGAGATCGGACAGGAGTGAGCGCCTGTCCGACGGAACCGCAAAGGGTGAGTCGCTCTTTACGGCACGATCTCGTTCCCCGCGCGGGTCGAGAGGGCCTGATAGACCCCGAAACGGGCCCTCGGGCCGACCTGAAACACCCCGGCCGAGAACGTGATCCCCGTGGGCAGGCCGGTTTGCGGGTCGTTCTTCCAACTGTCGATGCCGTCGGCCACCGAGCGCACCGAGCCGTCGGCCATGGCGAACTGGGCCCCGCCGGGATGCATGCTCGACGCCGCGCTGACATGGGCCGGCACGTCGAAATCGGCCGCGATGTTGGGCAGCTTCTGGAACGGGTTCAGCGGGTAAAGCGTGTCGAAGAGGGTGTCGCCATGGTAGCCGGACGACCACCAGTGCCACTCGGTGCGCCAGGGCTCGGCCAGCTTGGTGTGGGCCCGCTCACCCAGGAGGAACGTGTTGCTCGTGCCGTCGGTGATCTCGGCCAGCCCGACGGTGAGTCGATGGAGAATCAGGCCGTTCTGCTGGTACAATCGCTCGGGCAGCCGGCTGTACTGATAAAAGGTCCCCGTGCTTCCCGCGTAGCTGGTGTAGCGGACCCGGGCGGGGAGCGTGCTCAACTCGAACGAGAAGGCGCCGTCGATGACGACGAAACCGAAGGCGGCCGGGTCGCTGGGACAAACCAGGACGCTTGGTCGGCAATTCGAGACCGTGACGTTCTGCGTCTCGCCGTAATTCACGTCGAAGTTCATGATGTCGTACACCACCTTCTGCTCCAGGAAGGGCAGGATGCCGAGGAAGAAGCTCCCCGACGAGTAGCCTTGCTGGCCAAGGCTGCCCAGGGGCAGTGTGCCGTGGGTCTCGGCGTAACTCAAAGTCGCCAGGGCGACCTGCTTGAGGTTGTTGGTGCATTGGACGCGCCGCGCCGCCTCGCGTGCTTGCTGCACGGCCGGCAGCAGAAGCGCGATCAGGACCCCGATGATGGAGATGACGACCAGCAATTCGATCAACGAGAAACCGCGACGTGTTCGTCTCATGAGAAACCCTCCGGACACGAATGGTCCGATGGAAATGTCGAAATCAACCCCGCGACTTGCCCTGTTTGGACCTCTTGCGCGCTTTGATCTCCGCCTCTTCCTTCCCGTTCATGTCCGGGCGACTGCTTTGGTCCCCCTTCTTGATCACCGCCGCGGGACGCTCGTCCTCCCCGCATCCGGCGGCCAGGGCCCCCAGCAAGGCCAACCCGAAAGAACGTCTCGAGCAAGGTCTCATGGAGGACAACTCCCGGTCCGGCACCTTTCCGCCGTGAGGACGGGCCCGCGCCTCAAGAGGCCGACGAGCCGATCGTCGGGCACCGCGAGCGCCGCATGGCAACAAACGTCGCACAGGAGGAGATGATCGGCAACCTTCTCCATCTCGCGACTCGCCAACGACCCATGAACGAAACGACGAAGCTGCTCGACACTGGGATGAGCCGAGGCCAGGGACGGGTCCATCGCGGCCCTCCCTTGGAGTTTGGTTGGGCGTCGGGCCCGGGGCGGGGGCCCGACGCTTCATCGGGCCCTTAATAGAGAAGTGGCGCTGGGGGCCAGACCTTTCACGGATTGGGAAAAAAGGCCCAGAATCAGTCCACCAGCCCCTCGGCCTTCTGACGCAACCGCTTGAGCACGCGACTCTTGGCGACGAGCACCGCGTTCAGCGACAAGCCGAGCTCGGCCGCGACCTCGGCGTTGGGCCGGCCCTGCACGACCGTCCCCTCGAAGGCCCACCACGTCGAGGAGTGGAACTCCATGCGCACCGTGTCCATAAGCGTCGCCAAAACGTGGCGGTCGTGCTCCTCGTCCCAAGAGCGGGCCAGAGTGCTATCGGGGGCCTCAAGTTGCTCCAACTTCCCCCAGAAGTCCTCGCCGCCGATCGCGACCGGTCGATGGGCCCGCGCGTGCCAGTAGGCCCGCACGCGATTCACCGTGATCGAGCGCAGCCAACCGCGAAACGAGCCGATGTGGCCGGCACGCTCGAAATGGGGCAACTCACGCGCCAGCACCGCGAAAACGTCCTGCACCAAATCGTCCACTTCGTCCGGTCGGGCCACGTAGGACGACACCCAGCGGCGCAAGAGAGGGGCATAGATTTGATGCAAGCGGCGCCAGGTCAGTGCGTCCGCAGGGTCCCGAGCGCGTTCCAGCAGACTGCACGAGGTCTCAGGCGTGGTCATGGCCTGTCCTCCAGCGACAAGGACCTCCTTGCCTCAGAGCGAAACGATCATAACGAGGATCGCCAAGGCGCCGAAAGTCCGGACCCGGCCTTCGCGGCCTATTTCATCACCATCGACCATCGAACGTCGATCTTGCCTGGTCCTCCACAGTCCCGCAATCCTCGCCCGGGGACCTCCATCTCACACATTTTCTTCAAGATGCCTGCCCGATCGGACCGCCGCTGGTTATGGTATGGACCAGACAGGATGTGACCCGATCGCGTGAAGTATCGTACGCAGTCGTCGTGCGGCGGAATTCGTCGCTTGGACCCGGGGGCTTGTTGCACGGGCCCATCGCGTATGGTATACACAGGAACAGATAATCGATGGGAATGGCGGGACCACGCGGAGGACTTTCATGGCCACGGCAACTGAGCGAGCGACGGCGGTGCTGGACGATGGTAAGGGGACAAAGGCGGTCGGAGCGCGCAAAGGGATGGTGGTCCCTCGCATCTTCAGTACGGAAGGAGTCAGCCCGTTCGACCAGGTCGCCTGGGAGTCGAGGACGGCCGCGATCAAGGACGAACGCGGGCGCGTGATCTTCGAGCAGACCAACTGCGAGATTCCCGCCTCCTGGACCCAACTCGCGACCAATGTGGTGGTCAGCAAGTATTTCTACGGCGACATCAGCCACGGCACGGACCCGGCCTCCGGCGGTCGTGAGTCGAGCGTGCGCCAGCTCATCAACCGCGTGGCGCGGACGATCGCCGACTGGGGCAAAGCCGACGGCTACTTCGCCTCCGAGGCCGACGGCGAACGCTTTTACGACGAACTGACCGCCCTCTGCCTGAACCAGTATGGCTCGTTCAACTCGCCCGTCTGGTTCAACGTGGGTCTCTTCCACCAGTACGGCATCGAAGGGCCCGCCAACAACTGGCGCTGGGACGAGGAAACGCGCACGGTCGCCCAGGCCGATGGGGCCTATAAATATCCCCAGGGATCGGCCTGCTTCATCCAGTCGGTCGGCGACAACATGGAAGGGATCATGGAGCTGGCCCGCTCCGAGGCGATGCTCTTCAAGTTCGGCTCGGGGACCGGCACCGACCTTTCCACTCTGCGGTCGAGCAAGGAGAAGCTCTCGGGTGGCGGTAAGCCGAGTGGCCCGGTGAGCTTCATGCGCGTTTACGATGCGATCGCCAGCGTCGTGAAGTCGGGCGGCAAGACCCGCCGCGCGGCCAAGATGCAAACCCTCAAGGTCTGGCACCCCGACATCCTCGACTTCATCGAGTGCAAGACCAAGGAGGAAGGCAAGGCCCAGGCCCTCATCCGCCAAGGCTACGAGGCCAACTTCAACGGCGAGGCCTATTCGTCGGTCCTCTTCCAGAACGCGAACCTGTCGGTTCGAGCCACCGACGCCTTCCTTCGCGCGGCAATCAACGGCGAGGAATGGACCACCCGCTCGGTCACGACCGGCAAGCCGATGGGCACCCACAACGCCGGCACCCTCCTTGACAAGATCGCCGAGGGGACCTGGCTCTGCGGCGACCCAGGGATGCAATATGAAGACACGATCCAACGTTGGCACACCTGCCCAAACACCGCACCCATCAACAGCAGTAACCCTTGTAGCGAATACATGTTCTTAGACGACAGCGCTTGCAATTTGGCATCTGTGAATTTGATGAAGTTCCGCCGGGACGACGGTTCGTTCGACGTGAAGCGGTATCGCGCCGCGTGTCGCGTCTTCATCACGGCCCAGGAAATCCTGGTGGACCATGCGAGCTATCCCACCAAGCGGATCGCCGAGAACAGCCACAAGTTCCGGCCGTTGGGTCTGGGATACGCCAACCTCGGCGCGCTCATCATGGCGGCCGGCCGACCGTACGACTCCGACGAGGGACGCGCCCTCGCCGGGGCCCTCACGGCGATCATGCACGGCGAGGCCTATCGCACTTCGGCCGAACACGCGGCCAATCTCGGGCCCTTCGAGGGTTTCGCCCTGAATCGCGAGCCAATGCTCCGTGTCATGGAGATGCACCGCGACGCTGTCGAGAGGATCGACCCGTCCTGTCCGGGTGAGTTGCTTGACGAGGCCCGCGCCGTCTGGGAGGAGTGCCTCTCCCTGGGGCGTCGCCACGGCTATCGCAACAGTCAGGTCACGGTGCTCGCCCCGACCGGGACGATTGCTTTTATGATGGATTGTGACACAACCGGTATCGAGCCCGACATCGCCTTGGTCAAATACAAGAGCCTGGCCGGCGGCGGCATGTTGAAGATCGTCAACCAGACGGTCCCGATGGCCCTGGGCAAGCTCGGCTACGACGACCCGACCATTCGTGGCGTGCTCGACCACATCGACGCGCACGACACGATCGAAGGGGCCCCCGGCCTGCGCGACGAGCATTTGCCCGTCTTCGACTGCGCCTTCCCGCCCGCGCGGGGCGGCCGGTCCATCGCCTGGCAAGGGCACGTTCGGATGATGGCCGCCGCGCAGCCGTTCCTCTCAGGGGCGATCTCCAAGACGATCAACATGCCACGCGAATCGACCATCGCCGACGTCCGCGAGGCCTACCTCGAAGGCTGGAAACTCGGCCTGAAGGCGGTCGCCATCTATCGCGACGGCTCCAAGGAAAGTCAACCCGTCAGCACGTCGAGTGAGGAGCAAAAGGAGCGCGACAAGTCGGCCACGCCGACGCCGACTCCAATCCCAGCGCCAGTGGTCGTCGCCGGACCGACACCAACCCCCGCTCCCGTTCCTAGCGTGGTCGCCCCGCCACAACCGCGTCGCGAGCGTTTGCCCAACACCCGGCGCAGTTTGACACACAAGTTCGACATCCAGGGCCACGAGGGTTACGTCACGGTCGGCTTCTTCGACGACGGTCGTCCCGGCGAACTCTTCATCACGATGGCCAAAGAAGGCTCGACCATCGGCGGTCTGATGGACACCATTGGCACGTTGGTGTCGATGGGTCTGCAATACGGCGTGCCGCTCTCGGTCTTCGTGAACAAGTTCGCGCACCAGCGCTTCGAA
>CALLYK010000460.1 GCA_937858365.1 uncultured Isosphaeraceae bacterium | reverse complement strand
GGGCCGTGAGCGCCAAGGCGAACGTCTCGGGGTACTTCTCGATCATCCGATGGACGATGTCGATCTGCTGCACCACGGTCCGGGCTGGGTCGGGGTGCTCGCTCGGAATGTAAACCGACCAAAATTGGGCCTTCAGGCCACCCGCCCGAATGCGAGGCACGTCCGTTTGGCCGTCCGAGAGGCGCTGGGACAGGTCAAACTTGGTGAACGCAACATCGCCGCGGCGCCTGAGTTCCCAGGGTAGGTCGTTGTGTCCGTCGAAGAGCATACCGGCCTGATGAACGCGCTGTGCGCGTTCGGACACGGGCGGGCGATCGTCGGTGAGAAGGAGACCGGCAAACAGGGGGATGAGGCTGAGCATCGTGGGGCCCGTGGTCACGAGGTTTGTGGCGAGGGACTTGATTTTGCGGAAAGGGCGCCTTGATCGCAACGGGGGAGGTCCCGTTGTCGTTGGTCAAGGCAGGCACTACATTAAGGACCAGCGACGCTGAAGGCCCTTCAAGATTCGCACTTGACCAACAACCACCAACATGCGCGATGAGGACCGGGCCGTTCCCCACCGGCCCAAAGTCGCCAGGGAGACCACTTGTGAGACCACTCCATCATCTGGCCCTACTGGGCCTGCTTTTGTTGCCCAACCTGGCCTGGGCGCAGCGTCGAGGGGCCTTCGAGTATCCACCCGCACCTCGTGCCGACGTCATCGAAGACCTTCATGGGACGAAGGTGGCCGACCCGTTCCGTCCGCTGGAAGACGACAACGCCGCGGCGACCAAGGCGTGGGTCGAGGCCGAAAACAAGATCACGTTCGCCTATCTCGAGGGCATCGCCGCTCGCGGGCCCCTCAAGGAACGATTGACCAAACTCTGGAACTACGAGAAGTTCACCACTCCAAGACGTGAAGGAAAGCAGTATTTTTATAGCTATAACACAGGTTTGCAAAATCAGAGCGTTCTCTTCGTGGCGAACTCGCTTGCGGAGGCCGGTCGGGTCCTGATTGACCCCAACACCCTCTCGGCCGACGGCACGGTCGCCCTCGGGGGCACGTCGGTCAGCGACGATGGCCGATTCGTCGCCTACTCCGTGGCTGACGGTGGTTCCGACTGGCAAACCTGGCGTGTGCGCGACGTCGCCACGGGCCGGGACCTCGACGACCTCGTGAAATGGAGCAAATTCTCAGGGGCCGCCTGGACCAAAGACGGCAAAGGCTTCTACTACGCCCGCTTCCCCGAGCCCCAACCAGGGGCCGACCTGAAGGGTTCGAACTACTTCCAGAAACTCTACTATCACGAGCTCGGCAAGCCTCAGTTGGGCGATCGCCTCGTCTTCGAAAACCCCTCTGAGAAGAACTGGATGTTCCAGGCGACCGTTACGGACGACGGCCGTTACCTCGTCATCACGGTCCGCAAGAGTTCGGCCCCGAAGGTGAAAGTCTATTACCAAGACCTGAGCGCCCCGGCGATGCGTCCGTTTGAACTCGTCGGGTCGTTCGACGCGAAATACCAGTTCATAGACAACGTCGGCCCCTGGTTTTACTTCGAGACCGACAAGGACGCGCCGCTCGGCCGCGTCATCGCGATCAACGTGAATCAACCCGCCCCCGAATCTTGGCGAACGATCGTGGCCGAGTCCACGTCGGCCTTGCAGAACGCGAACATGGTGGGGGACCGCCTGATCGCTACTTATCTTCAAGACGCCCGGTCGCTCGTCCGCGTCTTCGACTTGGACGGTTGGGCCCTCAGAGACGTCCCACTCCCCGGCCTC
>CALLYK010000459.1 GCA_937858365.1 uncultured Isosphaeraceae bacterium | reverse complement strand
TCGTGGAATTTCCCCGCGCGGCCGTCCCACGACGCGGTCCAGAGCCGCCAGCCGCGCCACGGCCCGAACGACGCGCAGATGCCGTGTCCGCCGCCCGGCAGCGGCACCTCGCACAGCGCCTCGACGTCGCTTCCCCCGCCGAATTTGAACTCGTCCACCGGCCGGTCGGCGTCGCCGGCGCCGGGGTGGAAGACGACGAGGGACCGTTCGTCGTAGGAGACGCCCACGAACAGCTCGCGCACGCCGTCGCGGTCACTCTCGACGTGCCTGCTGACGAGATCGACCCCGTCGTCCTCGCGGTCTACGACGACGCGTCCCGGCTGCTCTCATCGCTCGGGCACGACGTGGAGGACATCGAGCCGCCGTTCGGCCCGGACCAGGTCCACGCGTTCGAGGCGGTGTGGTCGATCCTCGCGCTCGGTGTCCCGCTCGACCCGGCCGACGAGGTTGCGGGGGCCGGGCTCAGCGCGAGTCGATGAACAGGGACTGCATCGCGCGACCGATGGGACCGTCGCGATCGGTGAGCGTGAAGGCGTCGTCATGAATGGGTATGTGCTCTTCTTCGAGGATGGCCCCGAGTCCGCCGCTTTCTTCGAGGACGTGTCCCAGGTCGGCGGCCAGGCCGTCGGAGATGTCGATCATGGCGTGGATGGTCGAGGCCTGGGCGAGTCGTTGGGCTTCGATGATTCGAGGCTCGGGTCGCAGGTGGCGGCCCAAAATGCTGCCGCCCAAGGGGCCCGTGACGAGGACGACGTCGCCCGGTCGCGCACCCGAGCGCCGCGCGGCCCGTGTCCTTTCGACTTCGCCGATCAAGGTGACACAGACCACGAGTGGGCCGTCCCATGCGTTGGTGTCGCCCCCGGCCAAGGACACGGCGAAGCGATCGGCGAGGGGCCTCATGCCCTCTTCGAGACCTTCGGCAACCTCGACAGCGCGGTCGCGCGGCAAGGCGACGGCCACGAACGCGGCGATCGGTGTTCCGGCCATCGCGGCGATGTCGGAGAGGTTCACGGCGAGCGCTTTGTGACCGATGTTCGCCAGACCGTGTTCCTGAAGCCGAAAGTGGCGGCCATCCAAGAGCATGTCTGTGGTGACGAGGACCTCATGACCGGGCGATGGGGCGATCAAGGCGCAGTCGTCGCCGATGCCCAGGGGAACGCGCGGGTGGGCCTTGGCCCGGCGACGCAATCCCGCGATGAGGTCGAATTCGCCTGGCTTTTCAGGTCGCATGGGGGCCTCGACCCGCGAGAAAGGCCCGCGTCACTTGCTCGGCGCATCCTTCCAACAGCGAGGCGGCGCAGCCCATCGACTCATCCAAGGTCATTGGTCCCGAGCAAATGCTGAAATACGCACAAAGACCTTGAGAAAGGACCGCCGAAGCGCCGGTCCCGATCGAACCGACGAGCGCGATCGTGGGGACACCCAGCCGCTTGGCCACGCGTGCCACGCCGACGGCCGTTTTTCCACCGGCGCTGGAGGCGTCGAGGGCCCCCTCTCCGGTCATGCACATTGATGCGCCTTGGAGCCTCTTTTCCAGGCCGACCGCGTCGATGACGAGGTCGATGCCTGGTCCCAACGTGCCGGCCGCGAAGGCGACGAGTCCAGCGCCCAGCCCACCCGCGGCCCCGGCCCCGGGTAAGGCGCCCACGCTCAGGCCCAGGTCGCGCTCGATGAGTCGAGCGAAATGGGCCAGGTTGTGGTCGAGGGTCGCCACCATTTCCGGGGTCGCCCCTTTTTGTGGACCGAAGACAGCCGAGGCGCCTCGTTCGCCGTAGAGGGGGTTGTCCACGTCGCAGGCGACCCGCACGCTTACGGACTTCAGAAGGGGCGAGACCTTGGAGGCGTCGATCCGATCCAGGTCGGCGAGCGGACCGCCCCCGGGGGTAAGGTCGTTTCCTTGTCGATCGAGCAATCGGTAGCCGAGGGCCTGCGCCAAACCGGCCCCACCGTCGTTCGTCGCGCTGCCGCCGATCCCGAGGATGACGTTTGTCGCGCCCGCCGCGATCGCGTGCAGCAGCAGCTCTCCTGTTCCGCGGGTGGTGGCGATCATCGGGTCGCGTTGAGCGGGTGGGACGAGCACGAGGCCCGACGCGGCGGCCATCTCGATCACGGCCGTCTTGCCGTCGCCGAGCATTCCGTAGGTTGCCCGCCGTTCCTCGCCGAGCGGCCCGGTGACGCGAGCTTCGCGCAACGAGCCGCTGGTCGCGTTGACGAGGGCCTCAACGGTCCCCTCGCCACCGTCGGCCATGGGGACGAGGTCCACTGCGACTTCGATCGCACCCGAGCACGCGGCCCGAACGCCGCGCGCGATGGCCTCGGCCACTCCACCGGCCGCGAGGCAACCTTTGAACTTGTCGGGGGCGATCACGATCCGCACGATGACAGGTTTCCCGCCGGGCCGTTGTCGGGCCCAGCATATCCATCATGCTCAGCGCGTCGTCGAGTTGGCAACCGTGCCCGCCGTGGCGACCGGCAACTCACCCAGATGCAGGATGTTTCGCCGGATGAAGTAAAAGCGGATGGATGGGTCCTGTTTCTTCTCCGCTTGCTTCAAGATGTACAGCACGTTGTCGGGCAAGACGGTCTCGAAGTTGGAGTCGCCCACGCTCATTCCCACCAGAATGTCACCCTTTTGCACCTGGGCGCGGGCCGCCGGGCTGTTCGCCGAAACCGAGTGGACATAAAGGCCGCCCTTGAGCTTGTCGGAGACCGGCGTCACATATTCGGAGCGGACCGGCGTGGCCCGCAGGCCCACCAGGCGGAAGACCTGGTCGCTCGCGTCGGGCACGGCCCGGGGGAGCGGCTGCAATTCGAGGGGCAGCTTCACTTCCTCGGTGCCTCGGCGGACCACCAGTTCTTGACGTTGGCCGGCCTTGGTGTCGAGAAGTGCCCGCTCGACGTCAAGGGCGTTGCTAATGGTGAGGTTGGCGAGGCGTTCAAGGCGGTCGCCCGGCAGTGCCCCGGCCGATTCCGCGGGGCTTCCCGAGGCCACCTCGGTGACAACCAGGCAGCGGCGGTCGGTCCCAGGCAAGACGGTCTCCACACCTGACAAACCGTGCCAGGTCCCGCCCAATCGCCGCGTGCTCAAGAGTTCGGCGGCCACTCGTTTCACGTCGTCGATGGGCATCGCGAAGCCGATCCCCTGGGCCCCCGAGCGTGTGGCCACGTTGATGCCGATGAGCTCGCCGTCCACGTTGATGAGGGGGCCGCCGGAGTTCCCTGGATTGATGGGCGCGTTCGTCTGGATGAGGTTGCGGTAAGTCTGGTCGTCCGCGAGGGCGACGTCGCGACTCAGGGCACCGATGATGCCGGTGCCGGTCGTCCCTTCGTAGCCGAACGCGTTGCCGATGGTCATCACGTCCTCGCCGATCATCAGGTCGGCAGACGTGCCGATCGCGATGGGCGTGAGCGGTTTACCGGCTTCCACCTTGATGATCGCGACGTCGGCCTTGGGGTCCTGCTGGATCACGCGGGCCGGCAGCACCGTGTTGTCGAAGAGGTGGACCTCGACGCCGGTCACTTTGTCGACCACGTGCTGGTTGGTGAGGATGTAGCCGCGTTGGTCGATAATGACCCCCGTGCCCATGCCGCTCACGCGAGGACGCTGGTTCTCCTCGGGAGAGAAAGGCCAGCGGCTTGTGGAGGCGGCCTTCTTCTCGCTGGAGATGCTCACCACGCTGGGTTGCACCTTGCGGAAGACCTCGGTCGCCCATGTCTTGCGCTTGGTCTGGTCGGCCCGTCCGGACGCGTTGAACGCGGCCAAGACGGCCAAGGCCAACGCGACCCGCGTGACATTCCGCGACCTCATCCATCGTGTCGTCGGCAGTGGCACGGATGACTCCCCAATCCGAGGTCCAATGGCGAGACTGGTCGCCACCGCCGTCGGCCCCCACGGCGCTCGACAACGACCAGCCCGGAACACTTTGGAGGATCGGTTGGGGAAGAGGCCGCCTTCCAGCCCCGAGCGACCGCGCCGAGACCGCCCGGCGCTTCTTCCCGATTATCCGTTACAACAGGTATCCGGCCGCGACCGGGCGGAACAGACCCGACGACGAGGCCCGCGCGCTGATTGACACCGAGGGCGCTCGACCTTTACGGTTGGGACGATCGTCGCGAAGACCGTTATCGATCGCGCACAGAGTGACGACGCATGGCCGAAAAATCGCCGAAACGCCTCAAGATCGAACAGGCCCTGGCCGAAGACCCCGGCGACCCCTTTCTTCGTTATGGTTTAGCGGTCCAGTGCCTTCGCGAAGGGGAGATTGTTGAAGGACGGGACCTCCTTCACGCCTTGATCGCGGAGCGGCCCGACGAGGTCGCGGCGTGCCAGCAACTCGGCCAGTCGTACATGGAAACCGAGGAGCACGACGAAGCGCGCAAGGCACTAACCCAAGGGCTGGCCAGGGCCAAGAAGGTCCGCGACCACCACGCCCAGGCGGAAATCAGCGGCCTGCTTGATCAGATGGAAGGGCACGACTGACGGGTCGAGTCCGCGTCCCGCGACGACGCCATGTCGAGACAGGCCCGCGCCACGGCCCCGACGATCGCTTCGCTGTCGAGGCCAAACGCATGGTAGAGGTCGGGTACGTCTCCGGACTGCCCGAATCGCTCCACGCCGAGCGAGACCACGCGATGGCCACGAACGGCCCCCAACCACGACAAGGCCGCCGGATGGCCGTCCAAGACGGTGACCAGTGTCGCACCTGGGGCGAGACCCGAAAGCAGCCCCTCGACGTGCGAGTCACCGCTTTGCCTCTGCCCGTTTCTCCAAGCGGCGTGCAGACGGCTTGGTGAGGTCACGACAAGCAAACCCACGCCCGGCAGGTCTTCCTGAATCATCGCGTGGGCCTCGATCGCTTCCGGCAAGACCACACCCATCGCCACGACCGCGAGGTCCGCACCTTGACGGGGAGGGACCAGCCAGTAGGCCCCCTGGACGATCGCCTCGCGTTCCTCGGTCGAGAAGACGCGCCGGGGTTGCTCCAACGGCCGCGTGGAAAGACGCAGATAGACCGAACCGCCGTGGGCCTCTTGCAAGTGATTCAAGGCCCAAGGGAGCACCACGGCCAACTCGTCCACATAGGCGGGCTCAAACGTCTGAAGGCCCGGTTGACTCAGGCCGATGAGGGGCGTCGTGATCGATTGATGAGCGCCCCCTTCCGGCGCCAAACTCACGCCGGAAGGCGTCCCCACCAGCAGGAACCGCGCGTCTTGCGCGCATGCATAAATCAACGAATCCAATCCACGACAAATGAACGGATCGTAAAGTGTCCCGATCGGCAAGAGACGCGAACCGAAGAGCGGGCCTGTGAGTCCCAGAGCTGCGAGTAAGAGAAACAGGTTGTTTTCGGCGATGCCCAACTCGATGTGTTGGCCGCCGGGCGAGACCTCCCAACGCTGCGCGGAGAAGATCGACTGGGAGTGAAACGTGTCGGCCCGCTCATGGCGATCGAAGACGCCGCGACGATTGACCCACGGTCCCAGGCCTGTGGAAACGGTGACGTCCGGCGATGTGGTCACGATCCGTTGGATGTATTCATCATCGCGGCCGGAAAGGTCGTGAAGGACCCGGCTGAACCCATCTTGGGTGGACATTCGCGCGCCCGGAGGCGGTTCGAAGCTCTTGGGAAGGACGAGTTGCGCCGCGCTGTGCCGACGCGTGGGCGTCTGAACGAACGGGACCCGCTTCAAGAAGGACTGAATGTCCTCCTCGGGCAAGTCCAAGGTGGAGAAGGGGTCATACTCGGCGCCGGGCGCGATCCGATGGGCCTGGCGAAACGCATCCATTTCTTCGACGGTCATCAGACCCGAGTGGTTGTCTTTATGACCGGCCATCGGCAGGCCATACCCCTTGATCGTGTAGGCGATGAAGCAAGTGGGCGTGTCGGAGGTGGCAGCCTGGAACGCGGAGAGGACCACTTCCAGGTCGTGTCCGGCCAGGTTCGTCATCAGGGCGTGCAGGGCCGAGTCGTCGTGGTCGTCGAGGAGCGCGGTGATGCCTCGGGTGTTGCCCAGGTCTCGCTTGAGGTATTCGCGCCAACCTGGGCCGCCGCGAAATACCAGGGCCGAATAGAGTGAATTCGGGCAATTGTCGATCCAATCACGCAGGGCCCCGCCGCCGGGTCGCTCGAAGGCCGCTTCGAGTTTCCGGCCGTACTTCAAAGAAACGACGTCCCAACCCATCGCGCGAAAGGTCGCGTCGAACCGCGCGTAGAGGTTGTCCGATGTGATGCTGTCCAGGCTTTGGCGGTTGTAGTCGATGATCCACCAAACGTCGCGCACGTCGTGCTTCCAGCCTTCGAGAAGGGCCTCATAAACGTTCCCTTCGTCAAGCTCGGCGTCACCGGCGAGGGCGATCATCCGTCCCGGCTGAATGTCATCGGGCACAAGGCCCTTCAGACGCAAATAATCGCGAGCCAGAGCGGCGAAAAGGGTGACGGCCACGCCCAGCCCGACCGAGCCCGTCGAAAAATCGACTTCGTCTCGGTCCTTCACACGCGACGGATACGACTGCGCGCCACCGAACCCGCGAAAGCGCTGAAGCTGGTCCAGCCCCTGCCGGCCCAGCAAGTACTGGATCGCATGGAAGACGGGACTGGCGTGGGGCTTCACGGCCACCCGGTCGCCGGGGCGCAGGACATGGAAATAGAGCGCGGTCATCAAGGTCACGAGCGAAGCGCAAGATGCTTGGTGCCCGCCGACCTTGAGGCCGTCGCGTTTGGGCCGAACGTGGTTGGCCTCATGGATCATCCAAACGGCCAACCAGAGGACCTTGCGTTCCAACGCCCGCAAGACGGCCAGGTCCTCCGCGGATGGAGGGCCACTGTTCCCTGGTGCCAAAACGGACTTGGCTCTTCTCGCTGGCATCGCGCCACACTCACGATGAGACGAACTTCGGTGTCTCCCCGGTCTGAGACGGCCCAGACCCTTCTCCGCCAATTGCACACCGACGAGGGGCCGGCGGCAAGCGCAAATTCGCGAAGGCCATTGGCCCATCACGCTCGTGGATCGCCCGCGTGCTCGCCACCGAGTCGCCTTCGTCGGGCCAGCCGCCGACGGCGGAACTGATGGAAAAGGACCGGCAGAAGAAGGTCGATGAACTCGTCGGCGACGAGCAAGCCGCCCAGCACGGGCGCCGCCATCGGTCGGACCACTTCCGAACCAATCCCGTCGGCCCAGAGCATCGGCACGAGACCCAGAAGCGTGGTGGCTTCGGTGAGCAACTTCGGACGCAAACGCTTCACCGCGCCGTCGAGCACGGCCGCGCGTAAGCCCGCCTCGTCCAGCTCTTCCAGGCCTCCGGCCAGCCTCACCGCTTCGCGCAAGTAGATCAACATGATGACGCCCGTCCCCGTGGCCATGCCGAAACAGGCGATCGTACCGATCGCGACCGTCACCGAGAACTTGGCCCCCAGGACCCACTGGCAGATCGTCCCGCCCGCCAGAGCGCCCGGCACCACCAAGGCCAAGATCAGCGCGTCGGCCCAGTCTCTCAATGTGAGATAAAGGAGACCGACGATCAGCAAGACGACGATGGGCACGACCAGGCTGAGCGTGCGAGCGGCGTGACGTTGGTGCTCGTACTGACCGACCCAATCGACCTGGTATCCATCAGGAAGGGCAACGCTCGAAGCGACCACGCGCCTCGCCTCGGTCACGAAGGCGCCCGGGTCCCGGCCGCGCACGTTGAGCCTCACAAAGTTCCGGGGCATGCCGGCTTCGCCTTTGATCGTCGCCGGTCCGTCGACCCGCTCGATCTCGGCGACCGCTCGCAGAGGGAGCAGTCGCGAGCGACCATCCTCAGAGGTCGCGGAGTGTGTCACTGGAAGCTCACCCAAGGCGTCGATGTCAGAGCGGGTCGCCCTGGCGAAGCGCAGGCGAACGGCGCGAGGCCCGCGTTCGTCGAGGACCTGAGCGACGACCATGCCGCGCAGCGCCGTCGCCGCGATCGCTTCGATTTCGCGGACCTCCACGTCCGCATTGGGGCCTTCAATCCGATCGCGTCGCGGACGGACTTCCAGCATGACGCGCCCGCGGATGGGGTCGGCCACGACGTCGCTCGCCCCTTGAAGGCCTTTCACGACCTCGGTGATCCGCTCCGAAGTCGCGACCACGGTGTTCAGGTCGGGCCCGGTCACGCGCACGCCCACGACCGTGTTCACTCCGGTCGCCAGCATGTCCACTCGGTTCTGAATGGGCATCGTCCAAACGTTTGTCCATCCAGGCATCAAGACACTCCGATCCAACTCACCCCCCGGCCCGACAAGTTCGTCACGCCGCGCCGGCCGCAAGACCATCTGCCGTGCGAACTCCTCCGCAAGTCCTTCCGCCAGGGCCTCAAGGCGCGGCTGCGGTCCCAGTCCTGGAGGGACAGCGGGCATCCTCGACATCGCAGCGCCTTCGGTGGTCCCACCGTGATGGGCCGTCTGAGCTTGCCGCTTGCGCCATTCGCCCAGCCGACGGAGGTACTCGGCAAGGTCGGGCGGTGCCGCGCGAGACGCCTGAAGGGCCCCTTCCAATGTGATCCTGGCGAGTAAGAGTGGAGCGCGCCGACGAAGCTCAGCATCGACCGATCGCTTGTGCTCCCGCCAACGGCGCAGGGCCCCCGCTTCCAGGCCGTCGAGTCGCATCGTCCGCTCATCGAAGCCTGGCGACCGAAATAGCTCTCGATTTCGTTGATAGACGTACTCGCGCATTTGCGCGTTGAACAAGGAATGGACCTGTTCATGGTCCGCGTCGGGGCCGGCCAGGGGCCCGCCATCGACCCAACCGAGCGCGGTCAGTCGTTCCCGCGTTTTGGCCATCGCTTCGCGGACGAACGACGCGGCCAGCGTGCGCGCCGGCCAGAACTCGCTGGGGTGAAACTCCACCATCGTTTCGATCATGTCCAGCGGCGCCGGGTCGGTGGAGGTCTCCGCTCGCCCGAGTTTCCCCATCACCATCGCGACTTCCGGAAAGCGACAAAGGACCATGTTGCGGGCCTTCAGGTCGTCGGTCCCTTGCTCAATCGTCATTCCGGGGACCGAGATCGGCATGTCCATCACAACACGCTCATCCAAGGGCGCCAGGAATTCGCTCCCCAGCGGCTCGATCGTTCGTTCCGCGATCAAAGCAAGGAGCACGAGGGCCGCCATTCCCAGCGCCTTGCTCGTGAACGTGCGGGCCGACCCGCCGTACACAATCAGTCCCAAACCGAGCAAGACCAGAAAGAAACGCCGATCTCCGATCACGACGCCCGACAAGATGAACATCGCCGCGAGCAACCAAAACAAGGGGGCCGGCCGGTCCAGAAGGGCGCTCAGCAGCGGCCGATAGACCTCGATCAGACCTCGGACGATGGGACTCGACTCGTCGCCGCGGGCCCGGCCGCGCACGAGCCAGGCGGTCAACGCGGGGACCAGCGTGATCGCGAGCAAGCCCGACGCCCCTACCGCGAGCGTCTTCGTGATCGCCAGAGGCCGGAACATCTTCCCTTCCAAGCCATCCAGCGCGAAGACGGGTAAGAACGAGATAAGCATTATTAACAATGCGAACGTGATCGGTCGACCCACCTGGCGGCAAGCCTCGGCCACGACCAGCGGAGCATCGCGACCAATCGGGCCGTCGCCGTAACGTTGATGGAGGAGATGCAACGAATTCTCGACCAAGACGACCGCCGAGTCCACGAGCAGACCGATCGAGATCGCCAGACCAGCCAGGGACATGATGTTGACCGGGACTTCGGCCAGTCCCGCCAACCGAAGCGCTTCCAGGGAACCGAAGCAAGTGAGCACCGAGAGAAGCGGCATGATCGCCACCACGAACGCGGCCCGCGCATGACGGATCACCACCAAGACGCAGATGGAGGCGCAGATCATCGCCTCGACGATCGTGCCCCGAACAGTGCCCACGGCCCCTTGAATCAAGGGGGTGCGATCATAGGCCGGTAAGACCCGAACACCGGTCGGAAGGCGCGGCGCGATCGCGCGCAGGCCCTCCTTCAAACGCCGAGTGAGGGCCAATGGGTCTTGGCCGTGCTTCATCAAGACGACCCCGCCCGCCACTTCCAGGCCGTCCTTCTCCAAGACTCCGACGCGAGGCCGCGCCCCAGGCGAGACCGTGGCAACATCGCCGAGGCGGACCTTTCGGCCATCCAGGTTAAGGACGTCGACACGCTCGAGGTCTTCCGCGCGTGCGGGTGCGTTTACTGCATGCAGAGCGTCCCGAATTGCAAGCAAGGAGACGCGATAAAGTCTCATCCGGACGGGGTCGGCCTCGACGTGGACCTCGGCCACCATACCGCCGACGCTCGCCACTTCGGCCACCCCTTGGACCTTCTCCAATTCCGGTTTGACGAGCCGGTCCTGGATCGAGCGCAATTCGACAAGGTCGAGACCTGCGCCCTCCACCGTGTACCAGAAGACCTGTCCGGTCGCGGGGCCGTTCGGGGCCAACCGCGGTTCGACTCCTTCGGGCAAGGCCATCTCCGGGCGCGACGCGACCAGCCGGCGGTCGACGAGCCGGCGCGCCTCCTCCGTACCGACGCCTTCCTCAAAGATGAGCCAGAGGGAACTTGCTCCGGGGTCGCTCGACGTGCGCAGGGCCTTTAGCCCGAGCAGGCCCTGGAACGCTCGGGCAAGGGGTGTCGTCACAGCACGGTCGATCTCGCCGGGTCCGTGATCGGGCCATTCGGCGTGGACGATCACCTGGTTTTCGGACAAGTCGGGGACCGCGTCGATCGGCGCGATCGCGAGCGAAAACAAGCCCCAAAGGGCCATCAGGCCGGCCACGACCGTCACCCAAGCCCGATGTCGAATCGACCAGTCGATTAGGCGGTCGATCATGGCCGAGCCGCGTTCGGCAGCTTCGCGAGGTACTTGTCCGGGTCGGCCTCAATCGCGCTTTTGCAGCCGGCGCAGCAAAGGAAGACGATCCGACCGCGAACGTCCAACTTCACCGGTCCGCCCATCGAGCCGAGGACCTTGCCGGTGACCGGACAACGATGTTGACGCTCGATGAGCGCGAGGTCGCCCGTGACCGCCTTCTCGCTCGCCTCCGTGTGTTTGCCGCCCGGACCTGCGCCGAAGAACGCCGCCGCGACGCTCGGATTCAGACGCGATTCGGCCTCGATCAAGAAGGCCCCGCGCGTGGCCACGCGGTCGCCCGGTACCAGTCCATCGACCACGGCGTAAGTGTCGCCGCAACGCGGTCCCAGACGGACGGGCGTCGCGTCAAAGGTCCCCTCGCCGCGTCCCACGAAGACAAGCGACCGACCCGCCTCATGGACGACGGCCGAGACCGGCACGGAGAGCGCCTGTCCCCGCGGACGATACGAAAGGAGGCGAGGGACCAGGACCATACCACCGCACCTCTCGCACTTCGCGCCGGCTTGCTCGGCCGTGACCTCCGGGTGCATCGGACACCACCAGCGCACGCGTTGATCGTCACGCAAGGCGACCGCCATCAAAGTCGATTGGTCGCGCGGACACCGACCTGCCCGCTCGAGCAGGACCTCGCGGTGCTCCATGCACCGATAGACCTTGCGTGGTTCACTCGCGGTCAACGGGGGAGGCCCGCCGGCAGAGTCGCGGAAGGGTGCCAGCGCGTCGATCGGACAGGCCAGACGCGCTCGAACACGTTCGCCGGGACGTAGGTCAAGCGATTCGACCCCCAGGACCACGCTCGCTTGTGCGTCATCACTCATCGATCTTATCATCGCAGAAAGACTTAAGCCCGCGTTGGGCCCTTCAAGTGTTTCCACTTCGGCATGATTCGCCGCTTGGACCCATTCCAACTCATCAGCGAAGAAGTCGCAACGCACGCTCGCGCCATCATCCATGACGACCCCCGGCGCCTCGACCCAGCGCACCAGAGCGGCGTATTCGATCGGGCTGGTTTCGATGCCGCCGAGCCAGAGCCGGTAGGGCGTGAATTGCATCCGCGCGACCACGCCTTCCGGCAGGGGCGCGGCCTCACCTTTTCGCCTGCGCACCAGGGTCATCTGACAGATCGGGCACTTCGCCGCCCAGTCGGAAAGGATGCCCGGGTCCATCGGGCAGAAGTACTCGGTGCTCGACGAGATGGCCCCTTCGGACGAAGGGCGGGCGATCAAGCGGTCCCAGGCCAGGCGGATCGTCTCCCAGCCGCCGACGACGAGGAGCGCGGCGACCACGACGACGACGAAGCGTAACCTCGCGATCGCGAAGCTCGCCAGGCGTCGCGGCCAGGGTGACTTGCCGGTGGCCTCGTCTCGCGAAGGGCTCATGGCTTCTCCGTGGGCGAGTCGGCCGGCATTTTATGTTCCCAGTGAAGGATGAGGTCGTAGTCTTCTTGGCGAAAGACCCAGAGCGGGTCTCGACCCACGACCTGATAGCGCGTGTGGATTTCCTCAGACGGCTCGCCGAGTTGAAGACGGACCGCGAAGACGCGCGCGGTCCCGTCTGCACGCGATGGTTCGAAGACCTCGAAGCTGATCAAGGGGCGATCGGGCCGGAGCGAGTCGACGACACCCACGGCAGGTTCCTCGCCGATCAATCCGCCCGAATCGCGTCGCCCCCCTTGCCAAGATGCGAGCGAGAGTTGAAGCGCCTTGAGGGCCGGGGCCTCGTCGGGCGCGTCGAGCGACCTTGATGGGCCGCGGTCGCAGCCGAAGGCGCAGACAGACGCGACCAAAACGGCGATACGCGTTCTTCGCTGGTCCTTGCGCATGGTGCCCCCGCTTACCGCTTTACTGTAAATCTTGCGGCTTGTCGCTGTCGATGCTACGGTGATTGGGTTGCGAACTCCTTTGGACGTGTTCGTCCCCCTCGAGTCGCCGGGTCGGCCCAGTGCCTCTTTTCCGTCACCATGTTTGGTCGATTCTTGGGTGGATCGTACCGGCGGCCCTCTTCGCCGTGTTGATCGGCCCCTCCGCGCAAGGCTCTTGCGGAGACTTCACCCAGGTCGGCGCGTATCAGTCCAAACGAACCGGCCTACTCACGCCGCTCCCCGTTGTTCCGGTCCAGCCGACCAGTGTTTGCCAAGGCGCCCACTGCCCGATACGACCCCTCGCCCCTTTGCCGATCGGCGCCGCCAGAGACCTTGTGGGCCTTCCCGTGGTCGCTTTGATTGGCGCCGCTTGGGGGGCGTGGCCGCCATCGACCGAGCGGCCACTCGTTCCCGACACGCCTCACCTTCGCGGCTTGGAACGCCCTCCGCGCGCCTGAAGACGACCAGTTCACTTGGATCATGCTCAGACGAAGTCTCCAGGGTCACGGCACGTATCCACCACGAGGAGGGACCGTCCATGCGTACACATCGCCCGCGCGGTTTCACATTGATCGAATTGCTTGTCGTCATCGCCATCATCGGTATCTTGATCGCGTTGCTCTTGCCCGCGGTGCAGCAGGCCCGCGAGGCCGCGCGTCGCACGCAATGCATCAACAATCTCAAGCAAATCGGCATCGCGATTCATAATTATATGGCGGCTTCGGGCGTCCTGCCTTTCGGCAAGGGGGCCTCTTACGCGACCGCTTTGCCCGGGACCCCTGTGTATGCTCGGTGGTCGGCGCAGAGTCAGTTGTTGCAGCACATCGAACAGGGCAGTCTTTTCAACTCCATCAATTTCTTTCTGCCCCCCGAGACACCCG
Source organism: uncultured Isosphaeraceae bacterium (assembly GCA_937858365.1). Lineage (GTDB taxonomy): Bacteria > Planctomycetota > Planctomycetia > Isosphaerales > Isosphaeraceae > CALLYK01. The sequence goes on along the minus strand of CALLYK010000459.1, from coordinate 19,637 downwards.
GCATGCAAGGAGACGTCCCCTTCATGCCCCCCTACCAAAACCCGGGCCGCGAGAACGCCACATCGAGCCGGACCCAGGTGGCGACCTTCCTTTGCCCGTCCGATGGCCCGCCCCTGAGCGAGTGGGTCGGCGGAATCAATTACCTGGGAAACCAGCAAACCTGGGCGTGCGACCTAGGCGAGGGCAGCCCCAGCATCGTGGCCCCGTCCGAACAAAATCGCGGCATTTTTTACTATCTCAGCGCGGTCACCGCAGCCGACGTGACCGACGGCCTCAGCAACACCGCCTTCTTCAGCGAGAAGGTCCGGGGCACGGGCACGCGCGATCGAGATGCCCGCTCCGACCAGATGGTCATTCCCGCGGTGACCAGCCTCGACGCCACCTGGCAAGCCTGTCGGAACTCGAACCCGCTCACCGCCACGCGACTCACCAGCCGCCAAGGGATGAGCTGGGTCATGGGTGAGATGTGTTGCACGACCTACAATCACGTGGACGTGCCCAACGCCCACACCTGCGCGGGCCTCGGATTTCCGGGCACGATGGCCAACATGCCCATGCAGGTCCCGCCCTCCAGCAAACACCCTGGAGGCACGAACCTCTTGATGGGCGACGGCACCGTGCGGTTCGTCAAGGACACGATCTCCTTGGCGACCTGGAGGGCCATCGGCACGCGCAACGGCGGCGAGGTCGTCAGCGCGGACAGCTATTGAGAGGGACAACCATGACGAACAGAAAAGGCTGGGGACGATGTGCGTCCCCTGCCTGCTGGTTCATCCTCTGGACGCTCGCGGCTTGCAACGGAACGCCGAATCTCGTGCCGGCGTCAGAGTCGGCCCGGACGGCCTTGGATCAAACGTTAAGCGCGTGGCGTGATGGGAAGTCGCAGGCCGAGTTGATGGAGTTGGACCCTCCCGTCCAGGCCGTCATCAGCGATTGGGCCGGCGGAAAGAAGCTGTCGGCATACGAGGTGCTCCGCGAAGAGCCTTCCCCAAGCGACAAACGATTCACCGTGAAGCTCACGTTCGCGGCCCCGCGTGCCGAGGTCGAAGAGCGCTTTGTCGTCCTGGGCGCGCGGCCGATCGCTGTCTTTCGCGAGTCGGACTTCGACCGCGGCATGAACATGGACAACAACCCGACCCCGAAGAAGAAACGCTGAGGAGCGCGCGTTTCGCTCGCTCAGCGGATGCCATCTTCGAACTGGCGCATCCCGCTTACCGTGACCGTGACTGGACGGTCCGGGTTGCCGACCACGGAGAAGCCCAGCGCGGGGATGACCGTCGTTGGGCTTCCGCCGTTAAGCGCGTTGAAGGGGGCGTCCAGGAAGAAGGAGTCGAGCAGGCCGCCCATGCTGAGCGTGGCCGATTGGGTAGTCGTGCCGGCGGCCGAGGCGCTCATCGTGAATAGCGGGATGCTCAACGAACCGATCGTGGACCCGGTCGTGAGTTTGCCGGCCCCCTGCCCCGAGATGTCCAAGACCCGCGGGGCCGATGCGATCCCGCGCATCCAAACGACGAGTTGAACGTCGTCGCCGGCCTGGGCGCCGTCGAACTTGACTTGCAGGTCCATTCCGGACCCAAGTCCATTGAAGCCAGGCCCCGGCTCAGGATTGAACGTGATCGCCGCCACGGCCACGCCGGCGCCCGGGCCAACGGTCAGGGCCAGCGACTGCCCCGTGTCCGTCACCGAGCCCATCGCGTACTGGCGAGCGTAGCTCAACGGCACGGGGGCCGCGGGGGTCGTCTTGGTGAGCGAAAGGGACTCAAGGTTGAATGGATTGGTGATGTACTGGGTCTTCGTGAACGTGAAGACGAGTGTGGCCGCTTTCGACCCCGTGGCCGGTTGGGAAAGCGTGATCGTGCCGGCCGACGCGTCGATCGCGGCGATGGTCGTGCCGTCACTGATGTCTTTGAAGAAGGCGGCCGAGTCGGCCACTGGCATCCCAACGGCCAGGCCGCTCACGTCGACCCCCGTGACCAGCGTGCTGCCATTCGTCAGTGTGCCTGAGCGTCGGAGCGTGCTCGGCTGGGCGAACGCTTGCGTTGTCGGCACGTTCGCGGGTCCCAGCAGGGGAGACCAGTTGATGCCGACCTGGGGTGATGAAGGCCCCTGAAGGCCGCTTTGCCCGTAGAAAGGCGGCGGATAGTCGTGCGAGCCCAGCAAAGTTTGTTGAATGCCGCCGAGGTCCGAAAGGCCGAGGGCCCCATAGAGCAGCTCGGGATGAAGCTGGACGTCCAAGATGGAAGAGAGCGGCAACGCGCTCGGGTCGAACTGAGACAGGTCAAGCGACCCGAGGGCCGTGCCCACCCCCTCTTGCGAATAGTAATTGTCGACGAAGGTCGAGTCTGTGGACGTGCGCGAGGCGCCCACCGATGATCGACCAAGCTTCATCTGGCGCAAGTAATACCAAAGGAAGTTCTCAGCGCCGCCGAGGTTCGCCAAGTGCGTCGCCACGTTGAGGACGCTCGTGCCGATGGTGGGGCCCGCTTCAGGTGATTCCAGCGTGGTCAGTTGGGCCACTGGGACTCCGGCCTGCCGCAAGGCGAGCGTGGCGACCGTCGCGACCTTCGCCCCGTGGCTATGGCCCAGCAAATGGATGAGTCCAGCGCCGGAAGAGGACCCAAACGAGAAGAACCCGGGCGCGAGCGCCTTTTCGATCGCCGAGGCCATCCGCAACCCGTTGACTTGCGTGTTCGCTTCCGATTGTCCCACGTAGAGAAGCTGTTTGAGTGTGGAATCAAGGTCGGTCCCCTTGATGACCACGGGTGACGTGTACGATCCCGTTGCTGCTTGATTAAGCGTTACCTGTGTGGGCCCATCGATGTTGGCGATGGTCGTCCCCGGGGCGAGGCCGGGACCCACCACGGTCAGGCCCAGCGAAAGCTGCGACGTGTCCAGGCCCGTGAGCGTCTTCGAGCCCGTCGTGGTCGTCCCACGTTGGGAGATCACCACCAGGTTCGTCCCAGTGAAGACGAGCATCGGTTTGCCCGCGGTCGTCGCCGACGACGTGAGTGTGAGTTGGCTGGGCGAGTCGATCGACTTCACGGCGGTCCCCACCGCGATCCCCGGTCCCGAGACCGTCATCCCCGACACGAGGTAGCTCGTGTCGATGCCCCTGACGACTGGACTTCCCGGCGCCAGCCGACCGGCGACCGCGAAGCGAGCGAGGTCCACTGTCAGGACGGCGGCGGACACATTCGCTGTGGCCCGCCGCGATAAGACGATCGAGCCGGGCTCGGTGCCGAAGGACCGGATGAACGAGCCAGGTTCAATGCCGGGCCCTGAGATCGTCATGCCGGGCAGAAGGCGGCCCGTGTCCAGGCCGCGCACGATCGCGGTCCCCGCGCGGACCTTGCCCACCAGGCCCAGCTTGGATGGGGTGAAGGCTTGCGGAGTGGCCGATTGATCGAGCCAACTGAACGCGACCACCTTCGCCAGCGGGTCTTTTGCCACGATCGCCTGGGCCAAACCCTGCGACGAAACGTAGGCGACGCCGTCGAACATCCAGGGGGAAGCGGCGTCGCCTTGAGAGTCGGGCAAACCGGGCGTTTGCCACCAACGCAGAGGATTACCGGGCGTCGAGTGCAGTAGGACGTCCTCGGCGAAGCCGGGGGCCCAACCGTGCGAAATCACGTAGAGGTTCGTCGGCGAGGCGGCGGAACTTGTGATGGAACCGGCCGTCACCGCGATATCGAATGCGTTCGTGGTCGGGTCGTACTGTTGAAGGCGTGCGAGGTCGTTCGTGGCCGTCGGGACCTGATGGGCCTTCACGTCCCAAACGAACGTGTCGGTGTAGCCCTTCAAATTACGGGCCTCGGTCGACGCGGCCAGACGGTTGGCGAACCGTTCGTACGACTCACCCGAGTGGACCCTGGCGACGCCCGACTTCAGTTCGGCGGGTGTCGCCTCGCGACCGAGTGTCCCAAGGTACGCGAGGGAGACACCCACGCGAGGCGCCGCGAACGGCTGCTTGTGTAAGAACTCCTTGGTCCCGACCAAGGTCAGGGCGACGTCGCCTCGGTTGATCGTCCCTTTTCGAAGGCCGTCCACCCAATTCGCGCGCTCGGTTGGCGTGGGATTGCGCAAGAGCAAGGTCCGGTAGAGGAACCGAACGTAGTCGGGGTCGGCGAGGAGACTCGTGTCGCCGTACTTGGCCACGAAGGGCCGCGAATAGATGACCTGAAGCATGGTCGCGTCTTGGGCGACCCCGAGCCCTTGCAATTGGACGGCGTTACGCATCAAGCCAATCAGCAGTGGTCGGCCGGGGAAGACCGCGCCCAGGAAGTTCGCGATCGGCTGGGAATTCAACTGGAACTCACCCGAGGTCAAGAGCGATTGGAAGGTGCTTCCGGGACTGGCGCCTCGCTCCGCCGCGGCCACTTGGGACTTCAGTTCATCGGCCGTCGCCGGGCGCGACATGACGAGTTCATACAGGTTCTGGACCAGGGCTGCTGACTTGGGTGTAAGTGCGAAATTAAGGTTTGCGTAACTCGTTTGATTGGCCTGGATGACGAGCGAATAACTCAGGGATTGGCCGCTGAAACCAAGAAAACCGGAGGGCAGGCTGATCGCGACGGTATGCGACCCGGGCGCGACGTTCGCGAAAGAATACGAGCCATCCGAGGCCCCGCTGAGGACCGGGGCTCCGCCATCGAGCGAGACCGGCACATTGCCGACCGTGGAAAGAAAGCCGCCCATCTGTGCCGTCGGAAAAAACCCGTTGGCGTCGATCAATTGAAAGACGGTGCCGGAAATCGTGGCGGCCAGGAGGGAGCGGACCTCAAGGTCGTCGAAACCGAGTCGGCGCTTGGTCCGGGATCGACGGGTGTGAGTGGCGAAGGGGACCAACCAGGTCGGCCGAGGCGACATCTTTAAACTCTCAATATATAAGTGAATTTGGATGTGGCGTGATCTTCAATTCCACTCGGTCCTCCTCGTGGGTCGTCGATGAGGACGCCCAAGGAGCGAGGTCGACGGAAAAGTCCACCCCATCATCCTAAACCGTCAGGAGGCAAGCTGCAAAGTGAGCACGGATCGAAGGGAAGCAATCGGACCTCGATTCCCGCCGCATGAACGAATACCAAGGAGCGATGGCCGTGGCCCCAGGGCCGTCACCTGGATCACGATGTCAGTGTTCTCATCGACCACCAGAAGCCCACGCGATCCATCGCGCCTATCGGGGAGGGGGCGGGCCTGCGGGATTCGTCCAAATGATCACGCGATACCTCTCACTCGGGAGGAGACGTGGCCGCCCCTTTCAACGAGCTTCTTCTTCATGTTCGCGCGTAGGTCGATTCGCGGGGGCCTTGGTAGCGAATGGCGAGGTGGGGCGTTTCGAGGCGGGCCTGTCCCGTACCCAGCGAACGCACGCACGCTTCCACGAGCCCCGTGGTGAGAAGGGTCCGCTCGATCGGATAGGGCGTCTTGCCTGTGAGGAAGGTCTCCTCCGCCTTGGACATCAGCGCGGCCGAGTAGACCACGTTGGGGTTCGGAGGCAAGTGGAAGAGCGTCGAAAGCGGCTTGGCCGCGCCGCGCAGTCGCGCCGCGAACGTGAAGTCCCCCACCAGGCCGTTCATCAAGAGCATGGTGGCCTTGGTGCCGTCGGCGTATTCGATGAAGTAGGCGACCGGGTCCTTCACCCATTCGCGCATCTGTTGCGGCGTGGGGTGGCGATCGCTGAACGTCTCGGGCTGCGCCAGGGTGTGACTGCGCGAAAGGCACGCTTCGAAAAGGTCCGTCGGCCACCCTGCTTGTTCCATAAAAGTCCAGACGGCCGCGCCTCGGAGGCCCCGGACCGCCTTCACGCCGGTCTCGCCTCCGCGACGGCGTTCGGCCATGCACTGGATCGTCTCGAGCGCGTGGAAGTCGTAGCTGTCGACGCCCCCCATCGCCACGCACATCAGCTCTTCGACGTCGGCCTCCAGGGGCATGTCGAGCGCGGGCATGCGCCAGGTGACCGGCAGCGACGAGCCCGCCAGGAACGGGAACTTCAACTCCTTGGAGATGTCGACCATCTCCTTGGCCCATTCCCAATTCCAGGAAAGGTGCTTGTCGTTGAAGACCGGAAGCGACCGGCCTTCTTGACGGAAAACGTCGGTGACTTGCTTGAAAAACTCGTAGCGGGGGTACTTCGTTTGGCCGTATTCGTTGCGCGGATATCGGCCATGCTCGCCGATGATGAGCACCGCGTCGACGGCCAGTTCCTTGCCGCCCAGACGCAGGGCCTCGGCGATCGAGGGGAAGATCGGGAACCCGAACTCCTGCGCGCGGGACCGACTCAGGTCGTTCTCGGGTCGCTGATCGACGTACGCGGCGACGACGTCGAGAGGCGGCCGGTGCCACTGGCCGTCGATTGGATAACCGACCAGGAAGCGCTCCGCCATGTGCCATGCGTGCGAGTGATACCGCCACTCGGTCGTCACCACTGCGAGTTTTTTGTTGGCTTCGCCGTCGGCACGCGATCGGGACGCGCCCAAGGTCGAAGCCAACCCAGCGCCTGCCGCCGCCAGAAAGGTCCTGCGATCGATCATGTCGCCTCCGGTCCGGGCACGCCACCAAGATGTCCAGCCGGATTATACCGGGGCCTCGACACGCTCACAGGGTCCTGGCGGGTCCGCGCTCGTGACGCGGGTTCGCGGTGAACTTGCCCCGGAAACAGCGATCGCGCAAGTAGTCGAGCCGTTGGTGCGACCGGACTTCTTGATAAGGTCGCATGATCATTTGTTGGTTGTGCGCGAGTTTGCGGAACGCCCCCGGCTCGCACCCCATGACGGCCGCGCATTCCGCGGCCATGAGCCCGTTGGAGATGCCGAAGGCCTGAAGGACCGCCGCGTTGTTCACGATGGTCGGCCAATCTTGAGGGTAAAGGAGCTTCAACTGGCTCAGGTCTTGCCAGAAGGTCCAAACTTGAACACCATAACCGCGCAATAACGTGATCGCCTGACGCAACGTGCCCAGCGTCCCCAGTTGGGCGACTTCGTCAAGCATGAGGAGTGTGCGCTGTTCGGGGATGCTCGTGCGCCTCATGAGGGCCGTCATCAAGACGCCCAGCCAGAGCCGCAAGACGGCACGATGGCTGTGGAGCTTGTCGGGGGGCAGCACGATGAAGATATCGATCGGCTCGCCGCGAACGATCGCGCCCAGGTCGAAGGTGGACCCCGACATCGCCTCGCGCACGGCCTGACATCCCAGGGCCTTCACCTTCGCCTGCGCGGTCGAACGCACGCTCGGTCGGCACTTGTCGGATTCATGCGAGAGATAGCCAGCCAGTTCATTGTAGATCATTTGATGGGGAAACTTACGGGTGTCCAGGGCCACCGCGATCTTGTAGTCGCAATCGCCGTCGTAAAGCAGGTCGAGCACGGTGCCGAGGTTGCGCCGGTCGGCGTCCTCTTCGAGCGCGGTGAGTCCCAGAAGGCCAATCAACATCCCGCCGCCCGTGAGGTCCCAGAAGGGGTCCTTGGCACTGGTGGGTTCTCCCCCCGTGATGAGTTCGGCGATCAGCTCCACGTCGGCGTCGGGCATGCTGCCGGGAAGGCCGAGGACGTCGAACGGGTTGAGCCAGTCTCCTTTGTCGGTCGCCACGTGGAAGGGGTCCAACACGACCACGCGATGCCCCATCGCGCGTCGTCGATGCGCCGTGACCAGATAGTTCTCGCCCTTCGGGTCCGAGACGATGACCGGACCAGGATACGTCAGGAGATTGGGGATGATGAGCCCGCGTCCCTTGCCCGCACCCGTGGGGGCCACGCAGAGGAGGTGGCCATCGCCCCGATAGACGAGCCGGCGCCTGCCTCGTTTCACGGCCTCCGGCTGTGTGCTCGGGCCAAAGCCCATTTGCTTGACTTTACGCCCCTCATCATGACCTTCCCAACCGAGCACGAGCGGAGGAGGGACGCGACGGCGAATGATGGCTGACATGAAGGGCCCCCTTCGAGTGTCGCGAGGATCACATCGACTTGACACTTGAAGAAGGAGGCGGGGCGCGGAAATTCCCAAGAAGGGTTGGGGACCGCCACAAAACGCAATTGCCGGCAGTTCAAGGACAGGTCCGGGCCGTCCGGAAGCCGATGTAGCTGTCGACTTGAGAAGGAGCGTAACCGCCTCGGTTCGCGGCCCGCACCAACGACGGAGGAAAGTAGAAGGACCCACCGCGCAACGCTCGCGAGGTGCGCTCAGCGATCGTTTCTTCGTGATGCGCCTCGTCGCGAACGACCCCCGCGCGATCACCGCGAACCGCGATGAATGGGTCGTGGCACCATTCCAGCGTGTTCCCCATCGTGTCGAAAAGGCCCAGGTCGTTGGGTTTCTTGCGGCCGACCGACCAGGCCCGATCACGACTGTTCCCTTGAGACCAACCGTAGGCCACCAACAGCTCGGGTGAGAACCCGTAATCGCGCGTCGTGACCGCGCCGGCCCGATGGGCGCATTCCCATTCGGCCTCGGTTGGTAGCCGATAGCCTGCGCGTTGGAGAAAGTCGGCGGGGATGGTCATCCCCTCGTCATAGACGTCGCCCGAGAGGGGCACGTAACACCATTGTTCGCGAGGCAGACCTTCCCGCTCGCTCAGCCAGTTGCAATAGGCCGCCGCCGCGTACCAGGTGACGAAGACCATCGGCCCGTCGGCGTCGGGGCTGAATCGGGCCAGGTTCGCGGGGTCGGGCGCGTAACGCGGCGACTTCTGGGAGAAGCGCTGAAATTCGGCCTTCGTCACTTCGTTCAGAGAGACCGCGAAACGCCGCGGGATGATGCACGTTCGCAAGGTCTCGGTGGTCGAGTCATGATCGGGCTCGGTCTGGGGCGAACCAACCAGGAACTCGATGGGACCTTCCAAGATGGCGTGGTCGCGACCTTGCGCGTCGCGGAACCAGCGGCGCGGCCCGCGACTTTCCAGCGGGACCGGGCCCGCCGACGCTGCCTGAAGCTCGGTCCCTTTCCCCCAAGAGCGAAGGGCCCAGGCCGTCGCCCCGTGAATGCCGGCGTCCGGGTCGTCGCGATGGAGTTCCAGAAAGCGCTGGGTCAACCGTGCGGCGTCGCCCGCGTCGAGCGACTCGATCGGAAAGGACCCGAGGGCGAGGACCAGAGCGCGCCGGGTGGACGTTTCCGGGTGGAAGACCACCGCTTGATGGGGAGAGACGCCCGGCGCGAGGGCGGGCTGCGGTCCCTTGTCGAGGCGATCGAACTCGGCGATCAAAGGGTGGGCGTTCGCGCCGAGTTCTTTCAGCCAATTGATGAGGAAGCTGCGGACCCTGGGGTCGGGCGAGTGCCTCAAGAGTGGCCAAACGGCCTCGGCCCTACCCAGACGGAGCAATCCGGCGGCTGCCCTGGCCTGACGCTGGCCGAGTTCCTCCCTGGCCGATTCCTGCACGAGAGGTCGGTGCCAGACCGAGAGGGCCAGAAGCGGCGCCCCTGTTTTGGTTCGGGCCACGGAAGCGGCGATGGGACGATAACCCCGCGCGGTCAGATCTCGACCGCGCCGTCGGGCGGTGGCCGGGTCTAACCCGTAGAGCGCAAGCGACTCAAAGCGGGGGTCGGCCGACCAGACGGTCGCGTAGCGCCGATCGGGACGGCTCGGTTGGACCACGTCGGGCCAGCGGGGGTCCAGGCGCAGCGGGTCGAGGTCGAAGTCACGTTCGAGGCGGTTAAAGTCCACTTCGCCGCCGCCCGCCGCCTGCGCGACCAGGGCGATGGCCCGATCGCGTCGAGCGGCTGCCAAGTGATCGTCTCTGGCGAATCGGGCCCCCTGAGCGTAAGCGCCGGCCGCCAGGAGAGACCATTCCAGGTCTTCGCCCTGCTCGGCGAGGGCCGACTCCAGGGCCTTGAACGCCTCTTCCTCTCCCTCCCCAAGCGCGGCGGCGACGGTCGCCGCGAAGGCCGTGCGATCGCGCGTGCTCGGGTCGCCGCTGAGGTAACGCCCAAGTCCGGCCCGGGCCTCGTCGACCCGCTTCAAACGCGCCATTGCGATGGTTTGAAGGCGTAGGGCTTGGTCGGCCTTGGCCCCTTTCGGGAAGGGGCCTTCCAGGGCCTTCACCGCTTTCTCCCAATCGCCCAGGGCGACCAAGGCCACGCCGCGTTCCAGATGAGCGCCCGCCATCTCACCACCCAGTGAGAGACGAGCGTCGGCCCGCGCCAAGGCCGCCTTCGCACGTTCGGTTGGGTCGAGGGCATTGCCCCCCTCGTACACGGACGCATCCATGAGCAATTGATCGTTGCGACATAACAAATCGCGTTCGAGCGTCGGCTCGAATTGGTCGTACGCGCCGGGCCCTTCGGCCGCGTCGGCGCCGGCTTGGGTGGGGGCCCAGACACCGCTCACGAGCAGTCCGCCCTCCGGCGTCCGAAGGACTTGACGGCCCAGGACCTTGCGGTCTTTCTCCGTCATCCGCGATTCGGCGATGGCCCATTCGTCGGGTACCAGGCCGGCCTGGACCTCGGCGCGTTCCTCTTCATTCCTCTCGCCGACCCAGACGACCGCGAACCGCGGCCCGCTGCCGCTGAGATAACCGGCCACATCCACGGCGCTGAAACGTGCCTGGCGATTCGACTCGTCCTGGCTTCGGACTTCCTCGGCCGTCAGGTCTTCGGCGAACCTCCAGGGCCGGTGGTCACGCGTCCAAACGGCCGCGACGCGAAGCGCTCCATCGTCCGAATAAGGTCGGAACCGCGTTGGCCGATAGCCTGCCGGACGGAGCGCTTCGCACAGTTTCGCGAACTCGGTGAAGGGGAGCGTTTGGCAGTAGGCGAAGCGTTCTTCCAGGACCCCTTCCGCGGAATCGAAGCGCTGTGCGATCGCCGACGCGGGCTTGGCTGAGGAGGCGTCTAGGGGCGGGTCCTCCCACGAGGCCACGACCTGGCGGGCCACCTCGGCCTGTAGTCGCGGGGCGACCGACGCCGCCAGCCTCTCCGCGAGGGTGAAGAACCGGACGAACGCCTTGGGGTCGGAGTCCATCAGCAAGTCGGCGATCATGTCGGGCGACTCGACGGCGAACTCGGCCAGAACGTTCGTGGCCAGGGTGTGTTCCGTCTCGGGTCGGCGGGGGTCGCGAAAGATCGTCGAAAGGGGCCCAACAAGGGCCGCCTGGGCCGGCCGGACCGCTTCGAGCCATGGCCCCAGAAAGACGGGGTTCACCTTGACGAGTGCCTCGGCGACATGATCGCCCACGGTGACCCAACGAGGGTCCTCGGGTGCATACGATGCCAGAGCGCCCGCCAGGGGAAGGACCCGAGGATCATCGACGGGGGCCTCTTCCAGCACCGGCCACAAGCGCGGGACGATCTCGGCCGCGTGGGTCCGAAGCGCATCGCGCAAGACAGGGAACTCCGCCGGGCCGGCCGTGACCATGTGCTCCGTGAGAGTGTGGACCAAGGTGGAATCAAGAGGAAGCAGGGCCAAGCTCGCGTGCAATTTCGCCCGGCCCTCCGGCGACGCTTGTGCCGCCAGTTCCGTCAGTCTGCTCTTGGCCCAATGTTGATAGGGGGCCAGTTGCCGGATGATGGGAGGAACGTCCGCCGTGGAGGCCGTTTGAAGGGCATCAACCAGCGCCGAGGCGCGCATCCGCCCGTGGACCTCCACTCCCCCCCAAAGGGCCGCCGCCGCCAGCAAGATGGCCAAGAGCGCACGCACACCGTGAAAGCGGTCGGCGCCGCGCATCATCCGTCTTTGAACGTCGGTCCACTCGCGCCGTTGCGTCAGCAGGTGGATCCCAACCCATTCCACGAGGGTGGGCAAGCGGCGGTTCTCGGGCTTGTCGCCCCAAAGGGTCGCCCGTTCAGTCAGCCGCAACTCGGCCCGACCGCGACGGTTCTGCCGCTGGTGCCGCGTGAGCCATTCCCGTAACGAGTGGACGAGGTAGTCGTGACTGAGCTGGTAGTACCGCTCGCCCCGGCCCGTCGCGAGGTTCGGCGCGCCGGCGCTTCCTTCCGGGTCAGTCGGCGTGATGAGCCGGAGCTCGTTGTCCAAGAGCCGGAGCACGTCCTCGAAATCACGGGTCCGAGTGCCGTAGCCGGTGGCCTCGCGCAGTTCTTGCTCGGAGCGCATCTGCCCTTTGATGTCGCGACCGCTGGGCGGAAGGAGGAGTTTCAAGATCGCGCGCGCCGCTTTCTCGTGCAGGCGGTGGGAAACCGGCGCTGAAGGGGCGCTGAAGGTCTCTTCCAGGAAGGTGAGGCCCACGCCTTGAATGCCGCCGGTGGCCCGAAGGGTCGCGGGGGTCCAGGGCTTGCCCTTCATCATCTCGGCGAAGAGGGCGAGACGGACCGGGATGATTCGGCCCTCTTGGGCCAGGTCCTGGATGGCACGATCGAGAAAGGCACGTTGCTCGGCGGTGATCTCGCCGCCGCGCGCGGGGAGGTTACCGTTCGCCTGACCGAACGCGGTCAGCACACGAGTCGCATGGCGCGTGTCGAAGAGGTCCACAAGCGCGCTGTTGACCCCTTCCAGCAGGGGGACCTCCAAGTCGCGCAGAAACCGGCTGGCCGCCAACCAGAAGTCGTCGCGGACCAAAAGGATCGCCTGCACGTGGCGGCCGTCACACTGTCGCAAGGCCAGGACCAGGTCGGTGTTCTCCGTGGCGAGGCCCGAGACGAGCCACTGCTCGAGTTGGTCGATGACGATCAGGACCTTCTGTCCCGAAGGTAGGACCCGCCCGCGCCGGAGAGTCGCCAGGGTGGCGACGAGGTCGGACTCGCCCTGGACTTCTGGGACGACTTGACGAAGGCCGCGGAGCAAGCGGTCCTCAGTCTCGGCGGGTGTGGCCTCCACGTACAGGGCGCGGATCGAGGCGCCCAGCCTGGGAATGAGGCCCGCACGGATCAACGACGACTTGCCGCAACCGGATGGGCCATAGAGCATGCCCACGCGAAAAGTGCGCTCGGGGTCGCGCGACTCCACCCGCGTCTTCCAGAAGCGGACCGACTCGGGCAGGCCGTCGCGGTCTCGGGCCCCTGGGAGCAATTGCAGGAAGAAGTCGGCGTCGTGTTCATCGAACGATCGGAGCCCTTTGGGGACGACGCGGAAGGAGTCGTCCCCCGTGTAAGTCGCAGGCGCTTGGTGGGTGACCGGCGTGACGTCGCGCAAGTCCCCCGACGCGCTCGGGGCCCTTCGCGATTCTTGGCCCGAGGCCCCCTCCAAGAAGACCCGAAGGTCCTCGGCCATGTCCCGGGCGGTCGGATAGCGATCGGTCACGCGCTTGGCCAGGGCCTTCAGGCAGATCCGCTCCAACTCTTTGGGGACCGAATCCTCAACCTGCCGGCAGGGTCGCGGTTCGGTGTTGAGGATTTGGTCGATTACTTCCAGATACGTATCGCCCCGAAATGGCTTTCGTCCCGTCAAGAGTTCATATAAGACAGCGCCCAGGCTGAAGATGTCGGAACGGCCATCGACGCGGTGGCCCTCGGCTCGCGCTTGCTCGGGGCTCATGTAAGAGGGCGTGCCCGCGCGCGTGGCCCCCTTGCCGAAGTCCTCGTCCTTCAGGGCCAGGCCGAAATCGGTGAGGCACGGCCGGTTCGTATCGTCGATGAGGATGTTCGCGGGCTTGACGTCACGGTGGACGAGGCCCCTCGTGTGCGCGTGGTGGAGGGCGTCGGCCACGTTGGCGACGATCTCGGCCGACTCGCGATAACTGGGCGTCGCCTTCCGAAGTCGTGCGGCCAGGTCCAAACCCACGATGCGCTTGGAAACGACATAACAGAGACCATCGTCCGTGCGGCCGACGTCGTAAACCGGCACGATGTGGGGATGGTCCAAACGGGCCAGCGACCGGGCCTCCGTGAGATACTCTTCGATGTCATCGGGGCCCGTCACCCGGTCGGCGCGTGGGACCTTGACCGCGACCTCGCGATCGAGTTCCTCGTCAAGGGCCAGGTAAACGCGACCGTACCCCCCCTGCCCCAAACGTTCCAAGACCCGGTAGCGACCGATCCGCTGGGGGTCTTCGTCGGGCTTGGGCACCGGCGCGCGTTCCCGGCTCGCGCTGGGAGAGTGAAAGTCGGTCGTGTCCATCAAGTCGCCCTGGTCCGCGAAGCGCCGCCCGACTCGTTCGTCGCGGCATGGCATCCATTATGAAGTGTCGCGCCTGGCGATTGGCAGAGCAATCTGAAAAACCGCGGGCCTCTGCGTTCAATCCACAATGATGACGTCGACCGGCGTGGGAGCGGGGGGCATCGGTCGGGCCTGCGCATTCCCCGGCACGACGCGCACCGGGATGAACTGGTTCGACGCGACCGTGGGCGGCACCTGGGTCGATTGCGTGCTGTAGGGCCCCGACGCCTGGATGCCGCCAAAGATGTATCCAACCACCGTGGGGCAACTCAGTTTCTCGAGCAGGACCACGCCGTTCTGGGAAAGGGGCAAGGTCGGGTCCACCCAAAGCCTGGCGCCGGCGCCCAGATATCCCTGCATGGTGGGCGGCAAGATGTAACCGGCCGAAGCGCCGTTCGCCATGCGTCGCGTGGCCGAGATGGTTTGGATGTAAGGTACTCCGTCTTGGATGATCTTCTTCCCTCGGTTGGCCAACTTCACCGGATCGCGCTTCAGGGCCCCATTGGCTGGGTCCACGGAATTGGCGCTAATGCCGCCGAAGAAAATCGTATACATGTCTTGGCCCGTGGCATCATAAAGCGGCAGGGCCGCGCAGTCGTATTGACTCAAGAGTTGCTCGAACGACGTATCTTCACCAGGTGTGATGCCCGGCTCGGGAGGACACCCCGCCGGCTTGCTCAGGCCGGAGATGTAAATCGGGTTCGTGTAGGCGCCAAAGCCTTGGGCGCGGAACACGCCCCCATAGATGCCGATGACCGGCGCGGGCGTGGCCCCCGGAAAGAGCGCGGGCGCGAGTGTGAAGTCGCGCCGGACCGTGCTCGAGCCGTCGGCATTGGCGAGGGAGACGTTTGCGACGCTCTGGTAGGCGAGGTTCGGTTGAGTGTTCACGGTGAACACGAAGTCGCGGCTCAGGTATTGTTGTTGGAAAGGGAGTTCCGCCGACATGTTCACGGGTGAGTAGAGTCCATTGAAGATCTGGCCGAACACAAGGTGGAACTGTCCGTTGAGTGCCGCCAGGCCGCCGCCCGCCACCTGGAAATACGGGTCGGTGAGCTGCTGAAGGGCCTGGTCGGGTGCCTGACCGTTGATGATCGCCTGGATGGCCACCGGCAAGTTGATGGCCGTGAGCGTCGAAAAGGTGACCATGTCGCCAGGCGCGCGCGCGCCTTTGTCGGTGCCGTATCCGCCCACAACGTAAAGGATGTCGCCCACTTGCGTGGCGGCGCAATTGCTCGCGCTCAGGGCCGCGACGTTGAACGAGTCGCCCAGCGACAACTTGCTCAACGGGTATTTCCAGACCTTCCGGGCGGCCGGGTCCACCACGATGAGGTCGGGGTTGCCGCTCTTGCTCGGGAAGTTGTTCGGCTGGTCGGCTTTGTTCGCGGAGAACCCATGAATGCCCTGACACATGCCGGTCACGATGAGCCATTTGACGCCGTCACCTACCTTGGCCGAGCCACATGCGTAACTTTGGATACCGTTCAGACCATCAATCGTGAAGGCCGGGCCTACCTCGATGGCGAACGGCAAGGTGGCTTGGGCCCGGGCGGCGCCCGGGGCCAAGGCGAGCAGGCCGAGAAGGGCCGGCGCCCAAAAACGTCCCATGCTCATGTCGCGGTCCTCCCGGTCAGGGGTTGGGAGACGTGGGCGGTGGAATGCACTTCTTGAGGAAAGTGACCAAAGTCCGCAAGTTGGCGGCCGAGAGGTCCCGAGTCACGGGCATATGGCTCGCGTTCTCATCGGGCCGGGTCAAGAGGTCGAGAATCTGGGCCGCGAAGGACCTCACGGTTGACTCGTCGCCGATGTCGCGCAGGCCGCGCATTCCCGGGTAGAGTCGAGCATAGCGCTCCAAAATCGGTGCGACGTCGGTCCAGGTTGGGTCGTCGATCGGCGCCGCGGTGTTGAAGACGAGCACATTCAGGGCACAATTGGCCCCTTGAGGACCGCCATAGGCCCCCCATGTCTGCCAGCCCGCGGGGTCGCCCAGGAAGTAAAGCTGACTGTTGATCGCCTGGCGATCCGGCGGCAAGTCGATCGGGCCGGGACGCACACTCACGGTCAACGTCGCCTCTCCCTTGGCGTCGGTGACGACTTCGAGTGGGGTCGGACCCAAGATGTCGGCGGGAACGCTATTGATGAGGCGGTCTTGGTCGGGGGTGAAGACGTGAATGACCGCGTCCGGGTCGCGCTGGCGTTGTTGATGGAGGTAAAAGGGTACCCTCTCACCGATGAGGGACCGCCCCAATTGCCTGGCGTAGACCTTCGCGTTGACCGACTCGCCCGGATTGATGTGCATCGTGCGCGTGTCGATGTCCACGTACTTGCCCGAAGGGTGCTCCGCGAGCGCCAGGATCCGGACGTCGCCCAGCCACATCGTCAGGCCCAGGCGATGCGTCTGAAGGCACTCGACCTGTGCGGAATCGAGGTCCAAGCTCACCAGGCCGCCCGTGTCCCACCAGGCCCCGACCTTCGCGTCGAACGAGGGGGAAAGGACCTCGACGACCTCATTGTCCGGCCCCAAGATCACGGCGTCCAAGGTGTCGATCGGCGCGAGCGACCACTGGTCCACCAGCCAAGGGATGGAGTTACCCAGGTCGATCGTCAGGCGCTGACGGTCCTCGTCCACCTGGAAGGGGGCCGCGAAGAACGGATAAGGGGCGGTGCCGACGGCCACGAGCCTGCGCGCCGCGACGAACTCGACGGGCTCGTCGTCGTCGTGCGGCCCGATGAGACCCATGATGCGCCCGTGACCGATCATGAGCGACGTGGCGGGTTGTTGGTCCATGCGGAAGCCTGTCAGGAGCATCCGCACGCAGAGCTTACCCTGACTGCGGGCCTTGAGTTGCCGCAAGAAAGGTGACGCGGCGAGGTCGCCAAGCCAGCCGTCGTCGCCCACGTTCATGACCGCCTGAAAGAGCGTGGAGGCGGGGAAGACACCGCTTCCCGTGGCCGGGTCGGTCGGGCCGCCCAGGTCGCTGTAACCGCGCATCCAGAAGTCGCGCATGTGGGAAGGACCTACCTTGCCCACGAGCCGGGGCGACAGTTGGTTCAGGTCGGCACGTTGCAAGACGACCGACATCTCCAGGCCCACCAGGCGCGTCAAGCGCCGCTGCTGGGGGTCGAGGTCCACCATCTTGGCGTTGCCGTAATCGGTCTCGTTCGACGGTGTGCTCGCGACAACATCATAAATGGCGGCGCCGATGATCGGGTCGTCGGTGGGCGTGGTCAACACGCGGCCAGTCTCGTCCCAGGCCCGCATCACCTGGCAGACGTCTTGCGGACCCAGGAAGGGGTTGGCGGCGAGGTCGCGATGGCGCAAGAGACGGAAAAGGCCCTTTCCGGCCGGGTTCCAGCTCCAACCGGGTTGGGTCCCGCCCGGCCTGCCCACGGTGTCAATCGCCGATAGCAAGTTGTTGTTCGTGGGGACGTCGGCCGTGAAGCCCCCCCGAAAATAGAGGCGCGGCGCGTCCAAATAACTCATACCAAGGCCCCTCGCGTTCGCGTTCCAGCCGACGCGACACATTGGAGCGGAGCGGTCCAGTCAAGTCAAAGGCGAAATCGTGATTCTTCCGTGAAGGTCTCACGTCCTCAAACTGGAGGGCCAACTCGTGTGTGGAATCAATATATCATTTTTGTCATCAAAAATGGGACATGAGTTCGGCAAGGATCTTGGATCATTCAAGGACCGACAATTGACCTCTCGTCACTCCGTATTGATTGCTGGCCTTGAGTTCGCGCCAAAGACCGCGACCATCGCGCCGACCCTGGATCGCGTCGCGATAGAGTGCGAGGGCCTGTTCGACCGAGGCCGGATCGTCGTCTAGAAACTCGACGCGCAATCGCCGGGCGCCCGCGGCGATGAGCCGGCCCAGGTGCTCGGCGGCCGTTTGCGGGACCGCGTTGAAGAGCGTGTTCCGACAGCCGACGTCCGCCTTGAGCGGGTGTTCCATCCCCACGCGATCGCGCAGCTTGACGTCGTGCTCATCGCAGGGCCGGCCGCAATTCGTGTGGTCGGTCCCCGGCGAAAGAAAGGCGCAGAAGACGCAATGCTCCATATGAAACATCGGCATATGCTGGTGAATCACGACCTCGAGCCAATCGCCCGGGACCGCTTTGAGCAAGTCAAGCAACTGTTCCGCGCTCAGGTCGTACGACGCGGTCACGCGCTCGGCGCCTTTGGCCTTCAAATACTCGACGGTGAGTTCATTGGCCGCGTTCAGGGAGAAGTCGGCGACGAAACGCAGGCCCTCCGTCGCGCAGAACGCCATCCCGCCCGCGTTGCGGACCAAGATGCCGTCAGCCCCTTGCTTGGCGAGAAGACGAAAGAGGGGCCCTTCCCCAGGTTTCTCGATCCGCGGCGAGGCCACGAAAACGACCGCTTCGGCATTCACCGAGCGGACCGCGTCGACCCCTTCGCGATAGCGCTTCGGGTCCTGGTAGTCGAGGTAAACGGTCGACGTTCCCGCCCGAGCGGCGGCGGCGGCTTGCTCGATCGTCCGGCAGAGGGCGATGAGCTCGACCGCGCCGTCGAGGGAAACGGCCGCCCTCTGGTCCTGGATCGCTTGGCGAAGCATGGGCAAGACCGACTCGGCGGCCACGGCCCGCGGCGGCGCGGTGCGCGTCGCCTCGTCGAGCTTCTCCACCAGTTCCCGCCGCAGCGCGTTCAAGACACTGCGCGGGACGAGGGGACCACCTTCGATTTCGCAAGCAAGGTCGGCCAATCGGTAGATGGTGCCGCCCAGCCGTTCGAGTTGCTCGCGGACCTCCTCGGCGGTCGTCGCGTGCCGCGAGGCCCGCTGAAGGGGCGTCTCCGCGACTGCGCGCGCTTGGAAACCCGTGCTCGTACGACCAATCAAAGACAAGGGTCCGCCGACGCGCGCCTGCACCTCCACGCGCAGGTCGACAAGGCGCTTGGGCGGGCCGATGAACGTCTCGCGCACGCGCCTGGTCAATTCGGGGTCATCGGTCTTCCAAAGACGCTGGCCGACGACCAGACGTCGCGTGTCGATGTCGCGACTTCCGAAGGTCAAGTCCACCGGACCCGCCGATAATGGCCCGCGCGTTGCCCCTTTGCCGATCGGGAAGACCTCGTAAACACGGCCCCCTTGTTCGGGGAGTTCCCTGCTTTCGTCGCCGACGAAGACGACACCGTCCCCCGGCTTGAGGGGGGCGGTCAAGTTGATGCGTACCCGTCCGCGCGCGATCGCCGTGACCTCGCCCACGAAGACGCCGCGCTTCTTGGCGTAGTCGCCGCGCACCAGGACCTTGTGGTCGTTGCCGTCGAAAAAACCATGACTGAACCCGCGCGAGAAGGTCATCTCCATGGCGCGCACATCGTCGTCGGAGAAGGTCGCGGCGCGGCCTTTCACGGCCTCGTCAATCGCCCTCCGATAATTGCGCGTGACGTTCGCGACATATTCAGGGGCCTTCAAACGACCTTCGATCTTGAGCGAGGCGACACCCAGGTCGACAAGCTGGGGCACCAGGTCGAAGGCAGCCAAGTCTTGCGGGCTGAGAAGATATTTGACGTGGTCGAGGTCCACGAGTTCGCCGTCGCAAACGATCTCGTAAGGCATCCGGCAAGCCTGGGCGCACTCGCCGCGAT
>CALLYK010000458.1 GCA_937858365.1 uncultured Isosphaeraceae bacterium | reverse complement strand
ATCCGGGGGTTTTGGCGAGAAACAAAAAACGGCCGCCGACCCGAATGGTCCCCCCGAAAGGTCGAAGGGTGAGATCGGGTCGCGGTCGCTCAGGGTCGTCCTTAACCTGGACCTGGGCCGCTGCCGGGCACGGGCAATCTCCTGGCCCCAACCGACACGACGAGCGCACGGCGCATTCGCTCTCGGTGGGGTCATCTTCTCAATGATAAGCAATCATCGGGCCGTTTCCAAGTTCTTTTTTTCCGAGACACCGTTTTTTTCCAGAACGTTCGCGAGATGGACTCGTCGAGCATCTTTTCGCAACTCCTTAAGGCGACCGGACCACTTGCGACACGGAACGGGGACATGACTCGTCGTGTCCGATAAGATGAGATCGAGGAGCGCCTTGGGAGTCGGGAGGAGGGGCGACCATTGAGTATCTTGTCGATTGCCTTGACCGGCCCCGAGGCCGAGGCCCGCTCGGTCGCGCCTCCCATGGAAACGGACGAGGCCCTCTATGAACTCGTGCATGGCGTTCGGATCGCGATACCCGCCATGAGTTACTACGCCAACAAGGTCACAGGAAGGCTGAGTACGAACCTGGCGGGGCACGTGGAACGCAACGGCCTAGGCACGGTCGTGACGGAGACGCTCTTCCTGGTCCCGCTCGCCGACGACCGGGAACGGCTCCGACGACCTGATGTCGCCTTCGTCTCGCGTGAACGATGGCCCGTGGATCGACCCGACGACCCCGACGCGAACGGTTGGGCTGTCGTCCCGGACCTGGCTGTCGAAGTGGTCAGCCCCACCGATCGGGCCGACGACCTGATGTCCAGGACCCTCGAGTTTTTCCAAGCGGGTGTTCGTCAGGTTTGGCTTGTTTATCCGCGTCAGGCTGTGATTCATGTTTACGACGGCCCCAAGTCGGTCCGCGTTTTCGACAGCGACGAGGTTCTCGAAGGGGGCGTCATCTTGCCCGGCCTGAGCTTGAACGTCTCCTCCATTTTTCCTCCCGTCATCGCCTGAGGCGCCTCTCGGATGGCCGACTTCGCCAAGCGTGTCCTCGAACTCGTGTCCCAGCCCGCCTATGGGCCCATGCCCCTCAAGAAAATGGCGCGGTCACTGGGACTCGATGAGGCCGATTACCGCGAATTCCGAGGGGTCGTGAGGGGCCTCGTTCGCGACGGGAAGCTCGACCTCGCCAAAGACAAGACCCTTCGGGCGCCTCGCGATCGAGGACACGTCGTCGGGACCTTCCGCCGCACTAACAAGGGCTTCGGGTTCGTTCGACCCCTCAAGTCGTCCGACCGCTCCCAGGACATCCACATTCCCGCGGAAGCCACGCGCGACGCGTCGACGGGCGACGAAGTGGCCGTCCGAATCGTCCGCAAGGCCCCTCGACACGGGGGAAACGCCGAAGGTCGCATTGTTCGGGTCGTCAGCAGGGCGTCGGGCACGTTCGTCGGCACTTACTTCGAAGAACTCGGCATGGGGTTCGTACAGATCGACGGGACGACTTTCCGCGACCCAATTACGGTCGGCGACCCAGGCGCCAAAGGGGCCAAGCCGGGCGACAAGGTCGTCATCGAGATGGTCCGATATCCCTCGCCGGTCGCCGAGGGTGAAGGGGTCATCACTGAACTCATCGGCACGCGCGGCCAACCGGGTGTTGACACCTTGTCCGTCATTCGGGCCCTCGGCATTCCCGACGTTTTCGATGAGGAGGCCCTGCTCGAGGCCCGCGAACGGGCCGGCGCCTTCGACGAGAACGACGTTAAGGGGCGCCTGGACCTCCGCGACGTCTTGACCATTACCATCGACCCGGCGCTCGCGCGGGACTTTGACGACGCGATCACTCTCGACCACGATGACCGGGGCTTCTGGACACTTGGGGTCCACATCGCGGACGTCGGCCATTTCGTCAAGGCCGGCTCCGCCCTCGATCGCGTCGCCCGAAAGCGAGGAAACAGCGTCTACCTTCCCGATCGCGTCATCCCCATGCTGCCCGAAGTGCTCTCCAATGGCCTCGCGAGTTTGCAGCAAGATCGCACGCGGTACACGATGAGCGTCTTTCTCGAATTTGACGAACATGGCGTTCGGACCAACACGAACTTCGCTCGTTCCGTCATCCGGGTCGACAAACGGTTCAGCTACGAACAGGCATTCGAAGTGATGACACGGCCGACCGAGACCCATGAGGGCATCGCGCCGGTCGTCGCCGAGCTCCTCGCCCGCATGCTCGACTTGGCGCGTTTGCTCCGTCGCCGGCGATTTCAACGCGGGGCCCTGGAACTGAACATGCCCGAGGTGGAAGTGGAATTGGGCGACCAAGGGGAAGTCGTCGGCGCCCACCTCGCCAAGGACGACGAGAGCCATCAGGTCATCGAGGAGTTCATGCTGGCGGCCAACGAGGCCGTGGCCGAACACCTGACCGCTCGCCAAGTGGGGTTCCTTCGCCGGGGCCACGCCGACCCGGAACCACACAAACTCCGTCAGTTCGCCGAGTTCGCCCGGGCGCTCGGCCTGACGATCGACCAACCTCAAAGCCGATTTGAACTGCAAAGGGTGCTGCGAGAGACAGCCGATTCGCCCGAGGCGCGCGCCGTCCATTACGGCTTACTGAGGAGCCTCAAGCAAGCGACCTACACAGCGGAATATGAGGGGCACTACGCCCTCGCGAGCGATGACTACTGCCATTTCACGTCGCCGATCCGCCGCTATCCCGACCTCCAAGTCCATCGCCAACTCACGGCCCTTCTCGCGGCCAAGAAACCCAAGAACGACCCGGAGGAGCTGGTCGCGCTGGCCGAGCATTGCACCAGGACCGAGCGGCGAGCCGACATCGCCGAGCGCGAGGTCATCAAGATCAAGCTCCTGACTCATCTCGAATCCAGGATCGGCGAGGCGTTCACGGCCGTGATCGTGGGCGTTGAGGACTTCGGTCTCTTCTGCCAACTCTTGGAGCTGCCCATTGACGGCTTGCTTCACGTCACCAGCATGGCCGACGATTACTACTACCTGGAGGCCGAAACGCGCACGTTGGTGGGGCGTCGCGGCGGTAGTCGCCATCGACTCGGAGACCAAATCAACGTCCGAATCGGTCGGGTGGACGTGGACCGCCGCGAACTGGACCTGGTCCGCGCGGACGACGACCATTCGGCCCTCACCCCCCCAGCGCCTGCGCGTTCGCGAGCGTCTCCGCCACCACAACCACAACGCGCCGCGACTGCTGCCGGCTCGGGTAGGTCGGGTCGAAGGTCGCCCAAACTCCGCAAGAAGAAGGCGAAGGAATCGCGCGGCAAAGGAAAACGCAAGAAGCGTGGCTGATCGTCACAACGGACAACCACCAAGGAAGCTCACTCCTCCAAGTTGGTGGCCGGCGATTCCCCCATATCTTGTGAGGCGTTCGCCGACACATCGAGACGCAGACGCTCTGCGGCCTGGTCAATGGCCGCGTCCTCGGGCATACGCATGATGACCACGTCCAAGCGACTGGCCCGGCAGACGACGAGATACCAGGCGCCACACTGCTCACACGTCCCCAGGAGACGCTCGGGCAGCGACATGTCCGGTTGATGCACCTCCAACGAAGCCCCGCAGTCTGCACAACCCACCTCCAGAGGCGCCTCCGGTCGGTACTCTTGGCGCGACACCGAAAGTGTGATTCTGACGCGCTTCATGGGAATATGTGTGAGCTCGAAAGATGGGGGGGGCCGCAAGGACGTCGCGAGAGGGCGTTCGTGCTTAATTCAGGAATACTCAAAGGCCAAACAAGGCGCCAAGGGTGCAACTCGACGTTTGGGGGTTTTTCTGGAGGGAGGCCGCGATGTGACACCGAGTTCGACGCATGCATGGTCTGGCCCTTGGGCCCTTCAGTTGCTCTTCCGAAAATCCGGGGATTGGCGACAATCGGCGGCCGATACCGATGAAGGGCATGTGCCGATCGGGAGGAGACCTACCATGGACGTTCGACGTGCGGTGTTCGCGACGACCTTGTTGGTCGCGGTGAGTCATCCTTGCGCTTCAGGACAGCAGGTCTTCGAGCGGGACGTCGAAATCAAAGGTCCCCGGGGCAACACGATCGATCGACACACACGAATTGAACGATCACCTGGTTCCGTGACCCGCGAAATTGACATCCGCCGACCCGATGGCGTGCTTCATCGTTCCGTGACGGTCCCTACCGGAAGACCCCCTGTGGCTGGACCTCGGTCTTTTGGCGGCCCCGTCTTCGTCGAGCGCGACGTGATCGTCAATCGCGGCGGAGGTCTGGGGCCGGTCGGCAGCTTCGCCGTGCCCTTCGTAGGTGGACTTGTGGGGGCGGCGGTCGGCAACGCCCTGACTTCGCCGCGGCCGACGCCGGTCGTCGTGGGGGCGGTCCCGGCCCCCGCTTACGTCCCCGCCCAGCCCGTGCCCGTTCCCGCTCCCATCGCGCAGGCCGCGCCGGGTGACCTGGTCCCGACGGAAGTCGAGCGGCTGAAAAGCTGGAACGGCAACACACGGGTGGAAGCGGCCATGGTGCTGGGCAAGCTCGGCGATCCCCGGGCCGTGCCTCATTTGGTCCACACCTTGCGCGACGACCACAAAGACGAGGTCCGCGAATATTCGGCGTGGGCCTTGGGGATGATCGGCGACCCGCAAGGGCGGGCCTATTTGGAAGTCGCTTCGACCAACGACAGCAAGCGCAAGGTGCGCGACGCGGCCCTGAAGGCCCTTGCCCGCATGGACCAAGTGGCGGCAATGCCTACGCCCCCCCCATCACCGGCTGTCGCCGCCCCAGCCGCCCCGACTTGGGCGGCCCGAACGACCCCGGCACCCTCGGCCACAAACTCCGGGGGAGGTCGGTCCTACACACCACCGCCGCCGCCGGAACCAGTCTTGCCGTCGCCGCCTTCGCCGTGAGTCAACCTGACCCGAACGACGACGAGTCAGACAGACGGCTCGCCTCGGCCCGGTTCGGCACGGCGACGGCCACATACGTTGTGGTCTCGAGCATGGTCGGCGTGGGTGTGCTTACCACGTCGGGATACACGGTCGCGGCCGTGGAGAGCAATGCGCTCACACTGGCCCTTTGGGTCGTGGGTGGTCTGGTCGCCCTGTTTGGGGCCCTATCGCTTGCCGAGGTGGTGTCGATCTTCCCTCGCTCAGGTGGCGAATACGCCATTCTCAGCGAGGCCTATGGTCCCCTTGCAGGTTTTTTGGCCGGATGGACCTCCTTTCTTCTCGGCTTCGGGGCGCCGATCGCGGCGGCCTCATCGGCCTCGGCGGGATACCTCTTGGGTCCTTGGGACCACTCAGTGACCGTCGAAAACCTCCTGGCCTCGGCCCTCATTGTCTTCTGCACGGCCGCCCAGGCGCTAGGACGACGCACCGGAGCGGGGGTCCAAGGGGCCTCGACCGTGTCCACCCTCGTCCTACTCGGCGCTTTCGCCCTGTTTGGGATCGGGACGAGCACCGGGCAAGCCTCACACGTTTGGGACTGGCCCGCGTTGCGCTCGGACCTCGCCCCCAAGACCATTACGGCCCTGATCTTCGTGGCCTTCGCCTACACGGGTTGGAATGGTGCGGCCTACATCGCCGGCGAGGTCCGCGAACCAGGGCGTTCCGTGCCCCAGGCCATCCTCGGTGGGACCGGACTGGTTGTGACCCTCTATCTCGCCATGAATCTGGTCTATGGTCTGGCCCTGCCGGCCGCCGACGTGATCGACCTGGCGCGTCGTGAAGGGAGCGACGCGGTCAAACCCATCGCGAACCTGGCGGCGAAACAACTCTGGGGACCAACCATCGCGAGTTGGCTTTCCGTCACGTTTGGCATGGTGCTTCTCGCGTCGTTGAGCGCCCAACTGATGACCGGAGCGCGCGTCTTGATGGCGATGTCGCTTGATGGCCTCTTCCCGGCCTTCGCCGGACGGCTGTCGGGGCCCGATCGCGTCCCGATCGTCGCGACGCTCTTGCTCGCGTCGGTCGCCCTCGTCATGCTGTGGAGTGGTTCCTTCCGAGCGCTCGTCGTCTTCGCAAGCGTGGGACTGGCCCTCTCGTCCATGGGCGCGGTCGCGGCCGTCTTCGTCTTTCGACGGAAATGGCCAGGACGAATCGCCCCGTTCCGGACCGTGGGACACCCAGTCACGCCGCTTCTCTATTTGGTCGCGACAGCCCTCCTCATCACGTTCACCCTGATCGACCCCCAAGAAGGGCCCCCGGCGCGTTGGTCACTCGTCGGGATCGCGGCGGGGGTCCCCGTTTATTGGCTCTCGATTCGGCGCTTCGCTCGAAAACGATGATCAGAGTTCAACTCTTCAGGCGACGAAGCGCCTGGGGTCCCTGGTCTTTTCGAGTGGCAGCGCGTTCAATGAGAGGTCCCCGAGACCAACCGCGAATCGTACCGGAGAAGGAGCCATGAGTCCTCTTCGATGGACTCTCTACCTTGCCGCATTGCTGGTCCCTTCGCTCGCGCGGGCCCAAGAACGGCCCAATGTGATTGTCTTCCTTGCCGACGACCAGGGCTGGGGCGACCTGAGCATCAACGGCAATCACAACCTGAGCACGCCACGGGTGGATTCACTCGCTCGTGAAGGGGCCCGATTCGAACGCTTCTTCGTGCAACCTGTCTGCTCGCCGACGCGGGCCGAGTTCCTCACGGGCCGACATCATCCTCGCGGGGGCGTCCGAGGCGTGAGTACCGGGCAAGAGCGACTCGACCTTGATGAGAAGACCATCGCCGACGCCTTCCGCGCCGCCGGTTACGCGACGGGGGCCTTCGGCAAGTGGCACAATGGCTCGCAGTATCCTTATCATCCCCTCGGACGCGGCTTCGAGGAGTATTACGGCTTCACATCGGGGCACTGGGCCGACTACTTCGACCCACCCCTGGACCAGAACGGCACGAACATCCAAGGGTCCGGCTACTTCGCCGACGACATCACCAGCAAGGCCATCGACTTCTTGACCAGGGCCTCGCGCGATGGCCGCCCTTTCTTCTGTTACGTCACGTTCAACACGCCACACTCCCCTATGCAAGTCCCCGATTTGTACTGGGACCGCTTCAAGAACAAGGACCTGTTCCAACTCGGCGACGGCCGGCCGAAAGAGGACAGCAACCACACGCGCGCCGCGCTCGCCATGTGCGAGAACATCGACGACAACGTCGGCCGCGTGCTCGACGTCCTGCGCGAACGGAAGATCGAAGAAAAGACCATCGTCGTCTATTTCAGCGACAACGGCCCCAACGGCCCGCGCTGGAACGGTGGCATGAAGGGGCGGAAGGGCTCGACCGACGAAGGGGGCGTGCGGTCCCCTTTGCACGTGCGCTGGCCGGGTAAGATCGCCGCCGGCTCGACGCCGAAACTCATCTCGGGGTCCATCGACCTCATGCCCACCCTCCTCGGTCTGACGGGAGTCCCATGCGTCTCGACCAAGGCGATCGACGGCATCGACCTTTCCCCCTGGCTCCACGACGACGCGCGAATGCCGCCCGATCGCGTTCTCTATCAGCACTGGGCGGGCAAGGTCTCGGCACGTTCGCAACGGTTCCGCCTCGACGCGGCGGGAACGCTCTACGACCTGGAAAACGACCCCGGACAAACGCGAGGGGCGACCGCCGAGTTCCCCGAGGAGGCCAAACGCTTGGAGGCGGCCGTCGCGCGGTGGAAGAACGAGGTGCTCGCCGCCTCGCGCGCTCCGGATGACCGTCCCTTTCCCGTGGGACATTCGGCGATGCCTCACGCCGTCTTGCCAGCTCGAGACGGAGTCCCACACGGGGGCGTCGCGCGCAGCGCCTCGGCCCCCAACAGTTCGTTCTTCACGCATTGGAGCAAGACCGACGACAAGATGACGTGGGAAGTCGAAGTGGCCGAAGCAGGTCGCTTCGAGGCGATCTTGCACTACACCTGCCCTGCCGCCGACATCGGCTCCACGATCGAACTACGACTGGGCGACGTCTCCTGGAAAGGAAAAGTCGAAGTCGCCCACGACCCGCCGCTCCAAGGCGCCGAACGCGATCGCGTGCCGCGCGTCGGCGAGTCGTACATGAAGGTCTTCCGCGCAATGTCTCTCGGGACCATGAAACTGCCCAAGGGAAGCGGCCTTTTGACGCTTCGAGCGTCCGAGGTCACGGGCCGGCATGTGGCCGACGTCCTGGCCGTCGAGTTGGTGAAGCTCGAAAATGGGGCTGCGGGCGACGCCGTCTTACGCGCTCCGTTTGGTCCTTCCGAGATCGTCATCACCACAACGGAGCGCCTCGCGGGCGCGATTGACTCGCTGACATGGAACGGGATGGAGTTCATTGACAGCCACGACCACGGCCGACAACTCCAATCCGCGGCGAGCTTCGACCTCGCCACAACGGGCCCCTTTGTGGCCGAGCGTTTCAACCCCACCGAGGCGGGCTCGCGCCGCGATGGCTTGGGACCGACATCTTCCAGCAGACTTCTGAAGATGGAAGTCGACGGCCCCGAATTGCGGACCACGACGCGCATGGCCTACTGGCTGGCGCCGGGCGAGAAAACAGCGGGCCGAGAAGCACTGAACACGACCGTCCTCTCGAAC
The DNA here is from genome assembly GCA_937858365.1 of uncultured Isosphaeraceae bacterium. Classification (GTDB taxonomy): domain Bacteria; phylum Planctomycetota; class Planctomycetia; order Isosphaerales; family Isosphaeraceae; genus CALLYK01. The sequence continues at coordinate 880 of CALLYK010000458.1, read as the reverse complement.
CATCTCGTCTCCAAAAGGGTCCGGATCGGTCATGGCGGCCTTGCCAACGTGATCGAATATGACGTGCGATTTCAAGTGCCCGAAGGCGAGCGGCACACCTACGCGCAGTTCGAGGCGTTGACCGGATACATGCCGCGTGCCTTCTCCCGTTTCTGGACGTTTCAGCCGGAGACAGGCGAACTCGAAGCGCTCGACGCCGGGCCCGGTGAACAGGCACGCCCGATCATCGTCGCAACCGAAAGCGGGTCCCACGCGATGGGGATCTTCTCGGTCGACCAGCCTTCCGCCGGTTTCGAAAACGCGGGCTACGGCAGGTTCGTCTTCCCCAGGGAAAACGTGGTCAAGTGGAACTGTGTCTTCCGTGAGAGAGACAAGGGGGGCATCGCTCCCGGGGAGCGTCGCTATCCGATGTACGTGGTTGTGGGTGATCTCAAGTCCGTGCAAAGCTCGCTCATGCAGCTATCTTCACCCAGTCGTGCCCACTCCACTGAGAAGTGACTGGAAGAGTGGGTCTTTCACAGCTCGTTCAGGTCGCGTTCGAGGAGTCGTTCCGCCTCGGCCATGCAAGCGGCGATCCGATCATGAATCAACGTGGTTATGGCGGGACGGTCGAGCCCGCTCAGCTCATCGAGGTCGATGAGGAGCACGCTCTTGCTACCTTCGAGGGCAATCGCCGCCGCGAGGTTCGTGCTGGTGGTCGTCTTGCCAACACCGCCCTTCTGGCCGACGACCGCGATGATGCGGCCGGTAGCGTCCTCTTCGACGGCGGGCGCGGCGATCGCCTGGGCCTTCCGCCGGGCGCGAGCCGCGATGCCCTTCACCTGGTCTCGCGTGATTTTGCCGTGGAGGAAGTCGTTCACCCCCGCCTGCATGAGGCGGC
>CALLYK010000457.1 GCA_937858365.1 uncultured Isosphaeraceae bacterium | reverse complement strand
AAGAAAACAAGGGCCTGGCGATTGGATCAGGCAAGATCCGTGCCAGGAACTGGCTCAACGGTTACGAATCATCTTGAAGAACATCCGCAAAGACGAACGCGATGCCGGCCTACCCGTCCTACGCTTTCTCCCAGCACTTTAAGGAGTGTCTTTCGGCTGCAGAATCGGTAAGATCGGCAACAGCCGGGCCCTCGGCGGCCTGGGGCGAGTTTCCGGTCAAGGTTGGCCTCTCCGGGGAGCGATGCTCAAGAGCGTCCGGGCCGCGTTGCCGGGCACTCGGGCCGGAGGTGGCTGGGAGTCAAGTCCATGAGTCAGCGGCGTGTCGGGGCCCTAGGGGCCGTCCTCCTTATGCTCGTCGTCTCGATGGGTTCCAACCCGGCGACCCCAAGTTATGTGGGTGTGGAACAGGCGATCAAGGGGATTCGGGCCCAGATCGACGCCCGCCCGCAGGCACACGGACCAGGCTGGGCAGCCCTGGTGGATTCCATCGAAGGGGACCTGAAGACCTACACCACGGCGGAAAACGAAGATCAGCGTCTCAAGGCGCTTGGCAAGCTCTATGGCTATTGGAACGCGCTCGGCAAGGTGAACTGGAAACCCGCCACGACGCTTCGGATGGAACTGCAATCCTGGCTGAAACCGCGTGTGGCCTTGGCTTGGGCCTCCCGGCGTCTGGTGGAAGGCGTGCGCGGCCTACCCGCCACGGCGACCCCCGAGGCCCAGGTAAACCGCCAGCGGTGGGTGGGTTTCGTCGGCGAGCGTTTGGGCTCGGCCTTGCGTGAGTATGAATCGGCGGAGTCGGCCGCGCAGCGCGTGGACGGTTTGAAGAAGCTCCAGGAATCACTGGAAGACCTGAAGGGGGGCAACAAGGCCCATCCCTGGACTTACTCGATGGCCTTGCAGCGGGCCCTGGACGACCTGTACGACCTGCCCAACCTCGACGCCCGCATTGACCTGCAAACGATGAACTCGCTGGCGGGGCGAAGTGTGGTCGAGGCCGGGCCCATTTGGTGGAAAGGCCAAACGACCTTCGTGACCCCCGGTCGCCGCACCGGCTTCGGCCTGCTGACGAGTGACACCGCGATCGTCTTCTATAACAGCCAACTCGCCAAGAGCATCACGCCGATCGCCGGCTTCAACGAGCAGCTCGAGGCCGACCCCCAAGGCCGCCAGGCTACGATGCTCTACAAATTCTCGGCCACTTCCCGGGACGATTCGCAAGTGACCGTGACGGCTGTTTTGAGTCCGTACGGCCTGGAAATTCTCCCCTCGGCGAGCCATAGCGTCGATGTGACCGTCCACGCCGAGCCGACGCGGGGCAACAACCTTTTCCGGATGTTGGCCGGATTCATCGGCATGAGCCAGGACCGAATCACCGCGCAGGTCCGCGACGGCGCGCTTACGAGGCTTCGTCAGCAGGTCCCGCAAAGTGCCGACGAACTCGCCAGGATTCGGGCCGGTCAAGCCAAGTTGGAGCAGAACGCTCGCCTGAAAGGCTTCCTTCCCGGCGACGGTAGCGTGAAACTCGGTCCACTCCAGTTGGCTGAGTCGTCGTTTCGGTCGCGACCCGATCAGGCCCAGGTTTCCGGCACGGTCGGATATGGTGGCGGGACGCGCTTCCGAGGGGCCGACATGCCCCGACCTTCGCGGATGCTCCAGCCGGAGTCCGGGGCCGTGGCCGACATCCATCTCACTTCGGCGCTGGGCAACGCGGCGGCCGGTTATCTGATGTCGCCCGACAACGCCGACGTGCGCAACGTGATGATCCAAGGGCGCAAGGTCGATCCCGACGCCCCGCCTCAACCCCGCGTGCAGTTCACTCAGAACTCGGAGTACGCGGTCTTCTACAAGGCGGTGGAAGCGGCGCGCGCGGCGAATGACTCGGCCGCGATGCCGATCCGCCTCAAGAGGCCGCCCACGCCTCCCGAGTTCACCAGCGACGCCGACGGCCACCTCATCGCCGTCGTCCGCGACTTTGAGGTCGAAATTGGCGTGCCGCGGCCCAGTGGCGTCGGAGCCTTGATCGGCGGCGGTGCCAACGCCGCGCGAGTTTATCGGTTCAAGGCCCCCGTCGCTGAGTTGACGATCAGCTTCGAGGTCATGCCGCCGACTGGCGAACAACCGCTGCGCCTTTCGGGCAAGATTGAGTCCTTGGACATCGGCACGACCGCCAAGGTGGAGAGCGTGGGCACGTCGGAAGAGGAGTCTCAGCCGGTGGGCAATCTCATGAGGGCCACGGCCGTCTCCGTCTTGATGGGCCGAGTGACCGGACAAGCGATTGAACTGCCGCTCACGGCCGTGCAAGTCCCCGAGGGCTTCGCGATCAAGTCGGTCTCAGCGCTTGACCCGACCGGTTGGGTCCGCCTCGTCTTGGTCCGACGCTGAGTCCTTCCAGACGCTTGTGCTCCGACGCGGGACCGCTAGACTGAGGGGCGTCGGGCCCGGAAAGGCCCGGCGTCACCAAGCGGTCCCGCCCTCGGAGTGCCACCCGCCATGAGACCCCGCCTCTCGCACCTCGCCCTCACACTCCTGGCTTCGTTCCCAGCAATCGGCCAGGACGTCAAACTCAAAGACACAGTCGGTGCGAAACCCCCGGAAGGGGCCATCGTCCTTTTCAACGGCAAGAGCCTGGAAGGTTGGCTCAGTCGCGACGGCAAGGCCGCCGACAAGTGGGGGGCCGCCGACGGCATCATGACCGTGAAAGGCGGTGGCGACATCCACACCGAAAAGACATTCAACAGTTTTAAACTCCACATCGAATTCAACTGCCCCTACATGCCCGACGCCAAGGGCCAGGCGCGCGGCAACAGCGGCGTCTATCTCCAAGGACGCTACGAACTCCAGGTCCTCGACAGCTACGGCCTGCCTCCCAAAAACAACGAATGCGGCGCGATCTACCAACAAATCGTGCCGGCCGTGAACGCGTGCAAGCCGCCCCTTCAGTGGCAGTCCTACGACGTGACTTTCCACGCCGCGCAACGCGACGGCAACAAGGTGACGAAGCGGGCCCGCATCTCCGTCGTCCAGAACGGTGTGACGATCATCGACGACAAGGAAATCGACGTGACGCCCGGTGGCCTGGGCGGACCGGCCGGCGAGCCGGGGCCGCTGCTGTTGCAAGACCACGGCAATCCCGTCCAGTTCAAGAACATCTGGATCGTCCCCATTCCTTGAACCGTCGGCGGGCCCATCATGCCGACCGCCGAAGGCTGCGCGGGTAGGCGCCGCAGGCTGTGGGACGCGCTTCCCTCGCCGTGCGACGCCCTCGTCATCAACGACCCGCGCCATCTGACCTACTTGGCCGGTTACGCCCCTTCGCCGTTTACCTTCCGAACGGCTAGCGGCGGCGCCGTGCTCGTCTTGTTTCCCGATCGGTCCGTCCTGGTCGGCGACAACTTGCTCCGCCCCTTCCTGGACGAGGCGCACGTCGACGAAATCGCGGCGCCGACCTGGTACGACGGCCGGACCTCCCCCGAAGCTCGGGACGATGTCCTTTGGAGCGCGGTGATCGACCTGCTCGCTCGCGGAGGGGTCGTCCACCTCGGAGTGGAACGGACCCGGCTCCCCTTGACGATCGCCGCCGGGCTCGGCGCCATAACGCCCGTCGAGATCGCACCGACCTTGCGGGCGATGCGCCGGACCAAGGACCCCGACGAAGTGGCCGCGATCCGCCGGGCCCTGCGCGCGGCCGACGCGGGCATGGCGGCGGCGCTTCGGGAGGTCCGCCCCGGCATGAGCGAAATGGAAGCCTTCCGCATCATCGAACGGGCCGCGACCGAGGCGATGGGCGAGCGGGCCTTCATCTACGGGGACTTCGTCTCGGGGCCCGAGCTCACGCGAAGGCTCGGCCCGCCTTCCGCGCGGACCATGGAAGCGGGCGACCCTTTCCTGATGGACTTCTCGGTCGTGGTAAACGGCTACCGCGGCGATACCGCGAACACGATGGTGATCGGCGGTCGACCGACCGCGGAGGCTCGTCGCCGGCATGACGCGTGTCTGGCCGCCCTGGCGGCCGGTGAACGGGCCCTCAAGCCGGGCACGGCCTGCCGCGCGATCGACGAGGCGATGCGTCGCGCCTTCCGGGAAGCGGGCGGCGACCCGGACGTCGCGGGCCACTTCGGCCACGGCATCGGCCTGGACCATCCCGAGGCCCCCTTCATCGTCGCCGAGAGCGACGAGGTCCTCCGGGTGGGGGATGTGGTGACGCTCGAACCGGGGCAATACGGCCTGCCTTGGGGAGGGATGCGCGTCGAGAGGAACTATCGGGTCGATGAAAACGGTCCCGAGGCCCTTTCCGGCCACGAGGTCCGCATGTTCTGAGACGCCCGCGCCGGCCGACCCGTGCGGCCCGCCAGGAAACGGTCGGAAAAGCACTTGGCAGAGGATTGCCCGCGACTTGCGCGTGGTGTAGGATTCAACCCGGTGTCGGTCGCGTGGACCGGTCCCCGGATGGCCCGTCGGTGCGGCGAAGGAGTCGGACCATGGCCGCCGAGATGAAGTGTCCCGCTTGCCGTCGAGCGCTCGGATTGACGGACAACGCCCTGGGAAAGCCCCTGAAGTGTCCCGAGTGCGGTCATCTTTTCCAGATGAACCTGGTGGTCGGTTCCAAGTCCGACTCCGGAGCACCCCCGACCAAGGCCGCGACCCCGGTCGTGAGGCCTCAGGTCGCCGCGCCAGGTCCCGCACCCTCTCCCAAGGACGGCTGCCCCAAGGAACCGCCGTCGACGATGGTGCGGGCACCCGTCGCGCGACCCCGACCCGAGCAACCCGAGCCTGAACCGGGCCCGCCGCCCCCCTCCAAGGAACGCGCGCCGTTGTCGAACCGCGCGGTCCTGGCGATCACCTTGGTCGGCTTGTTCCTGTTCCTCGTCCCGGTCCTGGGCGGCGGCGGATTGGTCCGGTGGTTGCTTCAGGGACGCGGGACCGGGCCCGGCCCGCTCACGTCGACCAACGCGCCGACCAAGGAGCGCGCGGCCCCCGGTCCCGAGCCGGTCCCCGAGCCGGTCGTGGAACAGAAGGGGAGTTTCGACACGGTGCCGCCGCCGTCGCCGGTCGCGCCGCCCGTTGAAGTGGCCGACGCGACGCCGACCGCGCCCGCTCCCGACGTTTCCGAACCTCCGGCCGTTCCCGCGGCCCCACCGACCCCCGACCCCGAAGGCCCGCGCCGGGCCATGACCACCGCCGACATCGTCGAGGAATCCGAACCGTCGATCGCCCTGGTGCGCGGGACCGGGTCCAGCGGGACGGGCTTCCTCGTCGGCACGAACCTGCTCGTTACCAACGCCCACGTCATCGACGACGCGTTTCTCGCCCACGTCACAGTGACGTTTCCCTCGCCGACCGAGGCCCTTATGGGTCCGTACACTGCCGAGCTTCTCTGGGAAGACACCCGACGCGACCTGGCCTGTCTCAAGCTCGAGACCGCCCTGCCGCCGCTTCGCGTGGCCGGAGCCTACAAGTTTCGCAAGGGCGAGGACATCACCGTGATCGGATGCCCCGGGATCGGCGAGAACCAGGTGCTCATGAACGCGGTCAGCCGAGGCGTGATGAGCACGCAGGTCTCGATGGATGAGAAGGACTTCTACCAGCTGGGCATCGCGATCAACCCGGGAAACTCCGGCGGTCCGGTGTTCGACTCGAGCGGTTCGGTCATCGGTGTGGCCACCCTCAAGAGCATCAAGCAGGAATCGCTGGCCCATTGCGCCCCCGTGGAGGACCTCTGGCAGGCGCTGGAGCAACTCAGGGGCCTCACACCCCCTCAGGCAAAGAACTTGCGATCGCGTCATCGTTTGATCGCGGCCGTGAAGGGACTGGGCGGCGGCGGGGCGATCTTCTGCATGGGCATCGACGCGCGACGCTCCGAGATGGCCGGACGGGTCGACATGGACGAGCGAGCCAACCTCGACAAGCCCGTGAAGTCGATCGCCCAGTTCAGCGCGGTGTCGGCTCCGTCGCTCCTGCGCGAGGTCCCCGAACTCGGAAAGGACGCGTCCCTGGAGGGCCCGACATGCTCGCGCGTGACTCAGCTAGGAGAGAACTTCCAACGCTTGAAGAAGGCCTACGAAGAAATCCAGAGGCATTTCGACAGCAACGACCTGCTACGCATGAAAACAAGCCACCGCCAGTGGTACTCCGAACTCTCCAAGGACCGCGGCCTGAAGGTGCCCGAGAAGCTCCTCACGGCCTTCGACGACCACGACAATCAACAGCGCGGGATCGTCCGCGAATTCCACCTCGGTCCTGACGGGTCCTTTCACGAGCGGATCATCGAGGGCTTCGGCATCCCCGCGCGCCCGCCTGGAGCGGGGACCTCGATGCCGCCCCGCGGCCCGTCGCGACCGACACTCGGTCCTCGCCGACAGGGACGTTGATCGGTTTCCGAGCGGCGCCTCGATTCGCACTCGCCGACGCGGTGAGCGCCGGCCACCTTCGGGAGACCTCATTGTGACCGAGTTCATGAGCGGTTCGGATCGCGATTGCCCCGAGACGTCTTCGCGGGCGGTGCGCAGCGCGCGGACGGCGCGCCTTCGTCGGGCCTTCGGGTCCCTCCCCTTCATCGCGGGCCTTGTCTTGGGATCGCCGCCCCTCTCCGCGGCGACCGCCGCGCCTCAGCGTGAGGGCGTCGCCTCCGGTCCGGTCGCGATTACAACGGGACCTCGCGAGGACCCGAATCGCGCCGGGGGAGTTCGCTCGACGGCCGACATCGTGGCGGAAGCGGAGCCGGCGGTCGCCCTGATCCGGGGCAGCGGCTCCACCGGCACCGGGACACTGGTCGGGCTGGGGCTGCTCGTCACCAACTCGCACGTCCTCAAGGGCGAATTCATCGACGACCTCACCATCACGTTCCCGTCGGCGGACGGCGAACGGAGGGGCCCCTGCGCGGTCGCCCTCCTTGCCGAGGACACACAACGCGACCTGTCCTTGCTGGCCGTGGAGACCGACCTGAGACCTCTGCGCCTCGCCGAAACATACAAGTTCCGCAAGGGGGAGGACATCACGATCATCGGCAACCCCACCATCGGTGAAGACCGCATCCTGGAGAACGCGATCAGTCGGGGGGTGATGAGCACTCGGCTCTCGCTCGACGGGCAGGACTTCTACCAATTGAACGTGGCGATCAACCCGGGAAACTCCGGCGGTCCCGTGCTCGACTCGACCGGGGCGGTCATCGGCGTGGCCACCCTCAAGAGCACCAAGCAGGAAGCGCTGGCCTTCTGCGTGCCCATCGAGGACCTGCGGCAAGCCATCCGACAACTCACGGAGCGGACCGACGAAGACTTCGCGACCGCGCGCTCCAAGCATCGCCTGGCCACGGCCGTGGAGACGATGGGTGTCGGCGGCGCGCTCTTCTGCCTGGGCATCGAAGGGCGACGCGCGGGGACGACGGAGAAGGTCTCGGGTCAGGAACGCGAGTCCATCGACGAACTGCTCGAGTCCATCGAACGACGCGCGGCGCGGGCCGATGATTCGCTGAATCGCGAGCTGCCCGTGGTCAAGACCGACACGGCGGTCGACACCGGCCTGCGCATTCGTCTGGACCAACTCTCCGAGAGCTTTCAGGCCCTGAGGGAGGCTTATGGGCAGGTCAAGTCGCGATACGATGCGAACGAGCTTCGTTTGACCAAGGCCAATCACAAGCGGCTCTTCACGGCCCTCGCGAAGGACGTCGGGGTGTCGATCGCTCCGCGTCTGCTGGCCGTGTTCGAAGACCGCGATCCCCAAATCCAGCTGCCGCGCGCGGCGGTGATCGATTACCAAATGCCGGGTTGGCCGTTCCGTGACCCAAGGCTTCCCGGCGGGATGCCGGGGTTCGGACTGCCCGGACGGATTCCGGGGTTCGGGACGATCCCTACGATCCCGCGCGGCCCTTCATGGCCCGCGATCGGTCCCCGTCGGCCGTTCGGCCGTTAGGAAGGTCCTCGATCGGGTTGAACAAGATGTCCGGTCCCGCGGCACCGCCTCAATCATGGGGCCGCACGGACCGGCTGAATTCGGGGAGCGTTCGCCTTGGCCGCGCAACGAGGACTCAAGCCCCGGGCGGCCTGGAGCGCGGCCAGGGCCGCGTCGTAATTCGGCTCCTGGGCGATTTCCGGCACGATTTCGACGTAGGTGATCTTGTCGGACGCGTCCACCACGAAAATCGCGCGGGCCAAGAGGGCATCGCCAGGCCCTCGATGTGCACGCCGTAGTTCTTGCCGAAGCTCCCGTTGTGGGTGTCGCTGAGGTTCTTGAACGCGGTGACCTTGGCGTCGCCGCGAGCGACCGACAAGACATCGGAAAGCGCTTGAGCGAAGGGTCGCTCGCGATCGTCGCGGGCGGCACCGACGACTCCAAGACCCAAGACGCCGGGTTGGCCTGTGCGTATTACCTTCTTCCATATCCGGGCTACATAACCGCGGACGCATGCCCCGGGAAACTCAACGGCACGGCCTGCTTCACTTGTGAGGGGGTCGCCTCGGGAGGAGCGTACAAGGTCCCCGGCGGCATGGGCGGTCCGGCCGGCCGGCCCGACCCGTTGCTCTTGCAAGACCACGGCAATCCGGTGCAATTCAAGAACATCTGGATCGTGCCGATTCCTTGAAGTGTGGGAGCGCCGACCATGCCGACCGCGGAAGGGTGCGCGGGGCGTCGCCGACGGCTCTGGGAGGCCCTCCCCGCCCTATGCGACGTCCTGCTCGTGAGCGACCTGCGCCACCTCGCATACCTGGCCGGGTATGCCCCATCGCCGTTCACCTTTCGGACCGCCTCCGGTGGGGCCTTACTCGTCATGTTTCCGGATCGGTCCATCCTGGTCGGCGACAACCTTCTGGGCCCCTTCCTGAACGAGGCGCACGTTGACGAAGTCGTGGCGCCGACCTGGTACGACGGCCGGAGTTCGCCGCTCGCTCGACTCAACACACTTGTGCAGAACGTGGTCGAAGTCCTGCCGAAAGCGCCTGCCCGGCGGCTTGGGCTGGAAGGGGCCTCGGTCCCTTGGTCGATCGTGGACCGATTGCGATCGAGGGGCGGCGTCGATGTTATTGAAGTCCAGCCCACCCTGATTGAAGCGCGTCGAACGAAAGATGCCGACGAAACGGCCGCGATCCGAGAGGTCCTCCGCGCGGCCGACGCCGGCATAGCGGCGGCCTTGGAGTTCGTGCGACCGGGCATGTCGGAAATCGACGCGTTTCGGATCGTCGAAGGGGCCGCTAGCGACTCACTCGGTGAGCGAATCCAACTCTATGGTGACTTCGTCTCCGGGCCCGAGATGCGCCAACGACTCGGCCCGCCGACGGCTCGCGTTTTGGAGGCCGGCGAACTCTTCCTGATGGACTTTTCCGTCATCCATCTCGGATACCGTGGCGACACCGCGAACACGATCGTCGTGGGTGGAAAGCCCAGCGAAACGCAGCGCCGTTGGCACGACGCCTGTTTGGCCGCTCACGAGGCGGTCGAGTCGCTCTTGAAACCGGGCGTGTCGTGTCGAACCCTCGACAATGTCATGCGGAAAGCGCTCCAAGAGTCCGGAGGCGACCCCAATGTCGACGGGCACTTCGGCCACGGGATCGGTCTGGACCATCCCGAGGCCCCCTTCATCTTGGCTGAAAGCCGGGACTCACTCCGCGAAGGGGACGTGGTCACCCTGGAGCCGGGCCAATACGGCCCCCCTTTGGGCGCGATGCGAATCGAGAGGAACTACCGAATCGGCAAGGGCAGGCCCGAGGTCCTCTCCGGTCACGAACTCCGCTTGGCTTGAATCCAACAAGGGAGCATCGTTTGGCGCGGATCGTCGAGGGGCAATCATTCCTTGATCATCGATCCGCGGTATCGTGACTTCGGGGAAGTTTGGGGTTCACTTTCCAAACCACCTTTGGGCTGCCATCGCCCAAGGCTTGCAACCCGCACCCTGTCGGGCAGCTACTTCCGACGCTTTCACAAAGACGCAGGGCTCAAACTAGGATGCAGTGAACACAGCAGTGGACAACCTCGCCACAAGTTGCGGAGGAACTCAGGAGGTCGAACCTAATCCCCATCGATCTCCGGAGCAGCACATGGTTTAGCGTCAGATGCCACGATGGGGACGTGCCGCAAAAGTCGCCGGAGGCACTGCCACCAGGCCAGCAGAGATGCATGTGTCGCCGCGACACTGACCCCAATCACGAGTCCGGCCGGTATCGTGCCCACGGGCTGCGCGAGTGCCCAAAGACCGAACGGCACAAGCAGTAAGGCCGTGACCACGCCGCCTGTCGGCAGCCAGAGTGCAATACCCCAGTACCACGTGATACTTGGCTTGCCATCCACGACTCGCACGATCGCCATCTCTGGACCCTCCCACTGCGGACGACACTGTTCACCTGACGCACCGGCTGGTGAGACGTTACGCCATGTAGGGCCGTCATGCCACCACGGTCAGGCTCGGCGGATCTTTCGGCGACTAGATTACACGTAGATATTGATACTTCTACTGTAATGTGTATCACTCTCGCGGGTGTTCTCCATGTCCTGATGCCAGACGTTCTCATAGTACTGCACGGCTCGCTTTAGCATCCGGGCAGTGACCTAGGGATCTCCGATGGCCAAACTCTACCAAAAAGCGACGTCACGGTCGCCGAACTTGCAGCGGAAGTTGCGACGGGCAACTTCGTGAAGCAACCGCTCAGGACCTCTTCTCCTCGACTCTTGGAATCCGCTCATCCAGGTCGAAGTTGATGCCTGACCTCGCTTGCTCCTCGGACTTGTGCAACCTCTCGACCAAACCGTGCTCCGGAACCGAGCGGGCCGCTTCCACACCGAACAAAAACGCGAAAGCAAGCAGGGTGGAGGGCTGCTTGTTGGACTGCTAAAGGGACTGGTGCTTCAGGGAGATGTCGCTCGCCAATGCACGCGCCTCCCTCGCCGACCCTGCAATTCGACAGGATCCGCTCGGCCTCAATCCCTTTGTCTTATGCCAAATCGAAAACAGTCCGTCTTCCGGGACTTCCCGAAGGCCAACCTCCCATACTGTGGTGCCGCCACAATGAAGCACCGTCAAGCACTTTGTCCCGCAATACACGATCCCCCTGGGCAAACCGTTAAATCAATTTAAAAATATAATAGCATAAAATAAAAATGTTTATTTATAAATATTATACACTGTTTTGGCAGAATCGCCCGGACTGCCCTGGGGGTGCGCGAAAACGCCTGGTTCTTGAGGGCCTCCTCGCGGAACCACCCCCGTTCAACGCGAGAAGTGTAGTGACAATCCAACTCGACATTTCACGCGAAATCCATTGATTTTCCCCTTGATTTCCATCGAATTCGTCGTAGTACTGACTCTCATGAACCCGAGAACCGTCAAAGTCCGCTCCTCCAGAGGTACCGTCAACGAATATGTCCGGGTCGTTGAGGCCTCCCTTGAAGCCGGTAAGGTCAAGCAACGAGTCGTCGCCGACCTCGGACGCGAGGACCTCCTCGTCGCGGTCCACGCCAAGCTCCGGACGCTCCTCGGCGGCGATCCCGGCGACGAGTCCGCCGATCCGGCCGACCCCCAATTCCTCGATGCCTCGACCTGGGGCCAATCCTTGTCGTCAGCGTCCTGTTTGAGCAGTTGGGGCCCTGGGATGTCCTCGACAAACACCTCGGCCGGGCCAAAGGCGTCCCGTTCCCAGACCGCCTTCGTCCTCGTCGCCAACAGGCTCATCGCCCCCGCCAGCGAGCACGGCCTCGCTGGCTGGTTGGAAACCTACTTCGCCTGCGACCGCAAAGGCCGACGTGTCGTCCCCCACTGGCACCAACGCCGGCGGGTCCGCATCCATCGCCGACAACTCGACGCCTGGTATCGCACACTCGACCAACTCCACCAGGCCAAGGACGAGATCGAAGTCGCACTGTATCACCGCCTCTGCGACCTCTTCAGCTTCAGGCCCGAACTGGTGCCTTTCGACATCAGCAGCACCTATTTCGAGGGGCGGGTCCACACGATTTCGCCAAGCACGGCCACAGCCGCGACGGCAAGTCGCAGAACGTCCAGGTGATCGTCGGCATGGTCATGGTCGCGGGCTGGCCGATCGTCCACCATGTCTGAGAAGGGAATCGCATCGACCATTCCACGGTCCAAGATGTCATCAACGACCTGCGGAGACGTTTCAACTCCGGTCGACTCGTTTTTGTTGGTGTTCGTGGCATGGTGACCGATGCGAGCATTGAATCAATCATGAAGGACAAGCACGGCTATCTCGTCGGGGTGAAGCGGCGTCGCAACGCCGAACTCGACGGGTGGCTCGACGCAATCGACGAGACCAAGTGGATCGACTGCCCCGGCGGCATCAACACGCGTGAACGGAAGGCCGACCCGCTGCGGACGCGTGCCCAGGAAGTCCCCTAGGGGGACCCCGACCTGCGGGTGATCGTCATCGACTCCGACGAGCGCCGCGGCCGTGAGCAAGCGAAGCGTGAACAAGCGATGGAACGAGCACCTCAAAAACTGGAGAAACTCAAGGATCGAGTCGCCGCGGGCGACTTGAATCGTTCGGAGAAGATCGGCGCGACCGCCGAGCGAATCATGCAGCGCTATCACGTTTATCGCTGCTTCGATTGGAAACTCGATGGTGGGTCATTCGTGTTCTCCCAAAGCGAGACGTGCCTGGGTCGCGAACGGAAGATCGAGGGTAAATATGTGATAGCGACCGGCGAGAAGGAACTGGGCATCCTGGATGCCGTGGCGATGTACAAGGAGTTGATCGAGGTCGAGAGGGGGTTCCGGCAACTCAAGGACGTGATGGCGATGCGGCCGGCATATCATCAGATCGAGCCGCGAGTGAAGGCACACATCTTCGTGGCGGCTCTGGCACTCTTGGTCTAGCGGCTCCTAGGTCGACGGCTGGTAGAAGCGGGGATTGACCTGTCACCCGCCCGGGCGATGCAGGCGGCTTCGACAGTGCAGCTGGTGGCTTTTCACCTGGGGGGCCAACCGGAACGCCGCGGGACAACTGGCGTCTGTCCCGACGCGAGCATAGTTCTGAAGGCCCTGAATCTGATCGACCAGCGCCCGCCGTCGCCCCCGGAGGGAGAGACGACCGCGATGTCCTGACTCATCAAAAATCCGGCCCTTACGCCGCAAGTTGTTCCGGCGGGCCACCCCCAAACATTGACCAATTCGTAACATGATGAGATATGTAATATGTTATGTAAATGCATCATTGGAAGAATACGAAGTGGAGGTGCGTGCCAAACTGGAGCGAAGCGTGCGTCGCAAGGCGCACTCCCTGGGCTACGACCTGGTGCCGCGCGGCACGTTGTCGTCCGCGCCGACCTGGGC
>CALLYK010000456.1 GCA_937858365.1 uncultured Isosphaeraceae bacterium | reverse complement strand
CCCGAGCCCCTGGGCCGCCGACGCGACGAGGAGAGACACACCGGGGTCGTCGGGCGTGAGGGTCTGAAGGGTCATGTACTGACGAAGCGCCTCTTCGTACCAGCCATGGGCGCGGAGCAAGTCTCCGAGGCGCCGGCGCGCGGCCGGATCTTCCGGTGCGAACTCGACGAGCTCGCCGAACGTGCGGCGCGCCTCGATTTTGTCGTGCTCGGCGTCGGCGCCTTTCCCGCGCGCGGCGAGGCGGAGGTAGTACTCGCCCACGCTCGTCCACACGTGCGCGGTCGCGTCGGCCCGCCTCCGCATGCGACGAGCCCAAGCGCGCCCACCCGCATCGTCACCGACGTCCTCGAACGCGTCGAGCACACGCAGCGCGAGCTCGAAATCGTCGGGCCATTTGACGGCGGCGGCGCGGAGCACGGAGAGCTTGTCGGCCGGGGTCTTCGCCACCGTCAGCTTCTGACGCTCGAGGGCCGAGGCGAGCTGGCTCTTCGTGCCGAAGTACGTGTCGACCACCACCACCGCGACCGACAGGATGAGGATCGCCTCGATCCCGCCGAACACTGCGCCGAGCGCCTGGTCGAGCCCGCGCGACAGGCCGTGCTCCGGGATCATCCGGCGCAGGACGGCCGCCTCGAAGATGTAGAGCGCCGCGAGCAGGGCCGGGAACGCGATGGTGTAGCCGACGAGGTTGGCGTAGTCGGCGGGGATGTCGGGGAAGAACTGCTTGGCGATGACGCCGACCGGGTAGCGGAAGTAGGCGCCCGCGACGGCGGCGACCACGATGAAGACGATGCCGAGGAGTCGGCGCAGGAACCCGGTCCTGAAGCCGCCGAAGATGAATCCTCCGATGAACCCGACGAGCACGACGTCCATCGCTTCTGCGCAGCTCCTGTCTGGGGACGAGACCGGTGCCGCGCAGCATGGCACCTCGCAGCGCGCGTGCGAAGCCACTTCTTCACACCCGTCGCGTGCGGCACGCCCGTCGCCGTTCCGCGGGATGCGGCCGCGGGCCACCCAGGCGCAATACGGACCGACGAAGCGCCGATCGGTCCGGATCCGGCGCCAGATGACCGCCCGCGAGGGGCACGACCGGTCGATTGGGCCGGAATCGCGGCCCGCTGACCCGACCGCCGGTCCGTAGGGCTGCCGGGAGGCCCGCGCCGCGGCCATCGTGGACCACCCCAACATCGTCCGCATCCATGACGTCGAGGCCACCGACCAGGGCCACTTTCTCGTCACTGAGTTTGTGGATGGTCCGAACCTTGAGGCCCTCGTCGAGGCCCGGGGTCCGCTCGATCCGGTCCGCGCCGCGCAGTACGTCCGCCAGGCGGCCGACGCCCTACAAGCCGCCCACGAGGCGGGCATGGTCCACCGCGACGTCAAGCCCAGCAACTTCCTCGTCGATCGCTCGGGGACCGTGAAACTGCTCGACCTGGGCCTCGTGAAGCTGCTCCGGGCCGACGACGGTCTGACCCGGAGCCTCGATGGCAAGGCGGTGCTGGGCACGATCGACTTCCAGGCCCCGGAACAGGCCGTCGATAGTAGTGACGTTGATATCCGCGCTGACATTTATGGCCTGGGGGCGACATTCTATTTTCTGCTGACCGGACAAGTCATCTTCCCCGAAGGGACGGTCGCGCAGAAGCTCTCTTGGCACCAGCGACGCAAACCGCAGCCATTGCGCGAGGTCCGTCCCGAAGTGCCCGAGAAGATGGCCAAGATTGTCGCCAAGATGCTGGCCAAGGACCCCAAGCACCGCTACCAAACCCCCGAGGAAGTGGCCGCCGCGTTGGAATCATGGACACGCGACCCGGTCCAGCCCTTGGAGGAGTTCGAGCTGCCCAAGGTGAGCAAGGCAGCGCGTGCCTTCCTGAGTGCTTGGTCGAACCAGCGACGGACCAACACGCCCCAAGGTCGCGAACGCCCTCGTCCCAAGACACCGCCGATGACCCCACTTCCCGAGGACTGGAAGGCCCGCATCCTGAAGGCGCGCGACTGGCCGCGCACCCGGGTCCTGATGCTGGGCGGTGGGGCCCTCGCCCTCTTGCTGGCCACGGTGGGCTATTGGTGGTGGAACAACCAGCGCGGGGACCAATCGACCCCGGTCGGGACTTCTGGACCCAGACCGGCCGTCCAGCCTGGTCCCGAAGTGGTGGCCAATCCTCAACCTCAACCACAACCACAACCGGCGGCCGTCCCTTCTCAACCCGGCAATCCGCCCGCGGCCTCCACGTTCGCGGTCGTCGGCAAGACGGGCCTGGCACGTCCCGCCGGATCGTTGAAGGAGGCCCTCGCCGAGTCCCGTCCTGGCGACCGTATCGAAGTGCGCGCGGCCGAGGTGAGCGAGTCCCTGGAATGGTCAGCGCATTTCGGCGTAGACCTCGTGGGTGTTAGCCCCGCGGGCGGCCCGGTCGTCTGGCGGGCGCCCGAGGGCCTGCCGTCGGAGAGGCCCCTTCTGGAAATCAAGGGGACCGAAGGCTCATCGGTGCGCGGTTTCAAGTTCGACGGCCAAGGTCGCATGGCCGACCTTCTGCGCGTCAGTGGCCCGACGCCCGACCTGACCCTGGAAGACCTGGAATTCAGCGGCGCGGCCCGGGGCCTGACATTGCACGCCGCATCGGGCGCTCAAGACCACCCGATCACCTTGCGCGGCCTGCGTTTTCAGGGCCAAAGCGGTTGTGGCCTGAGACTGGAAACGACCTCGGCCGACCCCGCCGCGGCCGTGCGCTCGGCCCGCGTGCGCCTCTGCCGGTTCGAGGGCCCCTGCCCGACCGCGATCGAAGTGGACGGCCCGACGAACGATGTCGAAGTCCGCGAGTGCCGCTTCTTCCAGGTCGCCGCGGGGGTGCGTTTCACTCGGGCCGCGAGCACCGGCGCCATCAACATCACGGTGGAAGGCAACACGTTCGCTCGCGTCGATCGCGGGCTCTCGTTCGAGGCGGCGCCGACCACGTCGAACCTGGTCGTCAAGAACAACCTCTTCTTTTATGTGCCTAAACTGGCCCTCGTGGATGGCTTGGTCCTCTTGCCGCCCGACGCCCCCGAGCCCGACGCCTGGATTTGGACCAGCGAAAGCAAACCCGGATCGACCGTCGTCCCACCCGGCGCGCGCCCCTTCCGCAAGACGTTCGACCTAACCGCCGCGCCGACCAAAGCGACCCTGGAAGTGGGCGCGGATGAGACGTTTGAGGTCTGGGTCAATGGCCAATCCGTGGGGAAGTCGCAAGCGGAGCATTTCGATCAACGGGTCTTCGCCTTCGACGTGACCAATCTGCTTCGACCCGGCAGGAACGTGGTGGCGGTGCTGGCCGGGAACAAGGCTGACCCGTTCAATCCGGGCGGCTACGGCACGACCGCCGGCCTCATGACACGCGTTCGCGCGAAGACCAGCGGTGGCGACAAGGTCGTGGCCCAGGCCGACGCCTCGTGGAAGACGACGCCAAGCGCGCCGCCCGAAGGCTGGCAGAAGCCCGAATTCGACGACGCGGCCTGGCCGCCGGCCCGCCCTTGGAGCGAAGCGAAGATCGTCGGGGTCACTTGGCCGTGGGTCCAAACCGTCTGGGACGACACGGTCCTCGCCCAACAGAAGTCCCCTCCCGGCCCGCTCAAGATCACGGCCTCGGGGAACGTTCGCGACTACCATAGCTGGGAAGGCCACCCAAACCTCGAGGCGGCCCGCGCCTTCTTGAAGGACGACTTCCTGCCCATCAAGGCGAGCGACGACAAGCACTTCCTCCGCTACGCCAAGAACAGCCCGCTCGCCAAAGGAGCAAGCGGCGAGGTCATCGGCCTGCCCGAGGCGGAATGACCTTCGTGGTCTGGTCGCGGCGCCGATCGATCATCCCGCCCCGGGGTCGGCCTCCTGACCGTTCTCCGAGTCGATACCCAACGCCCTCAGCTTCGCGGCGAGGCGCGCGACCCGCTCGTCGGCGGCCTGGGCCCGCGCGTCGGCGGCCTGAGCACGTTCAACTGCAGCTCGCGCGCGTTCAGCTTCCATTCGCGCGCGTTCTCGTTCCGCGAGGGCCGCTTCTTCCGCGGCCTTGGCCCTCAAATCCACTTCCTCGTATGTCTCAAGCGGACGGCCGTCGGGACGCACCAAGCGGAGTCCGTCGTCCGTCCAGTCGAAGCGAATCCCCAAACGGGGACTCACCCAGCCGTTCATCTTCTCCTTGGGACGAAGGGCCTCGTTCTCTCGTATCCAGCCGTCTAGGTTGTTCTTGTCGGGGTCGTATACATAATATTCTTCAACTCCATGATCTTGATAGAAATGAAATTTGCGGAGCATCTCCGAAAACCGGTTTCCGGGCGAGAGGACCTCGAAGACCACTTGCGGGGCGATGCCGGCTTCCACCCATTGCATGTAGGACGGGCGGTCCCCCTTGGGACGGCCGAACACGACCATCGCGTCGGGGGCCGTGCGCGTTTTGTTGTCCCCTTCCACCGGATACCAGAAGAGGTCCCCCGCCACGAACACGTTCGGATCATCTCGGAAGAGGGCCTCGATTCCCTCCTTGATCTTGACGATCCAGCGAAATTGCAGCGTGTTCTCAGCCATGGGCAGACCGTCGGTTTCCGGGTATCGGATCGCGCGACGCTGGAGTGTGGGTCTGTTCACGACTGCCTCCGGGTTCGTTGGAAGACCTCTCGGTCCATTCTAACCGAGTCATCTCTCACAAGTGGGCCCAACCAACCGTTGCATCACACTGTTCAATTCCCAGGCGTGCCCTCGCCGCGGGCCTGGGCCTCGTTCGCCTCGGCCATCAAACGCTCGAAGGCCGGCAGGAAGTCCGTCAGGAACTCCTCGGTCGGTCCCTTCAGGCTGGAGGTCCGCGCGTTCATCTCCGTTTCGCTGATCTTGCGCTGGACCTGGATCTTGAAGATCCCGATCGGCCGCCGATTGTGGCCTTCCAGGGGGTTTTCGGGTCCCCAACGGCTCCGAAAGCGGAAGGAGTGGAACGCCTCGTCACGCATGATGTTGCCGCCCGCGACCGCCTTCTGGAACCGCCCGACGAGAAACAACGCCGACTTCGTTTCCGCCTTGTCGCCGGTACCCGTCGTGAACGTGATCGCGCGCTCTTCGCTCTTGCCGATTTGACCGTAACCGGCCCCGTTGTAGCAAAGCTCGGGGACATGCTCGACGACGCTATCGGCCCGGCCGTACAAGACCAGGACCATCAAACGCACACCCGTCAATTCATCGGTGTAGGTGCGGACCAATGACTTCAACCCGCCCGCGTATCGAACGGTTGCCGGGTCGAGGTGGACGTCCAGGCCCTCTTGCGACTTGAACGGCCCAACGGTCGTAGGCAGTTTCTCAAGTTCGAACGGCAAGACCTCGATCCCTTGAGACTCTTCCTTGGTGAAGCGCGATTCTTGCCACTGCCGAACGCCTTCCGAAGCCAACAACAAAGTGACCGCGATGACCATCCAGCGGATTGGCTTGACCCCCGGCGGAAGCCGGTCCGTTTCGACTGATGTCGTGGTCGTGGGCGAGACCGCGGGCGCGGGCCCGGGTCCGGACACCGTGGCCGAGGTTGACGGGGTTGGTTCAACGGAGTCGGGGGGAGTGCTCATCGTCGCCGTTCCTCTCAAGGTGGCTACGCGACCATCACGATACCGCCAATTGGCCCCGAAGAGGCGCGGCCGCGGCGATTTGGCGGATGACTCGACGCGTTTCTTCCATACTCGTTGCGTCGCACCCTCAGCCGGCCGCCGCCGAGAGTTCTTCCGCCGGCTCGTCGATGTACTGATAGAACACGTTCCGCTGCCGGGGAACGTACCCCAACTCGCTGATCGAGCGCCGGATCTGGTCGATCGTCTGATAATGCACGGTCCCAGCCGACGACACCACGTTCTCCTCGATCATCAAACTGCCCATGTCGTTGGCCCCGAAAAGCAGGCCGATCTGACCAATCTTGGGCCCCTGTGTCACCCAGGAGGATTGAATGTTGGACACATTGTCAAGATAGAGACGCGAAATGGCCTGAACGCGCAAGTATTCGTGAGCGCCCGCTGGCGGGACGTGGGCCATCTCGGTGTGTTCGGGCTGAAACGTCCATGAAATGAAGGCGGTCAGGCCGCCCGTCTCGTCTTGGAGCGATCGAACTCGTTCCAAGTGTTCGACCCGTTCCTCGGGCGTCTCGATGTGGCCGAACATCATCGTGGCCGTGGAGCGTCCCCCCAGCTCGTGCCAGACCCGATGGACGTTGATCCAGTCGTCGCTGAGCACTTTCCCCTTGGTGATCTCCTTGCGCACGCGGTCGGCCAGGATTTCGCCGCCGCCGCCGGGTAAGCTGCCCAGCCCGGCTTCCTGAAGGCGCTGAAGGACGTCGCGCAGGGACATACGGAACTTCTTGTGGAAGAAGTGGATTTCCGGCGGGCTAAAACCGTGGATGTTGAGCCGCGGGAAGCGTTCTTTGATGTCGCGCAGCAGGTCCTCGTACCAGGAGAAAGGAAGGTCGGGATGGAGCCCGCCTTGGAGCAAGATTTGGTCGCCCCCGAGGTCGAGCGTTTCCTGGATCTTCTCGTGGATGACCTCGCGCTCCAAGACGTAGGCGTCGGTGTCGTCCACTTTGCGATAGAAGGCGCAGAAATCGCAAATCGCCGCGCATACGTTACTATAATTGATGTTTCGATCGATGTTGTAGGTGCGGTAGGGTTCGGGGTGCAAGCGGCGCGAAACGGCGTTGGCGGCGTGGCCGAGTTCGAGCAAGCCGGCCTCACGCATGAGCGTGACGCCTTCGTCGAAGCCTAGGCGCTCCCCATCAACGACGCGCCGCAAGATCGGGGTGACGGTGGAAGACAAGGTCCACTCCTTCCGGGGCCAGTCCCAGCGCGGCGGCCCGCTGGGCGAAGAGGCGCAGGCCCGCCAATTCGGCCTCGCCGAGATGATACGACAGAACGCGCGTCAGATAGTCGAGGCAAGAGGCCGGGTCGAGTCCGAGGCGTCGGCCGTGGGTCGAGGCGATCTCGCTCGCGTCGGCGAGTCCCTCCGCGCGGCAGCGGAGCAAGGTCCGGGGCAAGTCGCCCAGATCGGCCCCATCACGGGCGACCCAGAAGGCGAAGACGAACGGCAGGCCCGTCATGCCGACCCACGCCTCGGCGAGGTCGACGACGGCGTGGAAGGGGCCGTCCGGATCGCGCATGGCCCGATCGCCGATGAGCAAGACGGCGTCGGCGGTGCTTTCTTCCACGGGCACGCCGAGTGGAAGCTCCTCGATGGTCCGGGGTCGGACGCCGTGGGCCGCGTCGAGCCAGACCAAGCTCAGGGCCTGGCTGGTGCGTGAACCGGCGTCGAGGGCCACGCGCTCGATCTGTTCGAACGGCACGCGGCTAAAGAGCTTCACACTGCGCACAGGACCGCGTGCAGCGATCGCCAGGTCGGGGATGATCGTGTAGCCCCTCGAGGCCCCGCGCAGATACTCGACCGACGGGATGAGGGCGACGTCGAGGTCACCTTGGGCAAGTTCGTCGGCCAGTTTGCTGGGCAAATCGAGGACGAGACGGGCCCTGGGCTCGAACTCCTCAAGACGGTGATAGAGGGGTCGGGCGTTCAGATAACGAACGGCCCCAACCCGGATCAATGCCGACATCCGCGACCTCGTCATAACCACGCGGGCCCAACCTAGGGTCCCGGAGAGAGTTTAGGCGATCCCCGGGTCGACCCGCAAGCGCGCCCAAGCGAGTGACCGACGGCCGGCGCTGGGATTAACTAGCGGAAGACCCGACAGGATGAACAGGAGAAACAGGACGAGATGACGAACGACGAGGATTGACCATGAAGTCGGCGGAGATCACCGGATGACCGTGCGGTTTCTCCGCCGACTTCATCCTGTCCATTCTTGTTCATCCTGTCCCAGGTTGTTTTCGGTCCGACGGAAGACCCGACAGGATGAACTGGAGCAACAGGACGAGATCACGAACAACGAAGATTGACCATGGGGTCGGAAGAGATCCCCGTGGTTTCTCCGCCGACTTCATCCTGTCCATTCTTGTTCATCCTGTCCAAGGATGTACTTTGTCCGGAAGAATGGACCCGACGTGTCCTTTCGTTCGGGTCTGGGGATCGAGCATGGCTCAGCGAACCACGCGGTTCAGCTCGCGGACCAGGTCGTTGGCCTGATAGACCGACTTGAGGGCCTCCAGGATCGCTCGCGAATCGACCGAGACGGCCCGCGCGACGCGGTCTTCGTAGCCGAAGTCGAGCACGAGGGACTCGATGTTGCCGTCGAAGATGAGGCCCACTACCTCGTTCTTGGTGTTCACGACGGGGCTGCCCGAGTTGCCGCCGATGATGTCGGCCGTCGAGACGAAATTGAGCGGCGTGTCCAGCTTCAGGCGGCCGGCGTCACGCGCACCGAACCAACTCTTGGGCAGTTCGTAGGGGTCGGTGTTGCCGTGGGCCTTGGCGTGGTCGAAGGCGCCGCCGATCGTCGTATAGGGCGGGATCGCCTTGCCGCCAACCTCGTAACCCTTCACCGTGCCGAAAGCGAGTCGCAAGGTGAACGTGGCGTCGGGGTATGTGGACGTGCCTTGGTCTTCGAAGAGGGCCTTGGCAATCCGCGCGTATTGGGCGGTCCGGACCCCTTCCACCTGGTCTTCCCAAACCTTGCGCACGGCCCGGGCGTCGCCGTCGATCTTGCGGGCCAGGGCGACCATGGTGTCGCTCGATTGGGCGATGGCTTGCGCCCCGCCCTTGGCCAGTTCACGACGGGCACTGACGCTGCCGAGGGTCGAGCCGCTCACGAGGTCTTTCGCGGCCTGCTCGGGTGACTTGCCATCAAGGACTTTGGCGACGAGAGGATGGTTGGGGCCCATCTTCGAGGCGAAGAACTTGAGGGAATTGGTTAGTTTGGCGGTCTCGAGTTCCGGGTAGATCGGGGCCTCGGAGAAGATTCGTTGTTCCAGCGAGGCCCGACCGGCCGAGCCGTATTCGCGGAGGCGTTCGGCGTTGGGCTTCTGGTCCTCGTCGGCCATGCGCACGAGGGTCCGGGCGATGCTGAAGAGGTTGGAGTCGAACGCCTGGCCCTGTTCCAGGAAGTTGAAAGCGGCGATGTTGGTGGCGGCCACCTTGAAAGAGTCGGCGATCTTCTCCCAGGCCGAGCCGAATTCGTCGGTCTTGCGGGCGTCGGCCTTCACGCGGTCGCGGAGGGCCGCTTCGTCCTTCTTCTTGCGATCGAGGAAGGCGGCGTCGCGCAGGCCGCCCAGGCCGCCGACGCGGGCCTTCCGGCTGTTCTGGATGCCGAAGAGGTCTTCCTTCGACTGCCGGAGCTGCTCGGCGCCGAGCTTGCCGTATTCGAGCAGGTGCGCCTCGCGATTGCGGAGCAGGTCGAGCGTGAACGGGAAGCCGACGTCGCGCAGGTATTCCAGATGGGCGACCGTGTTCAGGCGGTTCGTGCGGCCGGGGTGACCGGCGACAAAGACGAGTTCCCCGTCTTTCGAGCCCTCGGTGCTCCACTTGAGGGAGTGCTTGGGCTTGGCGGGCTTGCCGTCCTCGTAGGCCCGGAAGAAGGCCACGTCCAGGTCGTAACGGGGGTACTCGAAGTTGTCGGGGTCGCCGCCGAAGAAGGCGATGGCGAACTCCGGGGCGAAGACGAGGCGGACGTCGGTGTACTTCTTCAATGTATAAAGGTGATATTGTCCCCCTTGATAAAGGGTGACGACATCGTTGCGCATGCCGTTCTTATCGGTGGCCTCTTTCTCGATGTCGATCATGGCCTCGCGGCGGACCTTGGCGGCCTCCCCGTCGCTCATTGCCTTGGTGACCTTGGCGTTGACCTTGGCGGTCACGTCTTCGATGTTCACCAAGACGTTCAGTTCCAGGTCGGGCGCCTTCACCTCCTCCTCGCGCGACTTGGCGAGGAAGCCGTTCTTGTAGTAGTCCTTCTCAGGGGTGCTGATCTTCTGGAGGGTGTCGGCCGCGACGTGATGGTTGGTCATGACCAGGCCGTCGGGCGAGACAAACGAGCCCGAGCCGCCGCTGTTGAACCGCACGGCGCTGCCGCGTAGGTGGTCGATCCAGGCGGGCGTGGGCGTGAAGCCGTGCCTGTCCTTGAGCCGTTCCATCGGCAGGTTGTTGAAGACCCACATGCCTTCGTCGGCATGGAGGGCGGGCGCGGCCAGGACCAGGCCGAGAATGGTGAGCAAGGCGAAACGCAACATGAAAAGAGACTCCGTGAATGGAATGGGACCAACAGGCACCGCCGCCCACTCACGAAGCTGGGACAGCGGTCTCGTTTTTTTCCGAAGTATCGACGTGGGCCTTCTGGGTCAGACCCACGAAGAGCAGCGACACGATGAGGACGCCGAAGGCGATCAAGGCCGGCACGAGGAGTTCGTGCCAGGGTTCGACCGTGGCGAATTGTTTGGTCAGCAAGTCCGACAGGTCGAGTTTTTCCTTGATCTTCTTGGCGAAATCGGCCTGAAGCATCGCGAGCAAGACGCCCGCCATCGAGCCGCCCGCGATCAGGCCGCTGGCGAAGAGCACGGCCGGGCTCGAGTCGGACTCTTCCGCCGAGAGCTTCTTGAGCTTGTCCACGATCGCCCGGATGAGGCCTCCCAGGAAGATCGGGAAGGTGGTTGACAGGGGCAAGTAAACGCCCACCGCGAAGGCCAGGGCCGAGACGCCGCAGAGCTGCATGACCACGGCCAGCCCCGCGCCCAAGAGCACCAGGGCCCAAGGCAACTTGCCCGTGAGGATGCCGTCAATGATCGTGGCGAAGAGGGCCGGCTGGGGCGGGTTGTATTTGACGATCTTGTTCTTCTGCTCGGGGTCGTCGTCGCGATAGAGGATCGAACCGCCGATGCCCGGGTCGATCCGTTCGGCCGCGATGCCGGTTTCGGGGTCCACGCGGTAGATGCCGGGCTCGACGCCATCAAGGGCCTTGCCCACACGCCAAACCTTGTAGGTCTTGCCGTCGGTCCCCGTCTCCGTCTCGGTCAGTTCGATTACCGGCGCGGCGACCTTGGGCAGGTGCTCCGGCTTGGTCGTTACCACTTCCGAAAGCTTGTTCAATTGCAAAAGGGTCAAGCCGATGATCGCCGCCGAGATGAGCGCTCCGGCAAGGATCGCCACCTGTTGCTTCCAGGGTGTCGCGCCGACGAGGTAGCCCGTCTTGAGGTCCTGCGAGGTCGTGCCGCCGTTGGACGAGGCGATGCAAACGACCCCCGCGATCGAGAGCGCGGCCACTCGGTATTCCGGACCGATCCAGCCGAGCACCACGAAGATCAAGCAGGTCAAAAGCAAGGTCGCGATCGTCATGCCCGAGATGGGGTTGGACGACGAGCCGATCTCGCCGCAAACGCGCGAACTCACCGTGACGAAGAGGAACCCGAAGGCCAAGATCATCAGGCCGCCTGCGACGCGCCCCGGAGTGCTTGTGGGAATGAGGTCGGTCGCCGTGATCGCCGCGATCAGGCCCAGTGAGCCCAGGACCACGATGGCGAAGGGCATGTCCTTGTGTGTCCGGCCGCTTCCCTGGCCCCCGGCGCCGCCGCGCATGGCCCTCAGGCCGCCGGTGATCGACCCGAAGATCAAGGGCAAGGCCCGGCACATGCTGATGATGCCGCCTGCCGCCACCGCCCCGGCGCCGATGTAACGGACATAGTTGCGGATGATGTCGCCCGTGCCCATCTTGCTGATGAGCATCGTGGCGGGGGCGAGCGGTTCTTGCAGTCCCTGGCCGAAATACGCGATCGCCGGCACGAGCACGAGCGAGGCGAGCAGGCCTCCCCCCACCATCACGGCGGCCGTCCGCGGGCCGATGATGTAGCCGACCCCCAACAGGGCGGGCGAAGCCTCGCACGCGACCACGGCCTTGTCGTAGCCCTGGATGCCGGTGATCGCCTTGGCGGGCTCCTTGTTCCAGAGCCTCATCGCCTCCATCAAGAACTGATACACGAAGGCCAAACCGAAACCGGCGAAGACCGTTTGCGCGCTCGAACCCCCCTTCTCGCCCGCGATGAGGATCTTGGCGCAGGCCGTCCCTTCGGGGTACGGCAGCGTCTTGTGCTGGTTCACGATGAAGGCGCGCCGCAGGGGGACCATCATCAGGATCCCCAAGAGGCCCCCCAAGACCGAGACCATCATCACGCGCAAGGGGTCCATCGCGTAGCCGAGGAGCATCAACGCGGGCATCGTGGCGCCGACGCTGAAGGCGATCGACTCGCCCGCCGAGCCGGCCGTTTGGACAACGTTGTTCTCCAAGATCGTTGCCCGGCGGATGCCGAAGGCCCGTGAGAGGCCCCGAAAGATCGTGATCGACAAGACGGCCACAGGGATCGACGCCGAGACCGTCATCCCGACCTTCAAGAACAGGTAGAGCGAAGACGCCCCAAAGACGATCCCCAAGAGCGTGCCCAAGACCACGGCTGAGAGGGTCAGTTCCGGAAGTCGCTCTACGTCAGGCACGTAAGGCTGGAAACCCTGGTCGCCTTCCGAGACCTGGACCTTCGTTTCAGGACCTGCCGCCATGTCGGGTTGCTCCGGGGGTCCGACCCGGGACGGAGGGGCCCCGGCTCACGAAAAGCACACGATAACCGCACAAGGGCCCGAATCCCAGAGGGCGGTCGTCTCGTCTCGCCTGGGAATTTGACAGAGGCGCCGATTCGCCCTAGGAAGTAGAGGTGGTTGGATCGTTTGCCAGTCTCGCGCCAGTCGTCCCACGGGGGGGAGTCCGCCCGACCGTCGGTCGTCCCGTTGAGGGTACATCCGTGAAGTCTCCGAGAGTCAAGTGGCTCGTCGGCGTCCTGATCATCGAAGTGGCCGGGGCCACGGGTTGGCTCATCGGCCACGCGAGCGGACCCTGGCACGTCGAGCTCTCGTCGAACGTCCTGGGACTGTGCGGGGTCATCTCCGGGATCGGCATGGCGGTCGTCCTTTGCCTCTTCGCGAAGGGACGAGAAGAGGCCCGGGAACGGAACCGCCATTACATCGCCATGATTGACAACCACTTACGGCCCGCGTTCAACCTCTCGTCCATTAAGTCCAGAAGAACGAGCGAGGGCGTCGGGAACAAGGACCTCGGCAAAGGAGAGGACCCCGTTGGCAGGCTCACGCAAGGGCCCGATCCTGAACAGCCCTCGCGATGGCGTCGAGCCGTGCGTTGGCCCCTCGGCAAGGACCTGGCGAAACCCGTCGGTCGCGATGCCTGAGCTCGCCCCAAGGACCGCGAGGCGCGCCCGCCGAATCAACCGAAGAGGCTGGTCAAAGGCGTCCCCGTGTTGATTCGCATCGGCCGACCGGTGTTGTCATGCACTTCCGTCGCCGGGTCCACCCCCAGCGCGTGGAGGATCGTCGCGCCGATGTCTTCGGGACTAACCGGATCACGCGCTGGGTAGGCCGCCCAGCGGTCCGAGGCGCCGTACACTTGACCGCCCCCCACGCCCGCGCCCGCCAGCACGGCCGAATAGCAGCGCGGCCAGTGCTCACGACCCGCATTGGAGGTGGTGATCCGCGGCGCCCGGCCGAACTCGCCCACCCATACCACGAGCGTCTCATCGAGTGAACCGCGCGCGTCCAGGTCGTCGAGCAAAGCGGCGAACCCCTGGTCGGCGGGGGGCATCAGGCGGTTCTTGAGTTGGTTGAAGTTGTCGCCGTGCGTGTCCCAGAAATTCGAGCCGTCGTTATGCCAGTTCACGGTGACGAGTTCCACGCCCGCTTCCACGAGCCTGCGGGCCATAAGCAGGCATTGGCCATGAATGTGCCGGCCGTAGCGATCGCGCACCTTCGGGTCTTCTCGATCAACACGGAAGGCCCCGCGCGCCTCCGCCGAGGCCAGCGAATCAAGGGCCCTCGCTTGAAAGGTCCCCCAGACATGCCGGCCGGAATCGAGACCGCCTAGCAAGGCCCGACGCGAACGCAAGCGCGCCGAGTCGACCCCCTCCGGCGGCTCGGTCCCACCCACTCGAAAATCGGCTTGATTCGGGTCCCCTTCGATACGGAAGGGGTCGAACGCGGCGCCGAGCCAGCCGCCGTGTTGGCCCGGCGCCTTTCCGCCGGGCGCCGCCGGATGCGCGACCGTCCAGGGCATCAGAACGGATTGCGGCAAGGCACCCCCCTTGGGACGCACTCGAGCCAACAAGGAACCGAGCGACGGCCAATCGACCGGCGATGGGCCGTCGGCGTCGGAGTTGACCTTGGGCGCGAGGTGCCCGGTCAAGACGCGATGCGCCGTCGAGAGGTGCGCCGGGTCGTCGTGTGTCATCGACTTGATCACGGCCAGCCGATGCGTCTGTTGGGCGAGGCGCGGGAAGTGCTCGCTGATGATCAGCCCCGGAATACGCGTGGCGATCGTTTGAAAGGACCCGCGGATCTCCGACGGGGCGTCGGGCTTGGGGTCCCACGTGTCCAACTGGCTGGGTCCGCCCCACATGAAAATCAAGATGCACGACTTTGCCCGGCCGAAGCCGGAAGCGGCCGCGAGCGCCGCGCTTGACCTCAGGCGCAAGAGGTCGCTCAGCCCCAATCCGGTCAGGGCCAGGGCCCCAGCCCGAAGGGCGTCGCGCCGGGAGTTCCCCAGGCGTTGGAATTCGGCACACCCATCGGGCCGGTTCATGACGGACCTCCACGATTCAACTTTGGTCGAACATGGGATGATAGCGGGCCGTTGTGCGGGTGTCGAGTCAATCAGTACCGTGGAGCGGTCTGGCGTAACGGTGAAGGGGTGACCGCGATGGTACGTCCGAGTCGGGAAGGGTTGGAGGTCCTGCTTCGCGCTTGCGGGATCGCGCTTCGGCCCGATCAGTACGACGCCCTTTGGGCCTATCACCGCCTCTTGCGCGAAGCGAACGCCGAGTTGAACCTGACGCGCTTGCACAACTTCGAGAGCATGGTCCTCAAGCATTATGTGGACAGTCTGCTCGTGCTCAAGTACGAGGCACCGCCCAGTCCGCTCATGGACATGGGCTCGGGACCGGGCCTTCCGGGAGTGCCCCTCAAGATCGCGCGGCCCGACCTGGAGATGGTCTTGGCCGAACCCAGGGGCCATCGCGCCGAGTTCCTCGAAAGCGTTATCGCGCGACTCAAGCTGACAAACGTGGATGTGTACGCGGGGAAGGTCGGACCCAAATTCACGCGGGAGGTCGGCGGCGTGATCACACGCGCTGTCGCGTCCATTCCCGAGACCCTCGATCGGGTGGTGAATTGCCTGGGTCCGGGCGGCAAGATGTTGTTCATGAAAGGGCCCGATTGCGACAACGAGGTCGCCGAGGCGCGATCCTCACACGCTTCGTCGTTCCGCCTGCTCGCGGACCATTCCTATGCGATTCCAGGCACAAATCACCAACGCCGGCTCGTCGTGTACGAGCGGATCGGGGGCGCCACCTTGTTTTCAGGTCCACCGGCGCGCGAGCTCGCGAGCGCCTCGAACGCCACGTTCAAACACCTGCGCGAGCTTCTTACGGGTCGTGGGGTCCGTAAGCATGGCGAGGCCCTTCTCGCCGGCCCGCGGATCGTGAACGACCTGCTCCGGACCCACGCCGACCGGGCCCTCGGTTGGATCACGCCTCAGGCGGGGCCCGCGCCGCCGGAATCGCTGAAGGCCCCTTGGCTGCGTCTGGAAGGCGGGCTCTTTCAGGAACTCGACGTCTCCGGCACGCACTCGCCGCTCTTGTGGATGAAGGTGCCCGAAATGCCGGAATGGACGGACGACGGCCCTTGGCCCGCCGGTTGCACACTCTTCATCCCCTTGCAAGACCCTGAAAACGTGGGCGCGGTGGTCCGCTCGGCCGCCGCCTTCGGCGTGGCCCGCGTGGTCTTGCTCCGGGAGGCGGCCCACCCGTTCCACCCCAAGGCGGCCAGGGCGGCCGGCCCCGGGCTCTTCCAGGTGCCGCTCGCTTTCGGACCGTCCATCCAAGGGCTTCACTCCGACCGTGTGCCGATCATCGCCCTCGACAACGATGGCCCCACCCTGGCCAGTTCCCCCTTTCCCGAATCGTTCGGCTTGGTGGTGGGCTTGGAAGGGCCGGGCTTGCCCGAATACCTGCGGCAAGGCCCGAAACGGAGGGTCCCCATCACCGACGGGACCGAGTCCCTCAACGCGGCCGCGGCCGTCGCGATCGCCCTCTACGAATGGCGCCGTCAGGCAACGTGAGAAAACCGCCGATCGCCCGACCGTGCGCACGCTTGTATCGCGCCGCCCGTTTGGTATGGTGGTATTTATGGGGCCGCGCACAACGATCCTCGCGGTCGCGAGGGTCGTCCGGCCCAACCGGGAGTCAACTTCCATGTGCTCCATCAGGACCTGTCTTGTCGCGGCCGGCCTGCTCACGCTGCTGACCGCCGCCGTCCCGAGCTTCGGGCAGGTTTACGTGGTGCCCACCAGCGCCGTTTACAACTCTTACGTGGTGCCCACCACCTATTCCACAAGCAGCCTGCTCGTCGAACGACGGGGCCTCTTCCGCAACCGGGCCTACTACGTGCCCACCTCGTACGTCACGCCGACGAGCTATTACGCACCCACGTCGTACCTCGCTCCCACGTCGTACTATGTGCCAACGTCGTATTATTCTCCGACATCGTATTATGTCCCCACATCGTACTATGTGCCGACATCGTATTATGTCCCCACGGTCTATGACACGGGACTGGTCGCGCCGTGCGCGGACGCGGCCCCCGGGACGGTGCCGACGAAAACGACCGGCGCCCCAGGTGTCGTGCCGGAGAATCGGTCCGCCGCGCCGGTCAAGTCGTCGGCCACAAACCCATCGTCCGCGGTGGTCCCTGAACGGGACCCGTTGATGGTCCGGCCGCCGGACGTTGACCAGCCGGGCGATCGCGGCAACCGCGACGTGAGTCCCCCCCTGCCCGACCCGCCGCCCTCTCTGCCCGACCCGCGCGATCGGTTCGAGTCGCGTCGTCCCGTCCCGCCGCGACGGGCCGTGCTCGTCGGCCGCGTGCTGGAGTTGCCGGCGGGCCTCAAGAACCGTGCCGATGCGATGCCGATGGAAGGGGTCGAAGTGACCGTCAAGAGCCGCGCCGAGGGCAGTGCCTTCGCCGATCGCAAGACCGTGACGGACGCCTACGGCCGCTTCTCGATCACATTGCCCGACGGCGATTGGGAGATTCGGGTCCCGGCCGGCGGCGAGCGTTTGGCGAGGAAGGCGGTCGTCGTCAACGGCGGCGTCATCACGTCGGACGGCGGCATCGAGGTCCCCACCAAGGGGATCGACTTCATCCGCTGATCCGCCCCGCCCAAGTCATCCGAGGACCCATCCGCGAGACCCGGCCTGCCATGAGGCCCGGTCTCGTTTTCTTTTTCTGGGCCACTTCCGCAAGATGCCTGCCGCCCCGTTGCGTGTTGCCTATGTGCTCAGTCACTTCCACCCCCATGCGAGCGGGGCGGAACGTCAGGCCCTGGCGCAAGGCGAGGAACTCGTCCGTCGCGGCCACGTGGTCCATGTCGTGACGCGGCATGTCCCCGGCCATCAGGGCGACGAGGTCATGAGGGGGGTCCTGGTCCATCGCTGGGTCATGCCGGCCAACGCAGGCCCGATGTTCGGGCTGAGCTTCGTCTCGGGGGTCGTCCGCGCGCTCCTTCGGTTGCGACCGGAAATCGACCTTGTCCACACCCATCAAGGGCTTTGGGAAGCGATCGCCGCGGGCCTGGCCCGGCCCTTGCTGGGCAAGCGCCCCACGCTCGTGCAACCGGCCAGCTCCGGCTACTACGGCGAGGCCGACGAACTGATGCGTACCAAAGGTGCCAGCGTGCTGAGACGCCTGATCCTACGGAACACGGCCTTCGCGGCGATCTCGACCGACATCGAACGGCAATGGCGCGAGCTCGGTGTGCCTCACGCCAAGATGCACAGGACGGTCAGCGGAGTCGATGCCGAACGGTTCCAACCCGGGCCATCCTTGCTGGAAGGGGAACTGCCTCCGCGCCCCCGGGTCCTCTTCACAGGTCGATTGCACCCCCAGAAGGGGCTAGACGTTCTCCTGACGGCTTGGCCAGAGGTCGCCGCGCGGACGAGGGCCCACCTTTTGCTCCTCGGCGCCGGCCCCGAGAGGGACCGTCTGCGCGCCCGAGCGCACGAACTCGGCGTTGAGGGTTCCATCCATTTTCGCGGCCAGGTGGCCGAACCGGCCGAGTACCTCCGCGCGGCTGACCTCTTCGTTTTGCCGAGCGTGGCCGAAGGGATGAGCAATTCGCTCTTGGAGGCGCTCGCGACGGGCCTGCCCTGCCTGGCCTCGGACATTGGCGGCAACCGCGACCTCATCGACCACGACGTTTCCGGCCTGCTCGTCTCGGTCCACGAGCCGGCCGCCTGGACTTCCGCGATGACGAACCTGCTGGAAGATCAAGACAAGGCCGGCCGCCTGGGACGAGAGGCCCGCAGGCGCGTCGAGGAGCGTTACGCGCTGCCGCGAGTCATGGATGACTACATGGATTTGTATCATCGCTTGCTGGGCCGGTGATCAGGACGCGCAAATCGAGACGAGCGTGGTCTCGCGTAAGGCCCTATGGACAAGCGGGTCCGAATGTCCACACCGGATGATCATGACATCGTAGGACACCGCCGAGAATTTGTCGCCTCATTTTGGATCGTGTCGTACAGTGCCAGTGGGTCCTAGGCGGACGATCGCGATGGTCGTCAGCGAGCCCTCGATGCGCGGCCGGGTCATGGCGGCTCGGCTTCCACGGCGAGGTCAACGCCGAAGCGGTTTTTTCTCTCATGCTTCGGCCTGATTGCCAGGGAACCTCGGTTGTCGAAGGTCAACGCGATGGGTCGGTCCCATCGCACGTTCAGGAGGATCGATTCATGGAACTGGCGCATCCCAGCTCGGGTCCCTCGGGTCCCGAACCGTTTGCAACCCCCGGCAACGGCACGCCCGAATGGGTCAACCGCCGTGCCAGCGCCCAGGCGGCCCGCGCCAGCCTGGCCCGCCAGACGAGCGGTCGGCGTCGCTTTGTCGACCCGGCCACGTGTGATCGCGAGTACTCCGGCTCCGAGCTTGAGTTCATGAACGCCATGCATGACTACAAGGCGCGTAGCGGCCGGATGTTCCCCACCTGGAGCGAAGTGCTCGAGGTGCTCCGCAGTCTCGGCTACGAAAAGGCCCAGGAACTGGCCGAAACGGCCGGTTGACAGTCCGCGAACGGCCCGCCTATCGTGGACCATCATCCGCCTCCCCGTCTCGGCGGATCCTCGGTCTCGCCAGGTCCCTGGGCCCCTCATGAGCGTTCGCACCCGTTTCGCCCCAAGTCCCACTGGATACCTGCACATCGGCGGCGTTCGCACCGCCCTCTTCAACTGGCTCCTGGCACGGCACCACGGCGGTCAGTTCATCCTTCGTATCGACGACACCGATCAACAACGCCATGTCGAAGAGGCCGTCGCCAAGGTCCTGGACGGCTTTCGCTGGGTCGGCATCGACTGGGACGAAGGCCCCGAGGTCGGCGGGCCGTTCGGTCCCTATTACCAGTCCCAACGAGGCGACCGCTACCGCGCCGCCGCCGAACGATTGGTCCAGTCCGGCCACGTCTATCGCGACTATAGCACCGAGAGTGAACGCGCGGCCGACAAGGCCGCCGCCGACGCCGCCAAGCGGGCCTATCGCTTCCGCCGCCTTCCCATCACGCCCGACCAGGAAAGACAATTCGAGGCCGAGGGCCGCCCCTTTGCCCTGAGGTTCCAGGTCCCGTCCGGCAGGCTCCTCACCCTGCCCGACCAGGTCAAAGGGCCCGTCGAGTTCCACACCCAAGAGATCGGCGACTTCGTCATCGTTCGCCCTGATGGCACCCCTTTGTATAATTTCGCCAGCGTCGTGGACGACATCGACATGAAAATCACTCATGTCGTCCGCGCCGAAGAACATTTGTCCAACACGTTTCCGCAGCTCTTGCTTTTCGAGGCGTTGGGGGCCGACTTGCCCGCGTTCGCGCACATCCCTTACGTCGCCGAGCCCGGCTCGAAGGCCAAGCTCTCCAAGAGGAAGACGGACGACTACGCCGGCAAGGGCGTGCTCGTGATGCTCCACCAATATGTGGAAAAGGGGTATTTGCCCGAGGCGATGATGAACTACCTCTCGCGCCTGGGCTGGAGCTACGACGACACGCAAGAGGTGTTCGAACGCGACGAGTTGATCGCCAAGTTCACGATCGAGCGTGTGAACAGCTCCCCCGCCAGCCACGACCAAGACAAGCTCTTCTGGCTGCAAGGCGAGTGGATGAAGAAGCAGCCGATGGAGCGGAAGGTCGCGGGCGTTTTGCCGTACCTCGAGAAGGAAGGGCTCGTGAAGGCCCCCCTCGACGCGACGACGAGGGCCCGCCTGGAAGCGGTCATCACGGCCCTGGCCGATCGGTTGAAGGTCTTCTCCGACGTCCTCAAGCTGGGTGCCTTCTTCTTCACCGACACACTCACGTTTGACCCCGACGCGGTGAAGAAACGCCTGCGCAAGCCGGAAAAAGTCGCCGAGATGCTCACCGAACTCGACCAAGTGATCGCCACGACGACCCCCTACGAACACGACACGCTCGAGAAGGCCGTCCACGACTACGCCGAGTCGCACGGGCGCAAAATGGGGGACGTCGTGAACGCGCTCCGCGTGGCCGTCACGGGTCAAGCGATCGGTCCCGGCCTTTACGATTGCCTGGTCATCCTCGGTCGCGCCGACTGCCGCCGACGCATCGC
>CALLYK010000455.1 GCA_937858365.1 uncultured Isosphaeraceae bacterium | reverse complement strand
CCATGTCCTCCTGGTACGCCTCGCAGAGGAAGGCGAGCGTGGCCCGGTCGGCGCCAGCCGACGGCTCGATGACGTGCGGCACATATTGGTACGGATACCCGGCGTCGGCCTGACCCTCGCGCGACTTGAGGTAGTCCTTGAAGGCGGTCATGCCGAGTTTGACCTTGTCGCGTTCCCAGCGCTCCTCGTCGAGGTAGCCCAGGTCCTTGCCGCTGAATTCCATGTGACGTGAAAGGTCGTAGGCCGATCGGTGGGCGATCCCCTCCAACTCACTGACGCCGAAGGGAAACTCGTACTCGATGTCGGCCGTGGCCCTGGAATAGAAGGCCAGTTCGTCCTTATCGTGATCACGCAAGCGAAGTTTCGAGGAACCGAGGCCGTGGTCCACATACCACTGGAATCGCGCCTTGCGCCAGTAGGAGTACCATTCGTCGGACTCTTCGGGGTGGCAGAAGAACTCCAGTTCCATCTGCTCGAACTCGCGGGAGCGGAAGGTGAAGTTCCGGGGATTGATCTCGTTGCGGAAGCTCTTGCCGACTTGCGCGATGCCGAAGGGCACCTTCACGCGGCCCGTGTCGACGACGTTCTTGAAGTTGGCGAAGATCCCCTGGGCCGTCTCAGGACGAAGGTAGGCAACGCTCGACGCCTCCTCCAGGGCCCCGACGTACGTCTTGAACATGAGGTTGAAGGAGCGCGGTTCCGTAAGTGTGCCGCGTTCCTCGGTGCCCGGGCCGATGACCTTGTCGCGATCGTCGGCGGGTAACTGCATATAAGGAATGATCGTGGGAGGCTGATCGGGCTGGCCGAACTTCTTGGCCAATCGGGCGGCCCGCGTCTCGGGGCCGGCGGCGGCCTCCTCGGGAGAGCCGCCGATGCCCGCGAGCCAGGCCTCGGTCGGCTCGCCTTTATGGTTCACCTTGGGGAAGAGATAAACGAACACGAAAAGCTGGTCGGCCCGGTAGCGCTCCTTGGTGGCTCGGCAATCGACCATCGGGTCGCTGAACCCGCCGACATGTCCCGAGGCCTCCCAGACGCGCGGGTGCATGATGATCGAACAGTCCAGGCCGACCACGTCGTCGCGCCCGTGGACGTTGTCGTGCCACCAGGCTTCCTTGATGTTCCGCTTGAGTTCGACCCCGAGCGGCCCGTAGTCCCAAAAACCGTTGATGCCGCCGTAGATCTCGCTCGACGGAAAGATGAAGCCGCGACGTTTGCAGAGGGAAACCAGCTTGTCCATGTCCATGCGAGAAGACCTCGTGGCGGCCGGACCATGCCATGCGTTCCGGCCGGCGATCAAGTCAGGAAGGAGCGCTCGCCGCCCGGACGATCCGGACGGGGTCGCGTAGGACCTCGGGCAGGAGAGGGCCGTGATGGTCGATTCGCGCCGCGGCCAAGACGTCGGCCTCAAGGCCGATCGCGAGGACCCGCCGCCCGCCTTTGCCGCGCTTCAGGGCCGAAACAAGTGAGGAAGGGCCCTCGTCGTCCCGTCGGAGTGATCGCCAACTCGATCGCGCGATCAAGGCCGGGTCGTCGAGACCTTGGTCCCCCGACCGAAGGCCGTCGACCAGGGCGCCGGCGAGGAGGGTGTCTTCCAGACTGATTTCCCCTTCGGTCCCGGAGCAAACGACGTGGATCGGTCGCGACTCGCGACGCAAGGCCGCGAGGACCGCCGCTCGATTGCCGAACGAGGCGATCAAGACCCGCTCGGCCGGGAGGCTCGCGAGGATCGCGCGGGTGCCGTTCGACGTGGTCATGATGAGGGACCGGCCTTCACAGCGCTCGGTGGTGAATTCATCGGGGGAGTTGCCCAGGTCGAACCCGGCGATCGGCAAGCCCTGACGCTCGCCGGCGAGAAGGACCGAACCGGGGGGAAACGTGGCCGCCAAGGCGTGGGCCTCGGCCACTTCACCAACTGGATGGACCGCGACGCACCCGGCCGCCAGGGCCTTCACGATCACGCTCGTCGCGCGGAGGACGTCCACGACGACCGCGACCCCGCCGTGAAGGGTCTCAGGGACGACCCAGGAAGGCAGAAAATGCACGGAAACGCGGAGGGGATCGGCCATGAGTGGGGCTCGGTCCAAGGAAGGCGCGACGGGCCCGATTATGGCATGTCGGCCCTCGTTTGGGAAACCCCGCGAACCCGTCCGCCTTCGGCTTCCCGGAATCTCGCGCTTGGGTTATGTTGGGTGCTCTTGAGACCGGCCCCCACGGGTCGGGCCCTCAGGCTATTCGGGCGGGTCCGCTTCCGTCGCCCCGAGGTGCAAGGATGCACGAGCCGAAGGGACGCGTGTTGCCGATCCCGGCTCCACGCCGGTTCATCATCGACCTGGTGCATTTCGCCAGTCAGGTGCCGACTGTCCCGGTCAGCCGGGTCATGGAAGTCGGACCACTTTTCGACGCGCGCGATCGCCACCCCAGCCGTCCCTCGTGGTCGGTCTTGTTCATGAAGGCGTTCGCGATGGTGGCGTCCAACCATGCCCCGTTGCGTCGGGCCTACCTCACCTTCCCCTGGACCCGCTTCTACGAACACCCCCAAAGCACCTGCGCGATGGCCCTGGAGCGTCGCTACCACGACGAGGACGGCATCTTCGTCGGCCTCTTCCGGGCGCCCGAGGCCCAACCCTTGGGGCAACTGCAAACCGCCCTTGATTTCTACAAGAACACGCCCTTGGAGCAGGTCGGCTTTTTCCGCCAGGCCCTGCGCGTCAGTTCCGCCCCCGCGTTCGTACGGCACTTGCTCTGGTGGTCCACCTTAAACGTCTCCGGCTACAAGCGGGCCAAACGCTTCGGGACCTTCGGCCTGTCCAGTTACGGGGCCCTCGGGGCCGAGTCGTTGCACCCGATCTCCCCCTTGACGACGACCTTGACCTATGGGCCGATCTCCAGCACCGGGCAAGTGAACGTGAAAATCACGTACGACCACCGGGTCCTCGACGGTGCCTATGTGGCCCGACGTCTGCTCGACATTGAGAACGCCTTGGTTGGGCCGATTCGCGAGGAACTCGGCGCGGGCGAGGAGTTCGGCGACGGGCGGCGCCACTTGCGGCACCGCCCCGGCAACGCGACCTGCCTGGCCCGCGAAGAGTGAACTGGTCGCCCCTTATCGAACGGGCCGTCGCAGGTCGAGTTGCAGCGTCAGGGCCCCTTTGGGCGGGCATGGGGTCGTGATGCAGAAGATCGTGTTCGGGCCGAAACTCGCCCTGCCCGAACCGATCCCACGCAGGTTTCGGTAGGCCCCCGTCCCGCCGACGATCGACGCGTTCAAGGCGAACCTCTGCTCAAGCACCTGACCATGACCGCCGCCGCCCGTGAGCCGAATGGTCACGCTCCCTTGCGCGTTTCTCAACGTGATCGTCCCGCGGACCGACGGGACCGAGGGGGCCAGGAAGCCACCGAAGTCGATGGCGCCGCTCATCCGGACCCGGCCCAGTCCCAGAAGGTCCCCACTGCCGGCCACGTTGAAATGCCAGGGACGGTCGCTGGGACGCGAGTCGTCCCCTTCGGCCGCGTAGTTTCCCGTGAGGCGTCCGGAAACCACCGGGCGGCTGGAAGTGGCGGTCCGGATGGCGGAGACGTCCGCCAAAGGCATGGGGCCCACGGTCATGACGGTCGTCAGGGCGCGGTCTTCCAGGGACAGCGCGCTGGGTTGGAACGTGCGTTTCCGGCGATTCAAGATGGATGCTCCAGGGAAGGAGAACGGGGGCCACGCGAGAAGCGGCACGGGCCGAGAGACCGCCTTGATGCGAAGACGAGGCCCGCGCGGGAAGAACGAGCGACCCGACGCCACTCGTTATCGGTCCCGTCCGACGGTCCCTGAGAGGACCGTCGAGATTCCAGGGGCAAGGCGTCATGCAGGGCATGACGACACCCATGCGCGGTCGGTCATCATACCACCCGGGCCGGGCGCGGGTGTGACGATACGGACGTCCTTTATGTCCCTTCCAAGATCGGGCCTTCAGGCCGCCTCGGAGGGCTCGAAGAGGCGGTCGAGTTCCGCGAGCGTGCGTTCGGTGGCCCCTTGCTGGGCCATCACGAACCGTCGGGCCGCTTGGCCGCGGCCGAGCGCGGTCTCGGGGTCGTCCAGGGCCTCTTCCAAAGCGGCGGTCAGGGAATCGACGTCGCTCACTTCGCGCGCTCCGCCGCAGCCGCGGAGTTCCTCGACCGTTGACCGGAAGTTCTGCGTGTGCTGCCCAAAGAGGACCGAGGCCCCATACGCGGCGGGCTCGATCATGTTTTGACCGCCCCGGCCAGGGAAGAGGCTGCCGCCCACGAAGGCGACGTCGGCCAGCCCCCAGACCGCCGAGAGTTCCCCCAACGTGTCCACCAAGACGATCGGCGACCGTTTGCCGTCCGCAACGGGTCGCTCGACCCGACTCCGACGCACGACGCGCTCGCCCTGCTGTTCCAGGTAGGCCGCCACACGGTCGAAGCGCTCCGCGTGCCTGGGGACGATGACCAGGCGAAGGCGAGGATGGCGCGATCGGGCCTCGCGATACGCGTGCAAGGCGGCGGCCTCCTCACCGTCCATCGTGCTGCCGGCCACGAAGACGACGTCCGTGGAGCTGATACCCAGTTCTCGACGCAACTTCAAGGTCCGGGGATTGTCGCGCTCGACTTCCACGCCGTCGTACTTCACTGACCCGGTGATCCTCAAGCGAGGAGCCGGCACCCCCAAATCGCGGAAACGTTCGGCGTATTCGGGCGTCTGCACGGCGACGAGGTCCAGGCCGGTCAATGTGGAAGTCAACCAACGGCGGACCTGACGGTAGCCCCGATGACTCCGGGCGCTCAGGCGTCCGTTGACGATGGCGACCGAGGCGCCGGCGCGTCGGGCCGCGTTGATCCAGTTTGGCCAGATTTCCAGCTCCACCATCGCCAGGACGGTCGGCCGCACACGCGCCACGGCTCGCCGTGTGGCCCAGGAGAAATCGAATGGCGCGTAGAAGGTGACGAGTTCCGGGAAGACGCGGCGCGCGACGCCCAGACCGGTTGGCGTCGTGGTGGAGATGACGATGTCCCAATCGGGCCGGCGGCGGGACAACTCCTGGATGATCGGTCGGAGGAGCATCACCTCGCCTACACTCACCGCGTGGAGCCAGAGGCAAGGACGCTTGCCGATCCGGCGCGGGGCCTTGCCTAGCAGTTTCTCACGCCAACCTTCGCGATATTGGGCGTACTTCCGGGACCTCAACAAGAGCACGGGGGACCAGGCGAGCAAGAGAAGAAGATAGAGCGAATCCAGGACATGCGGCATCAGGGGAGTCCTTTCCCGGGTCCGCGGAGCGCCAATCGCGGTCTCAACTCCAGCGGGAGCGTTGCCCGGTTGCTCGGGCGTTCCAGGAGAAAGCAAGTTGAGTGCCGCTGGGGCGGGCCTGGACCTCGGTCGCCTCCGGCGGTAGGCCCAAGCCTAGGCGGGGCCCCGAGATAGCGGTCCGGGCCGGCGCCCCATTCGAGGCAATCAGGCCCGCTTGTTCATGCAGCAGGCTTTGAACTTTTTACCCGACCCGCAAGGACAAGGGTCGTTTCGACCGACGCGCTTGGCCGTGTTGCGGACGGGTTCCGCCTTGCGCTCGCTCGAGTGTTGGCTGGCCTCGATCGCGGCATCTTGCGAGGCGCGAATCCCGCCGGCCGCCGCGCCGATCGACGCGCCGGCCGCCACCGTTTCGCGGGGCGCTTCCTCGTGGATCGCCTTGGCCCGTTCAAGCTGCCAGCGGTTGCCGAGATAGGACAGGAAATCCGGGTCGAGTTGCTCCATCCGGAAGATCAGGTCGGTGACGCGGTCGGCGACGCCGCCCCACATCTCCTCGAAGATCTTCATCCCTTCCCGCTTGTATTCGACCTTGGGGTCAACTTGGGCATAGCCGCGCAAACCGACCGAGCTGCGCAGATGGTCCATCGCCCGGAGGTGCTCCATCCAAGCCGAGTCCAGCACCTGAAGGAGGAGGACCTTTTCCATTTCCCGCATTTCGGGCCGATGCTGAGCGTCGAGGGCCTCAACCAGGCGATTGCGGATCGGTGTGCGACCGTGGGCCGTCACCTCGTTGGGTGTGAGTTCCACGCCGAGTTCTTGTCGCGACCAGGCCACCAAGCGCGTGACCGCGGCACTGTCCGGCGCCGGGGCCGGCTTGCCGTCTTCCGGGACCGCACCGAAGGTTTGGTGGATTAACTCGTCGAGTTCGTAAGCGACGCGGGCGCCTCGATACTGCTCATGGGCCGTCTTGATGAGCAGGGCCTCGATCTCACTCCGAAGCAGGGGGCGCAGTTCCTCGGCGTCCACCATCGTCTTGAAGCGTTGCGAGGCCCACAGGGCGAGGCCGTCGCGATCGTGGCGGGGGCTTTGATGTCCGGAACGGTCGGAGAAGAACCGGGACATGCCCACCCGGACCGGGAACTCGCTTTCCTTCTTGGCGTACAACTCGCGTGCGATCGCCTGGACGTGCTTGATCACGTCGGGCCGGGAACGCCCCTTCCATTGCTCGGCGTCCACGGCGATACCGAACTTGTGCTGGACCCAGTCGGCCAGAGATCGCCTTCCCCAGTTTTCCTGAAGAAATTCCTTGGCCGGGGCCAGGTCCACCTGCTTGACGGCCGCGATCGCCTTGTCGGAAAGGAACTGGTCCAACTCGGCCCGTTCGAAGATGACCTCGCCCTTTTCCACTTTCGCGAAGGCCCGCAGTTCCCGTTCCTTGAGGCCCAGTCCGTAGCGGGTGTTGGCCCAATTGGCGAGGGCCAGCCAGTTCCATTCGTCGGGCTCGGCGTCGCTGGGGAGGTTCTCTTCGATCGCCTCGCGGACGGCGCTGTTGGTCTCGATTTCCGCGCGTTCGTGGGCGGCCTCGGCGGCGTCCTCGAAGGAGGAGTTGCGGAACTCCTTGGCCTCGAATTCGACACCCAAGCGGTTGCCCGCCCATTCGGCGAAGCAGCTTGTGCCGTAATCGTCGGCCAGGAACCGTTCCACGGCCGGCCGGACCTGTTCATCGAGCATCCCGAGGATGACGTCCTTGGTGGGATACCCTTCCAACAGGCGTTGCCGGAACGTGTAAACCCGTTTCCGCTGTTCGTCCATGACCTCGTCGTATTCGAGGAGGTTCTTGCGGACGTCGAAGTTGCGTTCCTCGACCTTCTTCTGCGCCCCTTCGATTCGGCGGCTGACCAGTTTGCTCTCGATCGCCTCGCCCTCTTGCATCCCCAGGCGGGTGAGGACGTTGGAGACCCACTCGCCGGCGAACTTGCGCATCAGGTCGTCTTCCAGGCTGAGGAAGAAGCGGGAGGAGCCTGGGTCCCCCTGACGGCCGGAACGGCCTCGGAGCTGGTTGTCGATCCGGCGGCTTTCGTGACGTTCCGTGCCGATGATGTGCAAGCCGCCGAGCGCCGCGACCTCGCGTCCCTCGGCCCGCATGGTTTCCTCATACTTGCCCACGGCGTCGCGCCAGACCTCGGGGGGGACTTCCAGGCGCGTTGGGTAGAGGGGCAGACCGTCGGGGTCGCGGAGGACCTTCAGGTCGGCCCAGGCCATGAATTCGGGATTGCCCCCGAGGATGATGTCGGTCCCGCGACCGGCCATGTTGGTGGCGATCGTCACCGCCCCTTTGCGACCGGCCTGGGCGACGATCTCGGCCTCGCGCTCGTGGTACTTCGCGTTCAAGACCTGGTGCGGAATGCCCGAGACGCGCAAGTATTCCGAGAGTTCCTCCGACTTTTCGATCGACGTGGTGCCCACCAGAATGGGCCTACCGGTGGAGTGATACTCGCGGACCTCTTCGAGGAGCGCCTGGACCTTCTCCTCCTCCGTCCGGTAGATCACGTCGGAGAAGTTGTGTCGGCTGAGAGGCTTGTTCGTGGGGATCGCGATGACGTCGAGCTTGTAGACCTTCCAAAACTCGTTGGCCTCGGTCATGGCCGTGCCAGTCATGCCCGCCAGTTTCTTGTAGAGCTTGAAGAAGTTCTGCAGGGTGATCGTCGCCAGGGTCTGGTTTTCCTCCTTGATCTTGACCCGTTCTTTCGCCTCGACGGCCTGGTGGAGACCGTCGGACCATTGGCGGCCGGTCATCAAACGGCCCGTGAACTCATCGACGATGATGATCTCCCCATCCGGAGAGACGATGTAGTCCCGGTCGCGTCGGTAGAGGTGATGGGCCTTCAGGGAGTTGTCGATCAGGTGGGGCCATTCCATGTTGCCGGGCGTGTAGAAGCTCTCCACGCCCGCCAATTTCTCGGCCTCGCGCACGCCTTCGTCGTTCAGGTGGGCGGTGCGCTCCTTTTCCTTGACC
This sequence comes from uncultured Isosphaeraceae bacterium, assembly GCA_937858365.1. GTDB lineage: Bacteria > Planctomycetota > Planctomycetia > Isosphaerales > Isosphaeraceae > CALLYK01. The sequence goes on along the minus strand of CALLYK010000455.1, from coordinate 444 downwards.
TCGAAGTGCAGCCCAGCGCGGAGCAAGCGGGCGATCCGATCGGCCTCGGCGTGCTCTCCGCAGCGATCGCCGAAGGCCTCCCCGTCGTGCCCGTCGCCCTCACCGGCGTCACCATGGGAGTCATTCGAGACAAGGGACTGCAGCTCGTCTCGCTCCATCCGGACATCGTCTCGCTTCCCCTCCAGGGCCGACTCGTCGTGCTCGTCTGGGACTCGGACTGGCGGGACAACCCGATGGTCGAGCGCTCACTCGCCGTCATGGGCAAGACGCTCGCTTCGGCCTCGACGTCGAAAATCGTCTGCCCGACGGTCACGGGCAGGGCGCACAGTGTGCAGGCCTCAGCCCGCGGTTCCCAGGGTCACCTTCACCTCGCCCGCCTGCCCGTCGCGCTCGTACGTGATCGTCACGGTGCTGCCGGGGGCGTGAAAGCGAATCGCCGCGATC
>CALLYK010000454.1 GCA_937858365.1 uncultured Isosphaeraceae bacterium | reverse complement strand
CGCCGGGGGCGATCTCTTCCCAGAAGCCCCAGCGTTTGCCGCCGATCCAGGAGCGCCGGTTGAACAGCGCGGCGTGGCCCTTGAAGCCGATGGCGCCGTCGGCGCCGGCGGCGCGGGTGACGGAGCGTTCGGCCAGCGGGGCGATGAGCCGCAGGTGGCCAGCGGCGTCGACGGCGACGTCGACGGCGCGGCGGCCGGTGTCGAGCGTGACGCTGCGGCGCAGCAGGTTAGGAAGCGGGCGCGGCATCTGCAGCTCCGGAGGATTGGGTTAACGGAATGGTTTGTCCGTTGACCTGGATGAGGGTCATGTTCGAAGGGGCCAGGAACTCGTCGAGCCCGTCGACCGGTTCGAGGTTTTCTCGGGCCCGGACTTCGTTGCGGTTCATCCAGCCCCACTGGATGCCCTGGGCGGAGGGGGGCCGCTCGCTCGCCACGTTTATCATGAGCATCCACCATCTGGACACGTTCCGGTACTGGCTGGGCGACCCCGAACGGGTCTTGGCCAGCACGCGACCCGACCCGCGCACGAAGTTCCATCACTTCGACGGTCTGAACATGTACATTTTGGAGTACGCGGACGGAGCGAGAGCGTCGGCCTGGGACGACGTTTGGGCGGGGCCCGGCCGCGAGGGCGCGGCGGCCGACATCGGTATCCGTTGGCGGTTCGAGGGGACCCGGGGACTCGCTCTTGGGACGATCGGCTGGCCCGGCTGGCCCGAGCGCGTGCCCAGCACGCTTGACTACACGACCGTTGAGGAACCGAACGTATGGCACCGCCCGCGCTGGCGTGAAGCATGGTTTCCCGATGCCTTCGCCGGACCGATGGCGGGGCTCATGAGGGCGATCGAAGACGGGACCGAACCGGACATCGCCGGGCGCGAGAACCTGCGGACGATCGCCCTGTGCGAGGCGGTCCTCCGCTCGGCCCGAGAGCATCGCGTCACGGTCCCCAAAGTGGGCACGATCGCCGGCCGCGCCGACCTTCCTTCCGAACAAGACGACCACGACCACGATCATCCTCACTGACCGAAGGACGACCCCATGACCGCTTTCCTGCTCCTGCCTACAGTCCTGCTGGGCTTGGGGGACGACCCCCCGACCGCGAGGACCCAGGTGGACGGCGTCTTTCCGCACATGACCGTCTCGGCCCCTGGCGTGGGCAGTCGGAGCGAGACTGGGATTGGGGCCCTTATTCCTTGGGCCGATCGCCTTTGGGCCGTCGGTTATGTCGCCCACGTCAGCGGCAAGGGGATCGGCCTTTATGAGATTGGTCCCGACCTCTCGTTCACGCGGCACTCGGCGTCGGTCACGGGGACCTTCGCCAATCGGCTTGTCCACTGGGACTCCGACCAGGCGTTCATCGGCCCTCACGCCATCGCCGCGAATGGGGCCGTCCGCACGATCGAGGCCCTCAAGGCCCATCGCCTGGCCGCCACCATGCGCCACCTGTCCGACCCCAAGGGGATGGTCTATTTCCTCACGATGGAGGGCCTGCTCTTCGAGGTCGACGTCAAGACCCTGGAAGCGAAACAGCTTGCCGACCTGGTCGTCGAGTTGAAGCTGCCCAAGGGAGCGCAGCCCCATTTCAAGGCGGCCCACACGGCCCAGGGACGGTTGGTCGTGGCCAACAACACCTACGAGGAGCCGGAATTCCTGGGCCAGCGCCAGGCCGGTCGACTCGCCGAATGGGACGGCAAGACCTGGACCATCCTCGAGGAAGGGCCGTTCATCGAGGTCTCCGGCAAGCAGAACCCAGGGCCTGGCGGGCGGTATGGCAACACGCTCTTCGCGGTGGGCTCGGACCGGGTCTCGGTCATCTTGCGGGTGCTCCATGATGGCCAATGGACCCGCTATCGCCTGCCCAGGAACAGCCATTCCTGGGACCACACCTGGAACACCGAATGGATGCGCATCCGGGAGGCCCAAACCGAACGCTATCTGATGGATGCCTTCGGACTCTTCTACGACCTGCCTGGCTTGGTCTATGGCGGCAAGGTCTGGGGCGTTCGGCCGATCGCGAGCCATCTGCGCATCTGCCCCGACTTCTGCTCCTATCGGGGCCTGCTCGTCCTGGCCGGCGACCAAACCGACAACGCCGTCGGCCAGCCCCAATCGGGCCTCTGGTTCGGGGCCCTGGACTCGATCGCGAAGTGGGGCAAGCCCACGGGTTGGGGAGGCGTTTGGAGGCGGGAGGAGGTCCGGGAAGGGTCCACGTCCGACCCGTTCCTGATGACCGGGTTCGACAAGAAGGTCGTCCACCTGACGAACGACGGCCCCACGACCTTGGACCTCTCGATCGAGGTCGACTTCCTCGGCGACGGTTCCTGGCGGCCCTACAAGCTGATGCGAGTGCCCCCTTCGGGCTACGAGCACCATGTGTTCCCCGACGCCTTCTCGGCCCACTGGGTACGCCTTCGGGCAGGCGGCACGGGCATCGCCACGGTCGAGTTCGTCTATCAGTAGTAAGGCGCTTGTCCCCCTCACCCTCCTTGTCGCCCTTTCGGGTCCTTTCTCGACCTTCGTGGTGAGGCGAGCCCCATTGGGCTCGTCTCTCCTGGCGTCCTGCCGCGCCCTGGTCCCACGGTCGGGATGAACGGTCCGGGGCGGCCCCAAGCCACCGAGGAGTTGAGACGATGACCGTCCGCTGGAAGCCCCTCCTGGTCCTGTCCGGGGTGTTCCTGGTGACCGCCTTGGGCGGCGTGGTGGCGATCGCCTTCGTGATGATGAACGCGAGCGCCCGTGACATCCTGCCCAAGGCCCGCGCCGAGGCCAAGGCCGGTCAGTATGATCGGGCCTTGATCCAGTATCGCCGGGCCTTGCAGCAGGCCCCCAAAGACCCCGAAATCCACGAGGAACTGGCCGTCATGCTGGCGAAGTGGGCCGAACAGGCCCCCGCCGAGAAGCGGCCCGAACTGCTCCAGCAGCACTACGCCGCCCTCATCGACGCGGTCCGCTTCGGTCCCCGAGCGGTCGGGCCGCGTCGGGCCCTCCTGACCGAGTCCCTCCGGCTCGACGAGATGGGTGAGGCCGCGCGCTGGGCCCGAGAACTCGTCTCCCTCGCCCCCGAAGACCCCGACGCCCACTTCGCCCTGGCCGTGGACGCCCTCAAGAAAGGCCCCGCCGGCACCGCCGAGGCCCGTAAGCAGATCGAGCACCTGGGCGAGGCCGAGACCCAACGCGTCCGGTCCATGTGGCTGGTCGCCTGGCTCGCCCGAGAAGAACGCGACGAGGCCACCCTAGAGAAGATGATGGAGGCGGCACGCGAGGTCGATGTCGCCCGCGTGGCCGACCCAAGCGATCGCCTGGCCTTCCTGCGTCTGCTCGCGTTCGACGCCCAACGGGCCCAGGGACAGGTCATCGCCGACCGCGTGCCTATGTTCCAGGCCGTCGCCAAGGCGATCGCCGAGGAGCAGGAGGCCGCCCCCAACCGCGTCAGCCAGATGAGCGACCTGGTCGGTCAGGTCCGGACCGCGCTCGTCGCCGCCAAGGCCGGGGCCGACACCCAGTCCGCCGCTCGGCTCGACTCGCTCGCCCAAGGGCTCGACGCCGTCGTCGAGACCACCTTCCGCCGGGCCATCGACGGCAAGGCCCCCGACCTCCGCCTCTTCGACGCCTATGCCGACTTCCTCCTCGACCGCGAACGGCACGCCGAGGCCCTCGACATCGCCGGCCAGGGCCTCAAGAAGACCGAGGCCGGACTGGCCTCTTTCCGGGCCACCGTGAGCTCCCTCCGCGAGACGGCCGTCCGGGCCAGCCTCGGCAAGCAAGACGACCCCGGCCGCTTCGACAAGGCCGCCCCCTTCATCAAGGCCATGATCGCCAGCTCGAACGAGCACGAGCAGGGGGTGGGACACCTCTTCCAAGGGGCGATCGCGCTGGAACGCTCGGGCCTGACCGGCGTGAACTTGACTGGACCAGCCCCTTCTCCAACCGAGGTGGAACGCCTGCGGAACGAGGCCCTCGACCACCTCAAGCCCGCCGCCGCCGAACTCACCAAACTGCCCGCCGCCCAGGCCCTTTACGGCATCACCTTGATCCTCTCCCATGAGCCCGCGCTCGGTCGGCAATACCTTCAGGCGGCCCGCCGCGCCGGCCCCTTGGAGGCCAAGTATCAGGTCTGGGCCGCCTGGTCGATGGTCCAGGCCGGATACCCCGAAGAGGCTGAGCCGATCGTCAAGGCCCTACGCGAGCAGCTCAAGGGCACCGACGGCGAATATGAGCCGGCCCTGCGGATGCTCGAAGGGGAAATGTCCCAGGCCCGCCGCGACCCCGAAGACCTCAAGCGGGCCCGCCGCGACTACCAAGAGGCCCTCGCCTCCAGTCGTGAGTCCCCGGCCGGCGTGGAACTGAAGCTGGCCCAGGTGGACATCCAGCTCAAGGAGCACGACGCGGCCCTCGCCCGGATCGAGAAGCTCCGCAAGGCGGGCAAGTCGAACGCCGCCGCCGAGCAAATGGCGACCGTCGCCCTCCTCTCCGCGGGCCGCGACCAAGAGGCCCGCGAGGTCCTGGCCAAGGCCCGTCCCCTCTACCCCGAGAGCGGCGAACTCGCCTGCCTCGACGGCGCCTTGAAGCTCCGCGACGACCAGGCCGAGGCCGCCGACAAGGTGCTCGCCGAGTTCCTCGCGGCCCACCCCGACCACGCCGGGGCCGTCAACATGCGGGCCCAGGTCCTCAGCGAGAAGCTCCACAAGGCCGACGAGGCCCGCAAGCTCCTCCGCAACCTGGCCGAGAAGTCCAAGACGACCGACCCCTGGGTCCAACTCGCCGAGTTCGAGCTGGGGCAACGCAACTACACCGAGATGGCCCGCGCCATCGCCCAACTTCGGGCCCAGTGGAAAGAGGCCGCCGCGGCCGACGTCCTTGACGCCCAACTCGCCCTGGCCGCCAAGAGCGACTACCGAGGGGCCTCCAAGGCCCTGGAGTCGGCCCTCCGCAAAGACCCCGACAACAAGGTCGCCCTCTTCTGGAAGGCCCAGATCGACGAGACCATCGGCGGCGGGGCCGACGCCGCCAAGGTCTATCAGGACCTCGTCCGCGAGCAGCCCGTCAAGGAACTCGACACGGGCCTTTCCTTGGCCACGGCCGCTCAATGGGCCCTGGCCACCCAGGCCCTCGACAACCGCGAAGTGGACACCGCCATCAACCGCCTCGGCGAACTCCTCAAGAACGGCGGCCAGGCCAACGCCGAACTCAACCGCGCGATCCACTGGAAACTGGCCTTCGCCTACGCCGCCAAGGGCAACTGGCCGGCCGCCCGCTCGGAACTCGTCACCATCCTCAAAGACCCCAACACCACCAACGACGAACGCGTCCGGGCCTCCAACTTCTGCCGGGAAAACAAGGACGAAACGACCGCGAACCAACTCCTCGACGGCGTCCTCAAGGACGAACCGGCCCACCCGGCCGCCATCGTCTCGCGGGCCTACGTCCTCAGCGACGCCGGCCAGGCTGACGCGGCCATCCGCCTCGTCCGACAGGCGATCGCGGCCCGCAAGCAACCCGCCGGTGTCCACCTGATGCTGGCCGCCTTGGAGAACGTGCAGAAGCCCCGCGACGCCGCCGCCGCGCGGGCCCTCAAGGCCCTCGACGACGGCCTGAAGGCCCACGCCGACAACATCGACCTCGTCCGGGCCCGCTACAAACTCATGGTCGAGACCGACAAGTCCGCCGCCATCACCTGGCTGGAAGAGCGGGCCGCGACCGCGAAAGGCCCCGAAATCCGCAGGCTCCTCGCCGAGTCCTATCGCGAACGCGGCGACTTCACCAAGGCCGAGCAGACCGCCCGTGACCTCGTCCTTGGGCAGCCCAAGGACCAACCGCAAGACCCCACCCTCACCGCCTTGCTCCTCCGGGTCCTCCTCGCCCAAGCCGCCTCCGCCGCCGAGCAGGGCGACTCGGCCCAGGAACGCGCCACCGACGAGAAGACCCTACGCCTCCTCCGACAGGCCCGCGCCGACTTCCCATCGGAGATCGCCTTCCCCCGAGCCGAGTGGGAACTCGCCATGCGACGACGCGACCACGCCCAGGCCCTGGCGGTCTGCCAAGAGATCGAGACGATCGCCCCTCGGGCCTCCCTCGCGCCCATGCTCCGGGCCCAGGTCTTCGCGGCCCAAGGTCGTGTCCCCGAGGTCGCCCAGTCCTACGCCGAGGCCGCCGAACGCGAGCCGCGCCGCCTCGACGTCAAGCTCCTGCTGGCCCAAACCCAGTTGGGTCTGGGCAAGACCGACGACTGCCTCCGCCTGGCCTCGGCCGTCCTCGAGGCCGACAAAGACCAACCCGGCGCGATCATCCTCAAGGCCCGCGCCCTGATCGCCTTCGAAGGCCCGGCCACGCAAGTCAACGCCCGCCGCGACGAGGCCGCCAAGCTGCTCCGCGACGCCATCAAGGCCGAACCCAAGTTCCGCGAGGCCTACCAAACCCTGGCCGACCTGGAACAACGCCGGGGCCGCCGCGCCGAGGCCGTGAAGGTCCTCGACGCCAACCTCCAGGCGAACCCCGACGACGCCACCGGCCTGGCCTTGCTGGCCCAGGCCCTGAGCGCCCCACGCGACGGCAAGGCCGCCCCGGCCGAAGACATCCAACGGGTCAAGGCCCTGGCCGAGGAACACGGCGGTAAGGACACCCAAGGACAGAAGTGCCTCGCCCTGGCGATCGGCCTTCAGCGCGCCCAACGGCTGGACCTCGCCATCCCCTGGGCCAAGAAGGCCGTCGGCCTGATCCAATCGCCGGCCGTCCATCAGACCTACGGCGATGCCCTCCTCGCCCGCGCCGAACAACTGGGCGAGGGGACCGAGGCCCGCGACCTCTTCCAACAAGCGATCACCGAGTACGACGCGGTCCTCAAGGTCAATCCCAACTCCATCGAGGCCGTGAACAACAAGGCATGGGTCCTGCACCGTTACCTCAACGACAACCCGGCCGCCCTCGAACTGGCGGAAGGACTGCTCAAGCGGGTCGATCGGTCGGTCCTGCCGCCCGAGTTCCTGGACACGCTGGGGGCCATCCAAGAGTCGGCCAACCGCCCCAAGGAGGCCGAGGCGACGTACAACGCAGGGCTCTCGAAAGCGCCCAAGCACCCGTTCCTGAACTTCCACATGGGCCGCCTCATCGCGGCCGACACCGACCGACGCGACCAGGCCGTCCCCTACCTGCAAACGGCCCAGGCGACCAGCGACCGCCTGCCCCCCACCATGGTCGCCGAACTCAAAGACCTCCTCAGGAGCGTCACACGTTGATCCATCGGGCCGACCACGTCCGAAGTCGTCACCGTGGGTCCGGCACTTCGCCGGGCCCTCTTTCTTTTCCAAGACCCCCTAGGCGTTCCACGTGGAACGAGTAGGGCCTCACTTCTCAATCTCGGCGCGCACCGTCCAACCGGCCGCTCGTACCTCGTGAACGAAAGGTCATCGTCGGCGATGACGTTTTCGGGTCTTCTCAGCCTTGTTCCGGCGTCCCATCGCCATGAGCTCGGCCCGGACCTCGTCCGGGTTGATCCTCAGGGTGTCGTAATCGGGGAAGCTGGTCGGGCCGACCTTCGTGGGACGGATGATCTGTCCTGTTTGTGGGACTTGTGTTGGCTGGGAGGTCACGGGCTGTGTGGTCCCGTGAGCGGGTCTTGACGTTGCGGTGGTCGACATAACTGTGGGTGTTTCAGGGGATTGTGTCCCCAAAACGGGTCCGTTTTCCGTTTTCGGGCCGGCCCCGGACTTCATGAACGTCATGATACCCTGCATGGCGTTGCTGAACCGTTTGTTCAGTGTCACTGGGTCGGCCGCAGCCAGTCGTTCGCGGTGGCGGGCCTCACGGAGTCGTTCGTTTCTGAACTGATCAAGGCGCGTGAACCACGACTTCATCTGACGGACGGCCTTGTCCACGTCGGCGTTGAGCCGACGGCCGGTGGGGGTGTCGTCGGCATGGGCCCGGTCCAGGCGTTCCAGGAGGGCCTCGTTTTCTTCTTCGCCGCGTTCCTCCGCCTTTTCCTCGTACGTGGCGATCTTGCCTTCGATGAAGGCGATCATGGCCTCTCGGTCTTCGGGTGTCACCATGCCACCATACTTGGATTGGAAGGCATCCCAGCCGGGGCCGTAGTCGTTGGACTGGGCCCGAAGGCCGAGGAGGCTGGCGACCTTCGCGAAGACCTCCGGCGGGAACGGTTGGTCGGGGTCGGCCTCTTGGAAGCCGGTGAGGGCGGCCCTCCAGTGCTCGATGATCACCTCACAACCTTGGGAGGTCGCCTCCAGGGGGGTCGTGTCGGTGGGGTCCTCCTTGAAGCGTTTGACGGCCGCGTCGAACTCGTCTTGGAGCTTGCGCTCATGCTTGGCGATGGCGCTGTCATGACGTTTGTTGGCGCGCGAGCAGAGGAGATACTGGCCGTTGTCGCTGCGGAGGCTGGCCATGACCGCCTGCCTGAGGGCGCCGCGTTCCCGATCGTCTTCGTGTGGGGCATCGGCGTTGGCCCAGTTGCGCATCCGGGCCTCGTAAACGGACGTTTGATGTCGTGGGACCACGGTCCGGCAATGCGTGCCTTTCTTGATGGCATTGCCGCGGGTCTTGGCCTTGCCGGCCTCGGTCTTGGGACCTGTCGATTTCTGCGCGTTGCTTCGATTCGATTCGTGCATTTTTGGACTGCAAGCCATGATGGTGACTCCATGTGGGAAATGTTGCGGACCAAGGTGAGTTTACGGGATGAACACGTGGGAGTCAAGTCGGTGACATGGAGAAAATACGTGAAATAGGAAGTCTCGCCCCGCCGTCAACGGCGCGTCGATGACCATGACGCGGAGAAGGCCCGTGAACGGGCCTGAAGACCCAACAGCCATCGCAAGAACTTGAATCTCACGAGGAGGAACCCTGAGTTCCGAGTGTCTTCTCTGCCCGTGAGGGGCGACCGTCTTGAGCCAGGGGTGACCAAAGCGAACCCCTGGATTCGAGCGACGTGATTTCCTTTCCTAGGTGTCCCGCATGTTCCGTGGTCTTCGGCCCTCATGGGCCTGACGACCTCGGAGCATGCCGCCCCTCCCGTGTGGGCTGGGCGTGGGACAGGTCAGCCAGGGGTTGCGCTGCGGCTTCTCCCCTGGCTACCGGCTATCGTCCCTTCGGGCCTGCGGAGGAGGCAGGACAATCGCCTTTTCCAGGGGCCCGCGTCGGTCGTTTCCTACCCAACCGTGGACCACTCTAGAAGGCGTCGGAAGAAACCACTTCGCCGTTGTTGCGCGTGCCGAGCGCCCAATACGTTTGCGGCGAGATCGACTCCTTGATGAACTTCACCGAGCCGTCGCAGAAGAGCATGTTCACGCCCCCCGAGTGCCGGCTGCTCGCCGAGTAGCCCGCTTGGCGTCCCGCGTCGTCGTCGATCCCCGTGCAGTGCAGTCCGTTCGGCGGCATGATATGGACATAGCGCGTGTCGGGCGCGTAACCGACGTGCCAGCGCGCGCCGGAGGCGTCCTGGCTGTCCAGGGGGGGATTCGTCGCCAGGCTGATGCTCTTGCAAGCATTGTAGAAAGCGGTGGGGCCACCGTCGCCGGTGCTTGGGTTGCCGTCATTGGGCACGTTGGGAATGTCCAGGAACGAGACCGACGGCCTTGTCCGGTCGAGTGGGTAATCGCGGTTGTTCTGCCCGCGCCCCTTGCAGCGCTCGCTGAAGGCGGCCGTTTGGCTCAGGCCGTCGATCACGTTCTTGAAGCTGATCCACCAGGGCTCTTGTCCGTTGGCCGATCCGCAGGGCGGCGCAGGCAATACGTCGCAGGCCACGCCGACGAAGCAGAAGACCCCCCCATAAGGGCCGTTGGCCCCCTTGCTCGCGCTGTTCCATCCATAAAAGGCGTTCGGCGCCGAGCCCGCGTTCCCCACGTAATTCGTGTGGCCGAACGGGCTCGTCAGGCGATCGATGTCCGACGGGCATTGAAAGACGTCGAGCTGGATGTACGTGACCGTCTTGTTGAGCGTGGTCCCGTAGGTGTTGCTGGTGAAGCCGTTGCCGAAGTTGAACGCGTTGTACATCGCGTTCTGTTCCAGATAAGGCAAAAGCATCACGTGAGTGGACCAATCGTTCCAACCCCAGGGTCCGGCCCCCCAGGGCAGGGCGCGGACCGTATCGTGGTAGTTGTGGATCGCCAGACCGATCTGCTTGAAATTGTTCGTGCATTGGATACGTCGGGCCGCCTCCCGCGCCATTTGCACGGCCGGCAGGAGCAATGCGATCAGGACCCCGATGATGGCGATCACCACCAGCAATTCGATCAGCGTGAAGGCGGAACGACGGACGCGCATGACAGCCCTCCTTACTGTGGGAACCAGACCGGCAACGGATGACAAACGGACGAGGCCCGTGCGTAGGGCCGATCGACTCAGCTACTGGATGTCGAAATCGAACTTGTTAGGG
>CALLYK010000453.1 GCA_937858365.1 uncultured Isosphaeraceae bacterium | reverse complement strand
CGTTGCTGAAGGCGGCCGACGAACGCGACCGAGTGATTCGTATCGACCGGGCGACGGGCGACTTCGTCGCGCGGGGCTCGGTACTCGCCTGGATCGACGGCGAGGCGCCCGACGAGACGCTCGCGCAACGGGTCAACCAGGCATTCGTCGCACGCTCCTTCCGCACCATCCACCAGGACGTCGCCTTCGGAATCCGCCAGCTCGTCGACATTGCGCTGAAGGCGCTCTCGCCCGGCGTGAACGACCAGACGACCGCCGTCACGAGCATCGACTACCTGAGCGTGGTGCTGGTCGAGCTCGCGCGGCGGCAGCTGCCCGGGCCGTTGCGACGCTCGGCGGACGGCATGCTGCGCCTCATCGTGAAGCGGGTGAGCTTCGCGGACCTGCTTGGCCATGCATTCGACGAGATCCGCCTCGCCGCGCCGGACAATCCACGCATCCTCGCGCGCCTGCTCACCGTGCTGTGCGAGGTCGCGGCGGCAGGTTGCCTGGCGACGAACCGGCAATCTCTGGCAGCACACGGGCGGCTCATCGCGCGGGCCGCCGAGCGATTGGGTTGTCGAAGCGTCGCGTTCACCTATAACGACCCGGTCATCTTTCACGAATACGCGATCGACGTGGCTGACGCCTGCCGCGAGCGCGGGATCAAGACCGTGGCGGTGACGGCCGGTGAGGTCCACCCCGATCCGCGCGCCGAGTTCTACCGTCGGATGGATGCGGCCAACGTGGACCTGAAGGGCTTCACCGAGAACTTCTACCAGCAAGTGTGCGCGGGCAAGTTGGCCCCGGTGCTGGACACGCTTCGGTATCTCAAACACGAAACGACGGTTTGGTTCGAATTGACGACCCTGCTCATCCCCGGCTGGAACGACTCGGACGAGGAGTTGGAGGCGATGACGCGCTGGGTGGTGGAACAACTTGGGCCCGACGTACCGATGCACTTCACGGCCTTCCACCCGGACTATCGCATGATGGAGACACCCGCAACGCCGGCGTCAACCTTGAGAAAGGCCCGAGGGATCGCATTGAAGAACGGGGTGCGGTTCGCGTATGTGGGAAACGTCCACGACCCCGAGGCCGACAGCACGTTTTGTCCCGGCTGCGGCACCAAGGTGATCGGCCGCGACTGGTACGAATTGGCCGAATACCAAGTGAAGGAAGGCCGCTGCGCGACCTGCGCGACCGTGATCGAAGGGCGGTTCGAGGAGGGGCCGGGGACCTGGGGACGCAAGCGACGTCCGGTGACGCTCTGAGGCCTTCAAAACGAACGCGAGCGTTGGCCCCTTGAGACGATGCGCGCTTCCATGGGCCGCTTCGCACGGCCTCGCCTTCGACGTCAATCACGATTCCGCAGACAACGAGCGGGCCCTTGCCTTCGTCAGTGGTATCGCCGACTCTTTCAGGTTAACGGCCCCTAACCGCCGGCTGTTCTCCCGCGATCCTCATCGGTTGCGGTGGGGGCTCGCTCCCCATGTGTTCCCGCAACACTCGGCGCACTTCGAGGATCGCTTCGGGATCGCGCTGGACGCCGTGGTCGGAACGCACCACCAACTCCGACTTCACCCCTTCGAGATGGGCGCTTCGGTAGGGGACCACACCGTCGGTCGTCGTGTCTACCGGACCAGGCCGATTGGAGCCGATGATCGAGTGGAACGACACCTCTTGGGCGGGTTCCATCGCCAGGAGCGCTGAGAGCACGTTCGCATCGCGGCCTGGTGGCTCCAGCGTCTCGATCGACGTGGGCAAGCGGCGGAAGCGGCGGCGGTCGAACGCGTCGGGGTTCTCCTTCACCAGCTTGCTGAGCAAGTCGGAATGTCGATCGAACTCGCCGATCAGGTTGGAACCGACACGACCTACCACACTCCGCGCCAGGTCGGAGCCGCGATGCGGCGTCGCCAGGAAGACCACTCGCTTGACGCACGGGACCGGCTCGAAGAACGTGTAATGCTTGATCTCGGCCAAGACGTCCGGCGGCCCGATCATGTCCTCAAACCTGCGGTCGGTGTTGAGGGCCCAGAAGTGGTCCGCGCTCCGCACGGCCATCGCATGGCTCAAGAGGCCCCCCATGCTGTGCCCGAGCAAGACCATCTGACGAAACGTCTGCCGGTTCTGAGGCGTCTCGAACGTCTTCTCGGCCTCGAGCAAGGCGTCTCGCAGGCCGGCCGCCGCGATCGGGATCGGCACGCCGGTTGGATACATGTACAGCATGAACTGATAGCGTTGATTGACCAAAGGATCGCGCAAGAGTTCGTTGACCATCGGCACCCATGCCAGGGGCGTGGACATGAGGCCATGGACCATAACCACCGGCACCTTGTCGGGCTCGAACGGGCGTAGGAGCATCAGGCCGGCGCGGTCGGCCGCTTCGCCGGGTCGGAGCAGGCCCTTCCAGCGGTATTTGTTCATGTCGGTATTCGACCACATGTACGCGAGAGGCGTCGTGAAGTCGATCTCGAGCGCGAGGGGGGACCCCGGGTCGCCGACGGTCCTTGTCCGCACGGGGTCGATGAGGCGGAGCGTGCAATCGCGGGTCGCCTCTACGTCATCGCCCGCGTCGCGCAGTTTCGAGTTGGGCCGCAAGAAGGCGGTCAGCGGGAAGGCGACCAGCGGCGGCAGAAAACGCTCGTCACGGGCGCGCTGGGCTTTGTGGTCGGGGGCGGCCCGACGGATCGCAATCAGGGGTACGCCTAGTCCATAAACGCGACTGCGCGAGTCAAGACCGCTTACTTCATAATCCGATGCGAGCACCAATTCGTCGATGTCGCCGGACTGCCAGGGGGAGTCCCCCAATTCCACGCGGAGCGCAAGTTCGCGGTCGTTGATCTTGAGGGGGATGGTGGCCCCTGGTTGGATCTTGCCCTTGGGGCCGTTGGCTCGGGCCGCTCGGATGAGGCGGTCCAGGGCCCCGTTGTAGAGGTCCATCGCCAAACGAAAACGCGGGTCCGTGGGGGACCGGCCGGCCGCCAGCGCCGGGTCGAACAGGAAGTCGTGAGCGTAGGCGACCGCGTCGAGGTATCGGTCCAGGGGCGAGACGCGGGGCCGGCGGGTCAGGATGCGTTTGGCCTCGCCTTTCTTGCCTTCCACGTAGGAGAGTTCGGCGAGGGCGTAAACGAGGTCGGGGTCGGGGCCGCGGCGGGCGTGGACCTCCAGTTGCCTCAGCGCGACTTCGGGGTCTTGACGGTAGCGGTCGGCCAGGTCGAAGCGCTTGAGGGTCTCGATCGTCCGGTCGCCCGGCTTGTCCAGCCCGTGGACGCTACGCGACCAGAGTGTGTTGGGTTGGTCGGCCCGCGCGGGACGGACGGCGATATCGTCGGCCGGCGGCGCGAAGGCCAGGGCGAACAGACCGACCCACGCCAGGGACATCGCGCGTCTCTCCTTCGGAAAGGTCGCGGCAAGCCGCACACTTCTTCAAGTCGTTTTTTCGGTCGTCGCGACGGCGGGACTTGAACGATTCGCGCGATCGGCCGGATTGTACCGAAGAATCAGCCGGCAAGGGCCACCGAGTCCTCGTAGCGCCGGGCGACCACGTCGATCGGCCCGTCGGCCACGATGCGCCCCTGGTCCATCCAGAGGCCGCGCGTACACATCTCGCGAAGCGCTCCCAAATCGTGCGAGACCACCACCACCACGTTCGACCGTTGAAAGAGCTGGAACATCCGTGCCTTGGCCTTGGCGACGAACGCGGCGTCCCCCACGCCCAGCGCCTCGTCAATCAATAGGACGTCAGGCTCGACTTCCGTCGCGATCGAGAAGGCCAGGCGCACCTGCATCCCGCTGGAATAGTACTTCAAGGGCACTTCGGCGAACTCGGTCAAACCGGCGAAGTCGAGGATGGCGTCGGCCCGCCCGAGCATCGTCTTGCGCTTGAAACCCAACATGGCCCCGTTGAGGAGGACGTTCTCAAAGCCCGAAAGCTCGATGTTGAAGCCCGTGCCCAACTCAATGAGGGGCGCCACGCGCCCTCGGACATGCAACGAGCCCGTGGTGGGCGGATAAATCCGGGCGAGAAGGCGTAAGAGCGTGCTCTTGCCGGCCCCGTTGGGACCGAGGATGCCCACGCGCTCCATCCGGTCGATGCGCAGGTCGATGTCGCGCAGGGCCCAGAACTCGTTGACGCGCTGGGGCCCCTCGCGACGGAGGATCGCGTCGACGGCGGCCCTTTTCAGGGAGTAGCTCTTGTCCCGATAGGCCAGGAAGCGCAGGGAGACGCCTCGGGCCTCGACAGGCACGCCGCCGGCACGGCTCGATTTGGGGGCCGCCTGGTTAGAGGCGAAAGACCAGCTTGTCTTCATGGGCCTTGAACACCGCGTAGCCAAGCCCCAGGGCGGCCGCCGCGATCGCCGCGGAGGTCCCCAAGGTCATCAGGTCGGGCCAGGCCCCTTCGTGGATCGTCATCTGAAAGAGCCGGATGAAGGGATAGGCCGGGTTGAATCGAAAGACCCACTGACGTTCGCCAAACATCGACGCCGGATAAAGGATCGGCGTCATGAAGTACCAGATTTGCAGGAAAACGGTCATCAGGTGGCTGCAATCGCGAAAGAACGTGTTCATCGTCGCGACCAGCAGCCCCAGACCCAATCCGAAGGCCGCCCATAGGGCCATGACGATCGGTAAGAGCAGCATGGGCAGGCTGAACCGGGCCCCCAGCGGGTAGAGGAGCAGGAACAGGGCCACCAGCGAAAACGTGAGGATGATCACGTTGTGGAGTACCCGCACAAGTGGAAAGATCAACTTGGGAAGATAGATGCGCCGGATCAAGCTCTCGTTGGCGACGATGCAAAGGGAGCACTCCGGCAGGGTCGTCGAGATGAACGTGAACGGGACGAGACCGGAGAAGAGCAGGATCGCGTAACCCTTGATCTCCATCCGAAAAATCTGGGAAAAGACGACCGCCATGGTCGTCATCATGAGGATCGGGTTGAGCAGGGTCCACAAGAAGCCGAGCACGGAGCGATGGTATTTGACGCGGAGCTCCTGCGAGACCATGTTCGAGACGACCGGCCAGAATTGGACGAGTTCGCGGACGTCATGGACGATCGTCTCGCGCGCGTCTCGAAAGAACGAAGACCGTACCGGAGCGGGGAAGACCTCGCACGGACCGGCGGCGTCGTTCGAAGTGAGGACGGACATGCCGAATCATCCTTGAAAGCGCGGGACGAACGCCCGCCCGGCGGTCCACGGGCGGGAATGATAGGAGAAGGGGCCGAATCGGGGAAGGCCAACCGGACGGACGCGCACCGGCCGTCGCACGTCCCGGTTCGCGAGATGTCGGACCCTCCTTTTCCTGTGGGCCACCGGCCATACTTGGCGGCGAACGCGCCGAGCTTCGCAAACGCCGCCCTCGCCTTCTCGGTGGCGAAGATCGTGATGCTCAGGCCGTCGGTGAAGTCGGCGAACCGAATCGGGGAGAGGTCGTGAAACACGCCGTCTGCCCGGGCCCGCGTGCGTGCCGGTACGACGCCTCACGTGAAAGGACGAGGGACCGCGTCCACAAGAAACGAGCCTGAACGGCCCGAATCGTTGGTCATCACCATTTGCGAACGCCCGCCGGGAGGCCCGGTCGCATGGGGCGTTAACTCCCCCGCGGCAAGCGACCGCGAACGACCGGGACCTGAATCGCTTGAACCAGCATAGGCGCCGACAACGACTCGGTGTGCTCCATGCCAAGGATCGTAAGGTCGTGAGTCATGGAATCATGAGCGGCACAAAATGGACGCTTCATGAAACGACGGCCGGTGAGGTGCCTGATGTCATTCGGGCAAGTCAAAACGTGGTAAATAGAACTCTTTCTTGTCGGGGCGCGTGTACTTCCATTCGCTGAAATCGATGGAGTAGCGATGCAAGGATGACTCATTTCCTCGACTCGCTTCCATCGTGAGAGAGGTCTTCTTGAGCGCCGGGAAGCCCATTTCGTCCACGTCGTACTCGCAGACCTTGTGGAACTTCTGACCATTCGTCCAAAGGACGTCGCTCTCCTTCACGATCCAGTGGCATTTGGGGTCCAACATCAACCATCCCGATTTCACTCCGACATTTTCTTTATTGGCTTCTTTTGTAAAGCGAACTCGGACATACTTCCCACCGGCCTCGGTCACGTCCTCAACCGCTTGAACGTGGAAGCCAGGGGCCGCCACCATCTCCGCCAAGTCTTCCTTTGAGCGGATGGAAACCATAAAATCGACATATGACGATAAACGAAACATGATCGCATGCGGGACCACCTTCTCTCCGAACGCTCGATGCCGAAGCGTGAACGGCCGGCCCGCCTGGGGCCTGACCACTTCAAAGACATAGCTGGAGTTCATACCAATAGAAGTTTGGTTGCCCGGCGAGACTACGATGTCCCCGGGCCTAGCCTTGGAGTTGAAACGTTCGATTTCGTTAATATTTATGAGGAAAAACTCATTTCCATTTCGTAAAAAAGAAATGTTTGAGATGCGATTGTCGAACGTCTCCCCCTGGTCCTTGGATGTTCCTGAGTTGATGTGTGTTTCTTTCCCTCGCCAATTGAGCTCAAGGCACTTGGCCCGCAACTCGGCCCAGCCTTTTGTCGCCTCTTCGCGCCAATCGTCAGGAGGAAGGGCGCCCGCGGGGACCGCTTGAGCGGGCGCCACCCAGAGAACGAGGCAAGAGAACAACCAGGACCGTATGCGGAAGCCGTTCGGATGACGCATGACGCCGCTCCCGTGGAGAAAAACAGGAATCCTCATCGCCGTCGATCGAGGGAAGCGTTCCGCGCGCGATGTCGCATCCCGCGGAGACCGTCCGTTGGTCCCTTACTTTCCAAGCCTTCCGCACCGGGGGACCCGAGGTCGGTCGGGTCTTGGAGTGTACGGCCAAGGAGATGGCAGGCAAGGTCGCATGGCATGGCTCGCCGACGGACCCAACCGAATTCCGGTTTCGACGTTTACCGAACAGAAACCGCCATTTTCACCGCGGTGTCGATCGCCGTCAAGAGGTGCGGTCCTTTTTGGGCGTGGCCGGTGTCCGGAAAACCCGTCCCTTTCCCCATCATCGTTGCGGCAATGATCGGAGAAGGGGCCGAATCGGGGAAGGCCAACCCGACAGAGTACGCCCCCGGCAACGCGACGAGTTCGGCCTCCCCAACGTCCGGGCCCCATCCTCGATCAGCGAGGCGGAGGCGCGGGCCTCTCCGGTTCGGCGACACCGAACGCGCTCACCCGAAACTGCTTGGCGTCCGTGTCTTCATAACTCCACTTTTTCACGTCCAAGATGTGTTGATCGATCGTTCCGTAGGGGCCGTTGCGGTACTCGACGACTCGCTTGACCTCCGGGAAGCCGTCCTTGTCCCTCTCGTAGTCGATCGTCCAGCCATAGGGACGCATCAGTGTCTTGCCGTCTCTCGTGATGGTGATCTCGGCCTCCTTCACCGCCCAGTGGCAGTCGGGGTCGAGCAGAAGGCGCCCGGAATGCGGTCGCACTCCCACTTTCCCCGGTTCATCGTATGTGAACTCGATTTGGACGAGTTGACGGTCCCCGGACGCGACCTGGTCGATCTTCATGACCCGAAAGCCCCCTCGCTTCATCATCTCGGCCGCGTCGTCATGGTAGAAACGTCCGGCGAGGGGACTTACGAACAAGGCCTTTTCAAATTCGAGATTGCGCCTGGCGTCATCGGTCGGTCCGGGTCCGAAGGTCACGCCGTCGACGCGGTAGTTCGCCCCTCGCTCGGCGCGTTCAAGCCCGAAACTGTAGTCCTCGTTGAGACCGTATATGTAGGAATATCCGGGGTCTCTCTTCGGGGGGGCCAGGTCCAGCGATATCGGACCGAATTCGTACGAAAGACGCGCACCCGAAATTCTCAAACAATAAAGGTCCTTAATACGCAAGGTGAATTTCGGAGCGTCGACCTGGAGACTGTTCCCTGCGCGTCGATCGGTATTGGAACCGATGACGACGAGTTTGGAACAACGGTCCGCGATGCGGGCCCAGCCGGCGGGGGCCTCGGCCTGGAAGCGCTTCAAGAGGGGGCCGTCGTCCGCGCCGGCTTGAAGGAAACTTGCCAGGGTCAAGATGGCCGCCCCGAACAACCGGACCAAGAGCGTCCCGGAACTCGCTGGTACGCGCACGTCGCCGACTCCTCATCAGGGAGAACGATGGGACTGCCGGCGCTCCATCGCGAGCGCACGTCGAACATCGCTTGACGCCACAACGTGAGTGTGCCGACGCCCTCGGTCGATGTCCAGGGGCCTCCTGGGACTTCGCGCGGGTCGGCCCGCGAAGCGCTCCGTTCGACTCGCGTGGTCCCTCAAGCGCTTGCCGACGCCGGTTCGACCCAATCCTCTCGCAATCGGTAATGGGCCCGATGGATCGCCCGGCCTTCGATGCGGTACTTCCTTTCAAAGTTCGTCAGATAATCCAGGTCGTGTTCGGGCCCACCCGGCTCCGGCGGGAGTTCTTTGAGAAACTCGCTTCTCTCGTCCATCAGCGCCGTCATGACTAGAAAATACTCTTCCACGTCCGACGCGATCTGGAAGTCGCCTCCCGGTCTCAGCCCCCGGCGCGCGTCGCGCACCAGTTCCGCGGTGAACACGCGGCGCTTCTTGTGTCGTTTCTTCCACCACGGGTCGGGGAAATAGACGTGGACCGCGCTCAGACTTCCCGCCGGGACGAATTCGGCCAGGAACCGGCGCGCGTCGCCCGCGACGACGCGTATCAAGCCGTCCGCTGTCACGCGGAAGATTTGGTGCAACACGATGTCGGTGAAATAAACCGAGCCATCCGGTCGCGCTGCGATACCCAGCGGCTCTTCCAGACAAGCGTTGGCCGCAACCACAGGAGTAGCTCCGACGACTGTGCAGCCGCCTTGCGCCGCCGTGCGCCCGTTACCCGCGATGGTTGAAATGATGCCATCTTGTCCAACACGCCGCACGCGATGATTGCCCGCGTCCGTCAGGTACAGTGCGCCATCGACTGCCACGTCCAGGTTGTAGCGGCAACAGACCCCAGTCACGCTCAACTGCGCTTGCGTGGCGGTCATCCGGTAGCCGATCCGCGCCGCGTGGAGCATCACGCCGTAGGTCGAGCGGCCAAGCTTCTCCCCGATCGCCCCATAATCATACCCCTCATCGATCATCGTCTTCAGGGTGGTGTCTTCGTCAGGCCGCCAGTCTCGCCAGCTGGAGGCTCGTTGGCCCTTCGGCTTGCCGCCGCGGCCG
>CALLYK010000452.1 GCA_937858365.1 uncultured Isosphaeraceae bacterium | reverse complement strand
GTTCGTCTTCCCCAACGCTTGGCGCTATCGCGATTATGTGATCGACGCATTCAATTCGGACATGCGCTTCGATCATTTTGTCCAGGAGCAAATCGCCGGCGACCTCTTTCCCGTCGACGATCCTCAAGTACGCGGTCGTCGAACGATCGCCACGACCTTCCTCGTGCTGGGCAACACAAACCTGGAAGAGCAAGACAAGCGCCAACTCGAGATGGACGTGGTGGACGAGCAGTTGGATACGATCGGCAAGGCGTTTCTCGGCCAGACGGTCGGTTGCGCCCGCTGCCACGACCACAAGTTCGACCCGATCCCCACGCGAGACTACTACGCGCTCGCCGGTGTCTTCGCGACCGCCCGTGCGCTCGAACATGCGAACGTGTCGAAGTGGCTGGACGTCCCCTTGCCGGTCTCGGATGCGGAAGAAGGCCCCTTGAAACGTCAGGAAGCGGCGGTCGCGGCCCTCGAAGCGCAAATCAAGGCGGAGAAAGCACGAGTGGCCCAGCTCGGGCCGACGACCCGCGGCCCTTTGTCGGTCGAAAAGGCGCCCGGGGTCGTCGTGGATGACGTGAAGGCGCGGCGCGTCGGCGATTGGAGGACGTCCACCGCGACGGGCACGTTCATCGGCGCCGGCTACCTGCACGATGAGAACGCGGGCAAGGGCGAAAAGACCCTGACATTTCAGCCGGAGATTCCCGAAGCGGGACCCTACGACGTTTGGCTCTCGTACTCGCCGGGGGCGGGGCGTTCGGGGGCGGTGCCCGTCACCGTGCTGAGCGCCGATGGCGAAACGACGGTGCAGGTCGACATGAAAGGGCCGCCGCCGATCGAAGGCCGGTACGTTTCGCTGGGCCGCTTTCGGTTCGAGAGGAACGGTCAAGGGTTCGTGATGGTCGCCAACGAGGGGACGACCGGACACGTCACGGCCGACGCCGTTTGCTTCGTCCCGGCGGGCCAAGCGACGACGCCCGTCGCCCAGGCCGACGCCCCGAAGTCGAACCTACCGGAGCTCGAAGGCGAGTTGAAGCGCCTGAAGGCGGCGGGCCCCAAGCGGCCCATGGCGATGACCGTGAGGGAAGGCCCCAAGCCGACCGACATCAACATTCACATTCGCGGGAGTGTTCACACGTTGGGTGCTCGAGTGCCGCGTGGGGCCCTTCAGGTGGCCACGCTGGGCCCGGCGCCGACCATCCCCAACGACCAAAGCGGCCGGCGTGAACTGGCCGAATGGCTCGGCGGCGATCGCAACCCGCTGACCGCCCGCGTCTTCGTGAACCGGGCATGGCACTGGCTCTTCGGCGCCGGCCTGGTGCGCACCACCGACAACTTCGGCACGACCGGCGAGCCCCCCAGCCATCAAGAGCTGCTCGACGACCTGGCCATTCGGTTCGCCGGTGAGGACGACTGGTCCGTGAAACGCCTCGTCCGTCGGATCGTGCTCTCGCGGACATATCGTCTCGACAACGTCGCCCAGGCCGACCCCAAGGCCGGCGCCCTCGACCCGGAAAACCGCCTCCTTTGGAGGCACGACCGTCGCCGTCTCGACGCCGAGTGCATCCGCGACGCGATCTTGCAAGTGGGTGGGACCCTCAGGCGCGAGATGGGCGGGCCGGGCTTCCCCGCCGAACTCACTTCCGACTACGACTTCCAAGATCGACGGACGCGCCGGAGCGTTTACGTCCCCGTCTTTCGAAACGCCTTGCCGGAGCTGTTCGACGTCTTCGACTTCGCCGACCCGAGCATGGTCGTCGGCCGTCGGAACGTGAGCACGGTCGCGCCTCAGGCCCTCTTCCTGATGAACGACCCGTTCCTGCTCGACCAAACCCGAGAGGCCGCACGCCGACTCCTCGCGGGCCCCGATCAAGACGACCAAGGGCGGGCGACGAAGGCCTATCAATGGACGCTCGGTCGCGCGCCGACAGAGGCCGAACGCGATTTGGTCGTCCGATTCGTCGCGGCTGGGTCGCGCGATGTTGAGGCGTGGTCCGCGGTCTTCCAGGCGCTTTGTTCGTCCGTCGATTTCCGGTACGTGAACTGACTGGGCCGAACCGAAAGGTGCCGACCGTGTCCCAACCGATCTCACGACGAGGACTCTTGAAACAAGCCGGTTGTGGCTTCGGTTATCTTGCCCTCGCGGGTCTCGCCGCGGGATCGTCGGACGACCCGCTCGCTCCCAAGACGCCCGTGCTGCCCGCGCGCGCCAAGCGTGTGATCTTCCTCTTCATGCAGGGCGGAGTCAGCCAGGTCGATTCGTTCGACCACAAGCCCCGCCTGGCGCTCGACGACGGCAAGATGATGTCGTTCGTGGACTCGCGCCTCCTCGCGAACACGGGCATGGGCGAATCCACCCAACGGGTGATGAAGTCCCTCTGGCCGTTCGAGCAGCACGGCGAATGCGGCCGATGGGCCAGCGGGCTCTTCCCCGAGATCAACCGCCACGTCGACGACCTGTGCTTCCTCCACGCCGTCCATACCGAAGGCGTGGCGCACGGGCCGGCGACCCTCTTCCTGCACTGCGGCGCGGCGAACCAGGTCCGGCCGTCGATGGGGTCGTGGGTGCTCTACGGTCTCGGTTCGGAGAACGCGAACCTGCCGGGTTTCGTCACGATTGGACCTTCCTCCGGCAACGGCGGCGCGCGTAACTACGGCCCCGCCTTCCTACCCGCGATTTATCAAGGAACTTCCCTCGGCAAGGCCGGTGCTCCGGCCTCGAAAGCGACCATCCGCAACCTGACCAACTCTCACCTTTCCCGAGACACGCAGGAGCGCGAACTCGACTTGCTCCGGGCCTTGAACGCCGAACAGGCCCGACTTCGACCAGGTGACACCGAGCTCGACGCGGTCGTGGCCTCGTATGAACTCGCCTGGCGAATGCAAGGACATGCGCCCGACGTCCTCGACCTCGCGGGCGAGACCAAGGAGACGTTCTCTCTTTACGGCATCGACGAACCCGCCACCGAGAACTTCGGCCGGCAGTGTCTGCTCGCCCGGCGGCTATGTGAACAGGGCGTGCGGTTCATTCAGGTGACCTACGGCGACAGCACCGCCAACCCCGCTTGGGACCAGCATTCCAACCTGCCCAAGCACGGCGACCACGCCCGCGCCGTGGACCGTCCGATCGCCGGCCTTCTCACCGACCTGAAACATCGCGGCTTGCTCGACGACACACTCGTCTGGTGGGGTAGTGAGTTCGGACGCACGCCCTACGCCGAGAAGAACGGGACCGGTCGCGACCACAACCCCAACGGCTTCACCGTTTGGCTGGCCGGCGGCGGCGTGAGGCCCGGCTTCGCCTTTGGTGAGACTGATGAATTCGGCCTGAAGGCCGTCCGCGACAAGGTCCACATGCACGACCTTCACGCCACGATCCTCCACCTTCTCGGCCTCGACCACGAACGCCTCACGTTTCGTTACAGCGGCCGAGACTTCCGCTTGACCGACGTCGGCGGCCGGGTCGTCCACGAGGTCCTCGTCTGATCGACCATCCTCCGAAGTTCGGCCCGCGCTGGAGTCTTCTCGCGATGCTTGACCGTCGTCGTTTTCTTGGTGTGACCGCGGCGGCGGGATTGGCCCCAGGGGCATCTTTCGGCGCCGGCCCCGATGACACCCCGCACGGTCAAGACACGGCCCCTTCAACCCCCTACCTCACCGACCCACGCGCCTTCGTCGACGTCTCGCGCGGAAATCCGAAGCCGCACACCCTCGAGGGGGAAGCCCTGCGAACGGCGCGACTCACCGCCGACACGTGGCGGCTCGAAGTGGTCGGCGACGGTTCTTGCCGGGTGCCGCGTCCCGCCCAGGTCGAAGACGGTACCGCGATCGACCTCGACACCCTGCGCGAAGTGGGTCGGACCCACGGAGTGACATACCTAAAAGCAATGCAATGCTTGAACATCCCTTCGCCCCTCGGCCAAGGGTTGTGGGAGGGGGTGCCGCTCCGCGAGGTGCTTCGGCTCATCGGCAGGACCACCAACGTGCGCAGGGTCTATTACTGGGGTTTTCATAACAACGACCCGGCGCAGGTCTTTCAGTCCTCACTCAGTTACACGCAGGCGATGGAATCGCCGCCGACCGAGCCGCCCGCCATGCTGGCCTACCGCCTCAACGGCGAGGACATTTCCCTCTTGCGCGGGGGCCCGGTGCGCATGGTCGTCCCCTGGGCGCACGGCTTCAAGTCGATCAAGTGGCTCCATCGGATCGTGCTCACCAATGATTACAAGGCCAACGACACTTACGCGCTCTCGAACAACGACCCGGAATCGCACCTGAAGACGGCCGCCTACTTGCCCAAGGGCTCGCCCGTGTTCCGCGCCGGGGAACCGATCGTGTTGACCGGGACGGTGATGTCGGGCTTGTCCGGTTTGAAGCGCGTCGAGGCGTGGGTCCGCCCCGCGGAGAAGGCGCCACTCGCCGACGACCACCCGGCCTGGACGACGGCCGACTGGCGTCCTTGCTCCCTGATGGCACCCCCCGAGGATTGGGGGACGATCCTACCCGCGGGCACGGCCCCGCGCGACGTTTGGGGTTTCGACCCAACCACCGGCCGTCCTCGGTGCTGGCCGATGCCTTACAGCATGACCCCCTTCAGCGTGCGTTGGGAAGGACTTGGGCCGGGCAGTTATGACTTGCGCGTACGCGCGGTGGACCTCAATGGCTTCGCCCAGCCGGAGCCGCGGACCTGGCAGAAGTCGGGAATGAACGCCGTGCCCGTGCAGACCTTCACGGTCTCCGCGTGAACGTCGGGGTCGGACCCTCGCCCCCGCGCCGACGGAACGGCCTGGTGGACTTGTTTCCATCGGCGACGAGTGGGACACTGTTGGCGAGGTCCCCCATGTTGTCCACGGAATTGATCGCCGATCCTTCGAACGTACCGCTGAGGCCGGTCTACGCGCTCTTCGGCGACGAGCCCTTCCTTAAGGGGGAATCGCGACGCGCCATCCTTCGGGCCCTTCTCGACGGCGACGACGACGGCCCGGCCGTCCATCGGGTCGCGGGGGATGAGGTCGGCCTGGCAGACGTGCTCGATGAGGTCCGCACGTTGCCGTTCCTCGACCCCAAACGCGTGGTGGTCGTGGAAGGGGCCGACGCCTTCGTCACGGCCCACCGGCGGGAGTTGGAGGCGTATGCCGAACACCCGTCCAGCACGGGTGTGCTCATGCTCGACGTCAAGGTCTGGACCGCCTCGACCAAGCTCGCGAAGATCGTCGAGCAAGTGGGCCTCTCGGTCGATTGCAAGGCCCCACCGGAACGCGAACTCCCACGCTTTCTCAAGCGACTCGCCCAAATCCGCCATCAAGTGAAGATCACCGACGAGGCGCTCCGTCTCCTTCTCGAACTCGTAGGCCCCCAACTCGGCCTTTTGGTCTCGGAGCTGGAGAAGCTGGCGACCGCCGTGGCTTCGACGAGCGTGATCGAGCCTGCCGACGTGGCTCGCAATGTTCGGGCCGGCCGGATCGAGACGATCTGGAAGGCCCTCGAAGCCGCCACGACGGGAGACGCCGCCCAGGCGATCACCCTGCTCGACCGTTTGATCGACGCGGGCGAACACCCGGTCGGACTCCTCGCGGCGATGACCGCCAATCTCCGGAAGGTCCACCACGCCGGCGAGCTACGCAAGGCCCGCGTCACACCCGCGGAAGCACTCAGTCGGGCGGGCATCCCCAATTTCAAAGACGCCATCGACAAGACGCTCAAGCAGCACACGCACCTGGGGCCGACGCGCGTGGGGAGGCTCCCCGCGATGCTCCTTCAGGCGGACCTGGATTTGAAAGGGAACTCGACCCTTCCCCCGCGCGTCATTCTGGAACGCCTTCTCTTCGACCTGGCCCGGCCCCGTCGCGATTAAACGACACGCGCGAAGGCCCTCGCGACGGCTTGAATCGACCGTCGCGAGGGCCCCATGTCTTTCTTGGGTCGACTGACGTTTGCCGGCCTACGCCGTCAAGCGCGCGGCGATCATTGGTAGGCGTCGGAGGAGACGACTTCGCCGTTGGCCTTGGTGCCCAGCGACCACCAGGTCGGCATGGCGATCGTGTCCTTGATGAACTTGACCGAGCCGTCGCCGAAGACCACGTTCACACCGCCCGAGTGGTAGCTCATCGCGTTGATGTAGTGGGCGTGCTGGGCCTGGACGCAGCAGTCCATCCGGCAAGCCCCCCACTTGGTCGCGTTGGGGGTGGCCACCGTGTTGAAGATGCTGTAACCCATCGCCCCGTTGCCCCAGCGGCTGCCGTTGCCGCCACCGAAGCTGGTCTGATACCGCGTGGAACAGAGTTGCAGGTCGTTCTTCACGGCCGCGACGCCGTTGACCATCGTGGAGACGTCGAGCTGATTGGCCGCCATGTTCGAGCCGATATTGCCGGTCGAATTGCCGCGTTGGTTGACGCGGGGGGTGGCCTCGCTGGTGAGCGACTCGGAGAAGGCGATGGTCGAAGACGTCCCGTCCTTGCAGTCGGCGACACCGAAGGCGGCCTCATTGCCGAAAAGGCCCGTCACCGTGCGCAGGTTGTTGTTGCAGCAGTTGTAGGTGGACGTGCCCTGGCTGGAGAAGTAGTTGCACGTGTTGCCGCTACGAGAGCCCGCGTTGGTGTCGGACGGGCAAAGGAACGTGGTGACCACCGAGAGGTACACGGTCGAGTTCATCGCGGCGCCCGTGCCGCCGCGCGCCCCGGAACCATAGTTGAAATTGATCGCGGCGAAAAGGGCGGTCTGCTCGACGTAGGGCAGCAGCAAGGCGTGGGCGCTCCAACTGTCCCACGAGGGGTAGCCGGTGGTCGGATTGGCCGTGCCGCTATCGTAAACCCCGGGGAACTCGTAAGGGTTGCGGGAACCACCCGGCGGGAAGACGTTGTGGGTGGAATGGTAGTTGTGCAGCCCCAGCCCGATCTGCTTGAGGTTGTTGGTGCAGTGGATCCGGCGAGCGGCCTCGCGGGCCTGCTGGACGGCGGGAAGAAGCAAGGCGATGAGGACCCCGATGATGGCGATGACGACAAGGAGCTCGATGAGCGTGAACCCTGGACGCGAACGTTTGGTCATGGAACGACTCCCGGGCGGAACGGATGAGAGGAAAGAAAGACGGACGAAAACACCGACCTCAGGAACATCAGCGGGAGGGTCTCACAACTCGGGAGAAGGACACCGGGATGAGACCCCATCGATTTGGGTCACGAGGCGCACGCAACGTCGGAAAAACGGCCCGAATCACTTCTTGGTCGCAGTCTTACCCTTCGCCGCGTTCTGGGACCTCATGAACTCTTCCATGTTGGCTTCTGCGGTCTTCGACTGCTCGTTCGGGGCGACGACGGTGCCTGGCTTATTGTCGTCCCCACAGCCCGAGAAGGTGAATGAACCCAGGAACGGGAGGAGCAAGGGGACCAGCCCGAGGAGGGACCGGCGCGTCAACTTGCCGAACATCGATCAGGACCTCCTGAGACGAAAAAGGACGAACCGAGGGACCGGGGGCCCACCCTTTGGGCCTTGTGCATCCAAGGTCCTATCGACGTTCCCTGGAAGACGGCGCACAAGACCTTCGCTCCCGCGCCAGAAAGACCTGACAAGGACAGGACGACGGTGTCCACCGATCGAGTCTGAGAGACGGACCCAAGAAGAAGAGATGTGGAAACCGTAGCGAACGACGTGTTGGATTGCAAGACCTGGGTCCAACAAATTATCACGCAACGATCCACAAAGGGCGAACACGGTTCGCCCGAACGGGTGCGGGCGATCACGGCGGTGGGTTGAGCGTCAATCGCGCGTCGAGCGGCCCAGGCATTTTCCGATTCCAGACTCGTTCTTGAGGACCGCTCGGTGTCCAGGGAATTCGCGCCCCCGGCCCACGATCGCGTTCAAGGACTGCGTTCCCACACACAGTCAGACCAACAAATTGCATAGATATATAATGCATCTTGCAATCGGTGGGCGGTCTCGCGATCCCTGCCTTACTTTCCGTCGGTGGCCCCTGGAAATCGTCGGGAAAGTATGTTGAAATTGTGATGGTCGTGCCCTGGAACGGTGCCGGCCGTGGGCACGACCACCCGACCAGCTTCCCCCGACCGCTCGATCGGATGGACGACAGCGTCAGGGACCGCAAGGACGGCCGCATGGACGTGCCCCACCTCCCACGCCAATCGACCACTCGAATGCCTGACGGCGCCCCCCGGGCGCAGCGTCCTTGGCGACGCGCCAACACCTCGACAAACCGCCGGTTCCCCCCACGCGGGCCCTGTCTTCGCTTAATGAGGCACGGTCGGCCCGGACCGTTCACTCCCTCGCTCATTGGGGGGACCCTCATTCATACGAAGAAGGCCGCCCCGGTTTCTTCGCGGGGGCCTTGCGATGGCCCTTCGGACCTGCCAAAGTAAACCGCTTCGTTCGGTCCCCCCCCAGCATTCCACGACGTCTTCGAGCATTCCCGGGACGCGACTGCTTCGACGATCACCGATACGAGGGGAGCGCAACATGGTGGTATGTGCGATCGACGAAAGGGACTTGACGCTCACTCAACTCGTCCAGCGCCGAGTTTTGCGGAGCACCTATGGTCGGATTCGCGACCTCAGCGTTGAAGAGGACTCGGGGCACGTGGTCGTGAGTGGCCAGGTGAACTCCCACCACCTCCGACAACTGGCCCTTCATGCGGCCCTGGAGCTCCTGGCGGGCGACCGTGTCTCCTCCCGAATCACCGTCGTTTGAAGCTCGCCGGCCACTCGTTGGGGACGGGCCGCGAGCAAGGCGGCCCCCAACAGCTCCCCGGTCTTTCCGGAACGGGCCAGAATCATGATTCGATTTAATACATTTGCCTGTGTTGTCTGAAGGGCACCGAGTTTCCACACGCGAAGTGAGTCGGGCCACGTCGCAGGGTGAGGTCCTCGGACTTCCGTAAGGCCCGGCGGTCCCGTTGCCCCAATAGCGCCATATGTCGCCCAAGGTGCGAGCTAGCCCAGGGGTTTCACCCCTGCCTCGCGATCCCGCAGCCCCGTTGGGGCGACCGTCTGTACCCAGGGGGGAAATCCGTGGCGGCAAACGGTCGCCCCCGCGGGGCCGTGGTGCACCCGGACGATTCCCCATGTTTCCCAGAGCCACAACCCGCTCGATCATTCCGAGGATTTCCCCAAGCCCCCATCTTGACTAACATGACCTCATCCCGTAATATCACCCTAGTGTGCAAAATTCCCCACCTGGAACT
>CALLYK010000451.1 GCA_937858365.1 uncultured Isosphaeraceae bacterium | reverse complement strand
ACGGCGCACTGCGGCGCCTGCGGCAACGCATGCGCCACGGGGCAGAGCTGCGTGGCGGGCCGCTGCACCACACCGACGACCGACGCGGGCATCGACGCCGGCGCCGACGCAACGACCGGCTGCATGACCGGCCTCGTCCTCTGCGGCAGCGTCTGCGTCAACACGCAGGAGAATCCCTCCAACTGCGGCGCGTGCGGCAACAGTTGCCCCGCGGGGACGCTCTGCAACGCGGGCCGTTGCCAGACCCCCGCCACCGACGCCGGCGTGGACGCGACCCCGAGCTGCCCCACGGGCCAGCTCTACTGCCGCGACCACTGCTCGGACATCACCCGCGACCCCTCCAACTGCGGTGCATGCGGCAACGTGTGCCCCACCAGCATGGCGTGCAACAGCGGGACGTGCGGCGCGTGCCCGTCGGGGCAGACCTTCTGCCGCGATCACTGCACCTCGCTCGCTGGCGACCCCACGAACTGCGGCACGTGTGGAAACGCCTGTTCCGCTGGGCAGTCCTGCAACAGCGGGACGTGCGGTGCGTGCCCGTCGGGGCAGACCTTCTGCCGCGACCACTGCGTCTTCCTCAGCAACGACCCCATGAACTGCGGCGCCTGCGGAAACGCGTGCCCCACAGGGCAGTCCTGCAACAGCGGCACGTGCGGCGCGTGCCCCTCCGGGACGACCTTCTGCCGCGACCACTGCGCCGCGATCATGGCCGACCCCGCGAACTGCGGCGCGTGTGGAAACGTCTGCCCCACGGGGCAGTCGTGCAACAGCGGCGTCTGCGGCGCGTGCCCCTCCGGGACGACCTTCTGCCGCGATCACTGCACCTCCGTCATGGCCGACCCCATGAACTGTGGCGCGTGTGGAAACGCCTGCGCCTCGGGCCTGTCGTGCAACAGCGGCGTCTGCGGCGCGTGCCCCAGCGGGACGACCTTCTGCACCAGCCGCTGCGCCACCCTCTCGGAAGACCCCATGAACTGCGGCATGTGCGGGCGCGTCTGCCCGGGTGTGTCGCCGCGCTGCACGTCGGGGGTGTGCTCGTGACCCCTCGCGTAACGGGCAGCCCCTAGCGTGGCGCGCGGATCCATGATCGTGGGGCTCGGCGCGCGATGCGACCAAGGCCCAGGGCTCCTGCTACGGCGCAGACGTGACTGGTACCTGCTCGTGGGTCAGCTATTGCTCGACGTACTCCTGCGGTGCCTGATACGGCGTGTGTGCCGCGTTGAACGCGAGATAGAGAAACCAGGGTTTCCCATGGCGCAATTGGACCGACTCGACCGCACGTTCCCCATACGCGGTCGTCGTGTAGAAACCAGGATCGTCAATGTTGAGAAAGCGGGCCGAAACTCGCGTATCCAGAAAAAGTTCGGGTCGAAAATATGGAGAATTGAGGAGCGTCCCATAATAATCCTGAAAACCACGTCGAAGGGGCCGAAACCGCTCTTTTAGCCCCACATGCCATTTTCCCACGGCGCTCGTCTCGTATCCTAAGGACCGCAGGCGTTGGGCCAACGTGGGGACATTGTCCGGGATACCGCTATCCTTGCCCGCGTCGTAAAGTTCGAAGCCGAAACGAGTGGGGTACTTCCCAGTCAGGAGCCCGGCGCGCGTGGGAGCACAGACCGGGCAAGAGACGTATCCCTGTGTGAACCGGACCCCTTCTCGCGCGATCGAATCGATGTGGGGTGTGGGAACGTCGCGCCTTCCTTGAAACCCAAATTCGCCCCATCCCACATCGTCGGCCACGATGACAAGAATGTTGGGTGGTCGCCCCGTGTCGCCCGCGCGGGCGGCCGTGAAGAAGGGGACTCCCAGCGCGAACACGAACAACCAGAGACCTCGCATGGCGAAGGGCCCACAAGTGAGGGACGATCGGTCAGCAAGTTGGGAGGTGGTCAAGGTCGGGACAAACTGCCCACCGTCCCCGCGCTATTACCTATTTTACACGGTCGATTCCAACGCCGGCTGGATTCTCAGGCGGCCTTGGCCCCGAGAAGCGTCCCTCCCAAGCGTTCGGGACGATCGAGGTCCGAGACGCTCGCGGCTTCGGTCGTACCGAAGAGAAGTGCCCCCTGATCAACCTGGCTGGTGCCGAATCGCCAATCTTCGTAGGCGTCCCAAAGGACCTTGGCGGGGACGATCAAAAGCAGCGTGGTCCAGAGCAACAGGATGGACATGGTGGCCTCCTCTGGGTTGGGGCCCCATGTCAACCTGACCGTGGGGCCTTGCACCAGGCTTATCGGGGACCCGGTCCCAGTCGGACATCGCGGGCCATCGTTTTCCCCGAAATGGGGAGGCGCGTCAATCAAGGTCTTGCGGCTTCGACGTCCCATCAGGCCCTCAAGAGCACTTGCGGACGACGCCGACAAGCACGCCGATGACGGAGACCTTGTCCCGATAGATCGGCTTCATCGTCTTGTTGGCCGGTTCGAGACGAAAGCGGTTCTTTTCTTTGTAAAAGCGCTTGAGGGTCGCACCTCCGTCGTCGTCCAGAACGGCGGCGATTTGGCCGTCGCGGGCGGTCTCCTGGGCCTTGATGATCACGAAGTCGCCGTCGGCGATGTGGGCCTCGATCATGGAATCGCCGGTCACTTGGAGGACGAACTTGCGATCGGCGTCTTTCTGCCATTCGTCGAAGCTGAACGCTTCCGCGTTTTCCACCGCTTCGAGCGGAACGCCCGCCGCGATCCGGCCCCTCAGTTTCAGTTCGGGACCTGCGCCGCTGACCGAGTCCTGCAAGAGTTGGATCGCGCGCGACATGTTCGCCTCACGATGGATGAGCCCCTTCTTCTGAAGGGCCTTGAGATGACACATGACGCCGTTGGGGCTCTTGATCTCGAACTCGTTGCCGATCTCACGGACGGTCGGGCCGTAGCCCCGGCCTTGGATCTTTCCGCGTATGAACAGGTAGATTTCCTTCTGCCGGGGGGTCAGTGATTCGAGGTCGGCCATGATCGGTCTCCGGTTGCGGGAACGGCGTGCCGTCCCTTGTCAGGGTATGGACGATCACTTCCTGTCCCTTTGAGTGGTAATGTACAATGGTCGTCTAGTACACGCCAGAACATTTTCTTTTTTTTCCAGTGAGGGGGGTCGGCCATGTCCGAGGCGGTGCGGGTCCTGGCGATTCACGCCCATCCCGATGATGTCGAGTTCCAATGCGCGGGCACGCTCGCACTCCTCGCGCATCGCGGTTGTCAGGTCACGATCGCGACCATGACTCCCGGCGATTGCGGCAGCGCTGTACATGGTCCGGAGGAGATCTCGGCGATCCGGCGCGCCGAGGCGAAGGCCGCCGCCGACCTCATCGGTGCCGACTATCTCTGCCTCGAATTCCGCGACCTGGCGATCTTCAACGACGACGAATCAAGGCGCCGGGTCGTGGAGACGGTCCGACGGGCCCGGCCGCACATGGTCCTGACGGCGCCCCCGGTCGATTACCTGTGCGACCACGAAATGACGAGCCTTCTGGTGCGCGACGCCCTCTTCGCGGCCCCGGCGCCCAACTACAAGACCCGCCAATGGGACCCGGCGCCGGCCCTGGACCGCATCCCCCATCTCTATTTCGTGGACGCCCTGGAAGGTCACGATCGCGATGGCATCCCCGTGCCGATCGACTTTCATGTCGATGTCACATCGGTCTTCGATCTCAAGAAGAAGATGTTGGCCTGTCACGCGAGTCAGCGCGACTGGTTGTTGCGCCAGCATGGGATCGACGAGTACCTGGACAGTCAGGAGCACTGGTCGCGGAAGCGCGGCAAGGAGGTCGGCGTCGAGCACGCGGAGGCGTTCCGCCAGTATCGGGGCCATGCCTATCCCAGCGACAACCGCCTGTTGGAATTGCTGGGCCAGACGGGGCGAGGCCGCGACCTGCCCCCGCTCTTGGCCTGAATCGGCCGCTTCCTCATAAGTGGATCGCTCGCCCGTCGACGGCCAGCGCCGCTTCCTTCACGGCCTCCGAGAGCGTCGGGTGCGCGTGACAGGTCCGCGCGATGTCCTCGGCGCTTCCCGAGTATTCCATGGTGGCGACCGCCTCGGCGATCATGTCCGAGGCGCGCGGGCCGATGATATGGACCCCTAAAACGCGGTCGGACTTGGCGTCGGCGATGATCTTGACGAGCCCCTCGGTCTCATCCATCGCCTTGGCCCGGCCGTTGGCGAGGAACGGGAACTTGCCGACCTTGTACGCGGTGCCTTGCTCCTTGACTTGCTCCTCGGTAAGTCCCACACTCGCCATTTCCGGCCATGTGTAGATGACGCTGGGGATGGTCTCGTAGTTGACGTGGCCCGCCTTGCCGGCGAGCGCCTCGGCGAAGGCGACCCCTTCCTCTTCGGCCTTGTGGGCCAGCATCGGCCCGGCGATCACGTCGCCGATCGCCGAGATGGTCGGCACGTTCGTTCGAAAGTGGGCGTCGACGGGCACCTTGCCTGTCTTCTTTTCATAAGCCACGCCGACCTCATCGAGCCCGAGGCCATCGACGAAGGCCCTTCGTCCCACACTCACGAGCACCTTGTCGCAAGGGAAGTCAAGCGCTTTGCCGTCCTTTGTTTCGGTGCGGACGACCGCCTTGGCATCCTTTAGGTCGGCGCCCGTCACCTTGGTTTCGAGGTGGAATTCCATCCCTTGCCGTTGGAGCGACTTGAAAAGCAAGGCCCCGACTTCCAGGTCGGCCATCGGGACGATGCGCGGCAGGAACTCGACCACCGAGACCCGTGAGCCCAGGCGCTTCCAGACCGAGCCGAGTTCCAGGCCGATGTACCCTGCGCCGACCACCAGCAAATGCTCGGGGACCTTCTCGAAGCAGAGGGCCTCGGTCGAGCTGACGACCGTTTGCCCGTCGAACTTGAGGAAGGGGAGTTCGATCGGTTCGCTCCCCGTGGCAATCAAGATGTGTTTCGCTTCCAGAGACCTCTCTTGTCCTTCGGCATTCTTGACCTGAACGGTCGTCGGAGACGTGATGCGTCCGAAACCGAAATGGCTGTCGACCTTGTTCTTTTTGAAGAGCCCGCGAATCCCCGTGGTGAGTCCGCGGACGACCTCTTCCTTGCGGGCGATCATCTTGGGGACGTCGAG
Organism: uncultured Isosphaeraceae bacterium; assembly: GCA_937858365.1. GTDB lineage: Bacteria > Planctomycetota > Planctomycetia > Isosphaerales > Isosphaeraceae > CALLYK01. Next base: position 44,430 of record CALLYK010000451.1, on the reverse strand, counting down.
GCCGAGGTTGCCGACCTGAATGCCGTGCTTGCCGAAGCGCTCCTTGGCGAGATGGTAGAGTTCGCTGGAATCGAGCAGCGCCTTGGAGGGGATGCAGCCGACGTTGAGGCAGGTGCCGCCCAGAGACGGCCGCTTCTCCACGCAAGCCACCTTCATCGCCAGTTGGGCCGCTCGAATGGCGGCCACATAACCGCCGGGCCCGGCGCCGATGACAATCAGGTCGTACGGTTCGGCCACGTTCTCGTTCCTCGTCTCGTCGTTCGGGAGGGCCCCGTCACCCGAGGGCGCTCCGCCAAGGTCTTTTTATCCATGTCCCAACGCGAATGTCAAAAAAACGCTATGTCGATCAAGACGGCCCGGAGTTCGAGTCCTCGCCCGCCTCGCCCCTGAGGAAGTTGGTCAGTTCGTCGGGTTCGATGCTCTCCGCCATCAGCGTGGCGCGCGGTTTGGTCCCCACGGTCTCACGACGGCCGACCCCAAAGAGTCCCAGCATGATCCGGCCCATCGTGACCACCATCATGACCCCGAGCAAGGCCAGCATGACGTGCCGTCGGCTGTAGGGCAGCCCCGGGAAGGGGCGGTCCAACCAACCCTTCTCTTGGACCTCAGCGCCTTGCGTCGCGTCGTTGGGCGCCCAGCCCAACCGGCCCACGAGCAAGGGCGCGAAACGCGGCCCGTCCCCGGCGTCGTAGGCCATCAGTTTGAAGAAGTATCCATCGAATCCAACGTACTCTTGGATATCTCGGCCCCCCGGAAGGCCGGCCGGCGGGACCTCGAAGGCGAGGCAGACCGGGAAGCGAGGTTCATCGACGACCCGTACCCAGGCCTCGTAGAGATGGCCTTTGGTCGTGAGGAGCGTGTCCTTCACTTCGTTCCGCGAGACCCTAAGCGCGGTCCCTTCCAGATGGATCGGAATGCCCCGGTAACGGGCTGGGGCTTGGAGCAACTGGCGAGGTGTAACGTCGCGGCGTGCCTCCGCGGCGAGGGCCGCCGCCGAGCGGGAGCGCGATCGTTCCAGGAGTTCGGCATAGGCCGGGTTGTCTCGGAAGTTGAGCGGCGTCTTGTCTTGGGTCCCGGCGAAGACGACCGAGTCATCGGGTGGGGGCAGTGGGGGCAACTCGGCGATCGGCCTGACGTTCGTCTTGGGGGGCGAGGGACGGCCACCGTAGATGCAGGCCAAGGGCCAACCCACGAGCGCGATCGCCGCCAGGACGAGCACGCGTGGCAGTTCCGACCCCAGAAAGAGACCCTTCCGAGTCATCAGAGATTGGCCCCGGGGACAACCTCGTCGAGGATCGTGAAGGCGATCTTGGTCGTGTATTTCGAGAGGACGTCCACGACCTGCAAAAGGCCCTCGTAGCGCAATTTGGGGTCGACCTGGATCAGGGCCTGATCGAACGGGAGTTCGGGGTTTTCGAGGACCTCCTTGGCTTTTTCGGCAAGTTCGTCGAGGTCCCGCATGTCCACATCGCCGAGGGTGATCCGTCCCAGACCGCCCGTGTCGTCGGCGCGCAGGGTGGTCGTCACCGTCCGGAGGGTCGCGGGGAGTTCGTTGCTGGGCGCCGCATCGGGGGGCGGGGTGGCGTCGAGGTTGGTGGCCGGCTGCGGAGGCAGCAGGCTCATGGAGAACTGGCCTTCGACGGGTGCGGGGTGATAGGTCAAGACGAAGAAAGTCAAGAGCTGGAAGGCCATGTCCAGCATGGGAGTGATGGGTACTTCGGGCCCGTCGGACGTGCGGCGGATGGACTTCTTCTTATTCATAAGGGAAACGTCATTTCAGGTCGCGGTCGGTTGGACGGATCAATTGCCCCTGGTCATGGCCTTGAGGGAGAACTTGCGGAAGCCGTTGGTCTGGCAGGCGACGATGAGTTTGTGAAGAGGTTCGAAGGGGGTGTTCCGATCGGCCCGGATCACCAGCGTCGTCGGCAAGTTGTTGGGGTCGAAGTCCGGCTTGTTGCGGAAGTTCAATTTGACAAGGTCGGCCTGAAGTTGCATTTCGCGGGCGGCCTCGTCGGGTCCGAATTCGCGGCCGTTGAGAAGGAGCGTACCATTGGGATTGATGTTCAAAACGAGCCGGTCCTCGGCCGCCTGGGCGGAGTCGACCGGCTTCGCGGAGGGGGCCACAGGCAGCTTGATGCGCGCGTCATACGTGTCTTGGCTGAAGTTGATCACCAGCATGAAGAAGGTGATGAGCTGGAAGACGACGTCCAGCAAGGGGGTGAGGTTGGGCTCGGCCTTGAGTTCTTCGCTGAACGTGCCCGCCATGCGTGCTCCGATGCCGCCTGCTGGTCCCTTTGGAGGAGTGTCGTCTCAGACGGCGGCGCCTTGTTGGGCCGGTTTGGCGGGTTGCCCCTGACGGGCGGCGTTCCAGAAAGCGTTGATGGTGCGGTCGGCCACTTTGTTGGCCTCCATGGTGATGGACGCGATTCGGTTTCTGAAGAAGGCGAAGAAGAAGATCGCCGGGACCGCCAGGGAGACCCCTTCCAAAGTGATGTAGAGGGCCATGGAGATGCCGCGAGCCACCTGATCGGCGCGAGGTTGGGTACCGCCGGCCGTGGCGATCGTTTGGAAGCTGTCGATCATCCCCGCGATCGTGCCGACAAGGCCGATCATCGGGCCGAGTGTGCCGATCGTGGCCAGGTAGCTGATCTTCTGGTCCATTCCCACGACGATCTCCTCGCTGATTGCGTTCATGGCCTCTTTGGCCTCGGCACGACCGGCGGGAAGGTTGGCCACGCCGGTTCGGACCAGTCGCGCCAGAAAGGAGTTGTCGTCGCGGCAGAGGTCGTAGGCTTCCTGGAACTTCTTGTCTTTGATGGCCAGTTCCAGTTGCTCGACCAAGTGTGCGGGCACCGCTTCCGAAATGCGAAACTCAAGGAAGAGGCGGATCACATGGGCGGTGAAGAAGAGCGAGAGGACCACGATGAACGCGCCAATGGGCCCCGACGCCTCGACGGCCCACCAGAAGTAGCTCTTGGTTTGGACCTTGGGGGCGACGCCGGCGCCCGAGTCGGCCGCCTTGGGGGCCGCGGGCATGTCCTCGGCCTTCTTGACCGCGTCTTCGTCCTGAATGGAGGCGGGTGCGGACGACACCAACGCGAGTCCGGCCACCCAAACAAAACAGACGACCGCCCAGACCCAGAGGGACCGAGGGACCTGGAACAATCGCGGCAGGAAGGACATCGTCGGCATCTCCCTCGGCGGGGTCGGACAAGGTGAGGACGGGCCAGAAGCGAGAGACCGCTCGGGGCCGCGTGGCGGTCACGAACGCTACGGATCGGAGGGCGGTCGGGGGACACTCGCGAAGGCCGAAACACCAATGACGCGGGGGGGAAGCGCGGAAGCAGGTCGATCTTCGGCCGAGCGGACCCTGCAGGCCCTTCCTTTATGGATGTGGCGTGGCGGCCCTGTCAACACCCCGAGGGGATGGAACGGTCTATCGGACCACGCCTGCCGGTTGCGCGGCCAGGCTCGCCGGCGCGGGCAGGTAGCGTTGGACGCTCGCGGCGTCGCGGTCGCCTGGGACCATCAACTCAGGGCTTTCAACGCTCCCCGAGAAGAGGGCATTCACCAGGGCGCGCACGTCGCCGGTTTCTCTTGGCGCCGACGCGATGACACGCTGACTGTCCACAATCACGGCGTCGGTGGGCCGATCGCGATCGAGGGCGCCTCCCAGGACAAGGCCCCCTTCCGCCGTCATCGAGAAGGTCAGTCCAAGCGCCTGGAAGGGCACGTCTGGCCCGAGCGTACCAATCGAGGCGGGCGAGCGGAAGCGAAGCTGTCGCCCCATCGCATCCAGAAGGCCTCGGCTGATGGAACCGGGACCGGCGGTGATCGACCCTTCGGCATCGACCCAACCGAACCCGAGCGCTCCGCGGTCTCCCCAACGCGCGGAACGGAATTCCATCTGGGCGAGCCCGTTCAATCGATGATCGGCGAAACGCCGGCCGACGAGCGCTTCCAGGTCAACGTCGATGAGCCGACCTTGGAACTCGGCCGACCATTCGGCCCCTTCGAGTCGCTCCAGGGCCAACGTGCCCCAAAGGCGAGCCTTGGGCCCGAGCCAGGCCGCGGCATCGAAGAAGGGGTCAAGGGCGCGGGCCGAAAGTGGGTCCCCTTCCCGAGTCGCGACTTTGAGCCGGTGACGCACCGAAGGCCCCTGGCGATCTCGCGTGAGCACCAACTCACACCGGCTTTCGGCCTCCCCGCGCTTCCCGCGAAAACTGGCCGAGACCGTCGGCGCGCCTCGGTCCTCGTGATAGGTCGCCACGAGGTCCGTCAGTTCAAAAACGGGCCCGGCGTTTCCCAGTTCGACATGACAGGTCGGCGCGAGGAGGCTGAGTCGGTCCCAGGAGCCGTCGCCGGCATGACCGAGGAGACCGGCGATCTGCTCCACGGCCTGACGCGGCCCGTCTCCCCGAAGGCGTAATCCCACCGTCTGAACGCGCACTTCGCGATCGACATGTCCGACATGCAACTCGTCGGCCCGCGCCACGGTCGCATATGCGGGGCCTCGCGGCTCCCCCTGCGCGAAGTAAACGCCCCGATAGAGGACCTCGCCCGGCCTCGGATACCGGACCGACTCGACCCGGACGTTCAAACCGATTCGCCGCGTCAACGCCTTCTCGGCCGCTCGCAAGTGCGCGGGCCCGCGCATCTCGAGGGCCGTCCAGATCATGAAAGCGGTCGGCGCGACAGTCCCCATGACTAAGACGCACGTCGCCACGACTCGCCGCCAAGGACGCTTCACGTTCCCCTCCCTGGGAATGGGCCACCGCCAAATCCGCTTCCTTGAGTCAGTCGTCTCGCCAGTTTGAAACGTGGTTTCGGGCCAGGTCTTCCGCGGCCTTCATGGTCGCCTGGAGCGACGCCAGACTGTTCGATGTGTATTTTTCCAGCAGCGCGGCCGCGATCTCGAAGGCCACGACGTTCTCGACGATCACGCTCGCGGCCGGCACAGCGCAGACGTCCGACCTCTCATAGGTCGCAGGCTGGGGCTGCTTGGTCTCCATGTTGATTGAAGGCCCGCGCGCCGCGAGGGTGCTGATGGGCTTCTTGGCGGCCCGGACGACGATCGGTTCTCCATTTGAGGTCCCTCCTTCAATGCCTCCAGCGTTGTTGGTGGGCCTTCGGAAGCCGAAACGCCGATCGTCGGCCGGGTGGTCCGCGTCGAACGTTATCGGGTCCATCACCTTGGAGCCTGGACGCCGCGCCGCTTCGACCCCCAATCCAATCTCGACGGCCTTGATCGCCTGAATGCTCATCACGGCCGAGGCCAGACGCGCGTCCAACTTGCGGTCCCATTGGGCATGACTGCCCAGGCCGATCGGGCAGCCGGTCACGATCGTCTCGACGATCCCGCCCAAGGTGTCTCCCGCTTCGCGGGCCTGGTGGATCGCGGCCACGATCGCCGGGTCGGAGGCCGGACAGAGCGAGTAAATCGGGCTCACGTCGCGAATGGCCTGGTCGAGTCCGATGGGCGGGGCGTCGATGCCGCCCAGTTCGCGGACGTAGCCGAAAACGTCGATGCCGACCTCCCGTAGCAAGAGCCGGGCCAAGGCGCCGACCGCCACCCGGAGGGCCGTTTCACGGGCGCTGGCGCGTTCGAGGACCTGGCGGATCCCAGTCTGGTAGCTGATCGAGCCGGCGAGGTCGATGTGTCCTCCGCGCGGTGCGGCCGGCTGCTTGAGCCGTTCCAGTTTGGCGTCGTTGTTGATCAGTCGGAGGGTGATCGGCGCCCCGGTCGTGAGCCCGTGATAGGTCCCGGAATCGACGATCACCTTGTCGGTTTCGAGCGTTTGCCGTTTGCCTCGTCCGTACCCTCCTTGCCTTCGCTTGAGTTCGAAGTCGAGGAATTCGGTGTCGAGTCGGACGCCGGACGGGAACCCTTCAACGATGGCCGTCAGGGCCGGGCCGTGGGACTCGCCGGCAGTCAGGTAACGGAGCATGTCACTTCCAGGGGAACGAGGCGGCCGTTAGCAATTCGTAAGCTTGAACATATTTCTCGCGCGTGCGTTGAACGACCTCGTCGGGCAGGGCGGGCGGCGGACTCGCCTTGTCCCAGCCGGTCGTTTCGAGCCAGTCGCGCACGTATTGCTTATCATACGACGGTTGCGGCCCGCCGGGTCGGTACTGGTCGGCCGGCCAGTACCGCGAGCTATCGGGCGTGAGGGCCTCGTCAATCAGCAAGAGCGCCCCTTCCGGGTCGATGCCGAACTCGAACTTGGTGTCGGCCAGGATGAGCCCCTTCGACTCGGCGTGGCGGGCCCCCTTCAGGTAGAGCTGGATGCTCCGCTCGCGAAGTCGGTTGGCGAGGTCCGATCCGATGGTTTGGGCCATTCTAGCGAAGGGAACATTCTCGTCGTGACCGGTCTGGGCCTTGGTGGCCGGCGTGAAGATCGGTTCGGGAAGGCGGTCGCTCTCGACCAAGTCGGCCGGCAAGCGCTCGCCGCAAACAGTCCCGGACGAACGGTACTCCTTCCAGCCACTCCCGGAAAGATGACCGCGGACGACACATTCGAACGGCACGACCGCCGCCTTGCGAACGATCATTGACCGCCCCTGAAGACGCGTCTTCTCCTGGTCGTCCAACTCAGGCCAGGCGTCTTCGACTTTGGTCGAAATCAGGTGAGACGGCGTTTCCAGGAGTTCGAACCAGAACGCGCTGATGCCCGTGAGGACCCGGCCCTTGTCGGGTATGGCCGTGGGCAAGACCCAATCGAAGGCGCTGATGCGATCAGTGGCCACCAAAACGAGGCGGCCGTCTCCCAAGTCGTGAACGTCTCGGACTTTCCCGCGGTGTTGGGGGGGCCCCGGACGGATGATCGGCATGCGTTCGTTCCTCGTTCGAGGTCTCCCTATCGGACTCTAAAACAAAGACCAAGACGTCACAAGGGCAACCGGGCCTTGAAGAAAACCGGTCCTCCGAGGAGAACGATTTGGCCTTGCCGCCGTATACAACAATCAGGATGGGTCCGGGACGTGTCGGAGTGCGCGCCGAGCGCGGTCCCCGCTCGGGGTTGCGGGGCCCATTGTCGTTTCGCGTCGAAAAGAGTTCGGTTCGGGGTTTGGGGCGTCCTCGGTCCGGGTTATGATGAATCGGATTCCCCCGGGTCACGGCGCTGCAACCCGGCCTACCGGCCCCCCTCTGAGCGGGGACGTCCGGCACTCGCCCCCAAACGGATCGGAACACATGAATCGCTCGACGGTCGCCCATCGCTCCCATCTCGAGTGGATCGAGGAGCAACACCGGCGCTGGCGCGAGGACCCCGCGTCGGTGGGACCCACCTGGCAAACCTTCTTCGAGGGTTTTGAACTGGGTCTCGCGCGTTCGCTTGACGATGACGATCTCGAAAGCGGTCGGGCCCAGGCTGCCGTGACCCGCCTGACGGACGCCTATCGCGAGTTCGGCCACTATCTCGCCGACCTCGACCCTCTCGGACTCGTCAAACCCCCCGACTCGCACGAGTTGCTCGCACTGGCGACGCATGGCCTTACCGAGGCCGACCTCGATCGCGTGTTCTTCTCGAAGATCGTCCCGAGCAAGCAAGCCACCCTGCGCGACTTGATCGCCATCCTCCGCGAGACCTACTGCCGGACGATCGGCGTCGAATACATGCACGTCCAGGACTTGCGTATCCGCCACTGGCTCCAAGACCGGATGGAGCCCGTCCGCAACCGGCCCCGCTTCGACCGCCGCAAAAAGCGCCGGGTCGTCTTGAAGCTCAACGCGGCCGAAGTTTTCGAGACGTTTCTGCACAGCCATTACATGGGCCAGAAGCGTTTTTCGCTGGAAGGGGGTGAATCGCTCATCCCGCTCCTCGACGCCGTGATCGAGCGGTCGGCCCAGTTCGAGGTCCGCGAGATCGTCATCGGCATGCCCCACCGGGGCCGCCTCAACGTCTTGGCCAACACCCTGGACAAGCCCTACGGAATGATCTTCGGCGAGTTCGAGGACATCCAGCACCCCAGCGCCGCAGGTGGCGACGGCGACGTGAAGTACCACCTCGGCTATTCCCACGACCATACCACGGCCGAGGGCCAGACCATTCACCTCTCGTTGACCCCCAACCCGAGCCACCTGGAGGCCGTGAATCCGGTCGTCGAAGGCCGGATGAGGGCCAAGCAACGCCAGTTCGGCGACGACGGCCGGAAATACGGCCTTCCCATCCTCATCCACGGCGACGCCGCCTTCGCCGGTCAGGGCCTGGTCGCCGAGACCTTGAACCTCTCCCAATTGCCCGGCTATCGCACGGGCGGGACGATCCACATCGTCGTCAACAACCAGATCGGCTTCACGACCTCTCCGGCCGACGCCCGCAGCACCCGCTATTGCACCGACGTCGCCAAGATGATCGAGGCCCCCATCTTCCACGTCAACGGCGACGACCCCGAGGCGGTCGTCTTCGTCGGCGAACTCGCCACCGACTTCCGCGAGACTTTCGGCCGCGACATCGTGATCGACATGGTCTGCTACCGTAAGCACGGCCACAACGAAGGAGACGAGCCGGCCTTCACCCAGCCGGTCATGGTCGAACGGATCCGCGCCCATCGGGGTGTGCGGGCCCTCTACACGGACAGGCTCATCCAAGAGGCGGAACTGACTGTCGCCGAGGCCGAGACGATCGCGGAAACGTTCGAAGACAAACTCCAAACGGTTTATGACGAGGTCCACAACCACAAGAACTCACCGGCGCCGCTCAAGGGCTTCGGCGGCCACTGGAAGGGCCTTCGGGCCGAATACCGACACACTCCAATCGACACCGGCGCACGCTCCGACCACCTGACCCTGGTCGCTCAGGCGATGACGGCCTACCCCGACGGGTTCCAACCGCACCAGAAAATCGAACGCCTCATGGCGGCCCGTCTCAAGGCGTTCGAGAGCGGCGGTCCCATCGATTGGGGCCTCGCCGAGGCACTCGCCATGGGCAGCCTGCTTCTGGAAGGGACCCCCGTGCGCCTCAGCGGACAAGACAGCCGCCGCGGCACGTTCAGCCATCGTCACGCCTATCTCTACGACGTGAAGACGAATGCGAGGCACGTCCCCCTCAACAACCTGGCGCCCGGCCAGGCCCAGCTCTGCGTTTACGACAGCCTCCTCTCCGAGGCGGCCGTGCTCGGGTTCGACTACGGCTATTCCCTCGACGAGCCTCACATGCTCATCCTCTGGGAGGCCCAGTTCGGCGACTTCTCCAACGGCGCCCAAGTCATCATCGACCAGTTCATCGCGGCCGGCGAAAGCAAGTGGGGACGCGCCAGCGGACTGGTCATGCTCCTCCCCCACGGCTACGAGGGACAAGGGCCCGAGCACTCCAGCGGTCGCCTGGAACGGTTCCTCCAACTCTGTGCCGAGGAGAACATCCAAGTCGTCAACGCCACCACCCCGGCGCAGTTTTTCCACCTCCTCCGCCGACAGGTCCGCCGCGACTTCCGCAAGCCCCTGATCGTGATGACCCCCAAGAGCCTGCTCCGTCACAAGGAGGCCGTCTCCTCCGTTTCGAGCCTCACGAGCGGCTCGTTCCAAGAGGTCATTGACGACACGATCGAGCCGGAGTCCGTCCGCCGGGTCGTCCTCTGTAGCGGCAAGATTTACTACGACCTCGTGGCCGAGCGCGAGGAAGCCGGCAAGCAACGTGAGGTGGCGATCGTCCGCCTGGAGCAGTTTTATCCCTGGCCCGAACGGCCCCTTAGCGCGGCGGTCGATCGCTACGTCAACGCCGAGGAATGGGTCTGGGCCCAGGAAGAATCACAGAACATGGGGGGCTGGACGTTCGTCGCGCCTCGTCTGAACGAGACGACCGGCCACGCCTTCGACTGCGTCGCCCGCGATGCCAGCGCCAGTCCCGCCACCGGTTCCCACCACATCCACGACCACGAGCAAGAAGAACTCGTGCGCGTGGCGATCAGCATGGAAACGCCCCACTTGGTCTCCGCGCGCGGCAACCAACGCGTCGCGGCGTACTCGGGTGAAGGAGGCCATTGATGGCGGCCGTCGAGATCAAGGTCCCAGGGGTCGGCGAGTCGATCACCGAGGGCATCCTGGCCCGTTGGCTCAAGGCCGACGGGTCCGCCGTGAAGACCGGCGAACCCCTCTTCGAACTCGAGACCGACAAGGCGAGCAACGTCGTGCCCAGTCCCCTGACGGGCGTCCTGAAGGTCCTCGTGTCGGAAGGGACCACCGTGAACATCGGCGCCACGATCGGCGCGATCGACCCGAGCGCGACGACAACGGCCGGGAATGATCGGCCCGCCCGGCCCCTTAACGTCGAGAAGGCCCCAACGGTCACACCGCCCCTTTCCCCGGCGGCCCGCCGCGTCGTGGCCGAGGAAGGACTGGACCCGTCCCAGATCAAGCCAACCGGACGCGGCGGCCTCGTCACCAAGGAAGACGCCCTGAAGAAGGCCGCCGAATCGAGCGTGCCCGCGTTCGCCCCCACGTCCTTCCCCAGCGTCATCCATCAGACGGCCCTCCCCGTCACGGTCCCGCAACTCACCGGCAGTCGCGAGACCAGGCAGAGCATGAGCGGCATCCGTCAACGGATCGCCCAACGCCTCGTCGAGGCCCAACAAACCGCCGCGATCCTCACGACGTTCAATGAGGCCGACCTCTCCCGAGTCATCGAATTGCGGGCGCGTTTCAAGGAATCGTTCCAGAAGAAGCACGGGGTCCCCTTGGGGTTCATGTCTTTCTTCGTGAAAGCGGCCGTCGAGGCCCTGACCAGCTTCCCCATCGTCAACGCGCGGATCGACGGGACCGACATCGTCCACCAGCACTTCTTCGACATCGGCGTGGCCGTGAGCACCGAACGCGGCCTGATGGTGCCCGTCGTTCGCGACGCCGACCGCCTCTCTTTCGCCGAGATCGAGAAGACGATCGCCGAGTACGGCCGTCGGGCCCGCGAAAACACGATCGCCGTGAACGACCTGCGCGGCGGGACCTTCACGATCACCAACGGCGGCATCTTCGGCTCGCTGCTTTCAACGCCCATCCTCAATCCGCCCCAAAGCGCGATCCTGGGGATGCACGCGATCCAGAAGCGGCCCGTGGCCGTGGACGACCAAGTGGTCATCCGCCCGATGATGTATCTGGCCCTCAGTTACGACCACCGCCTGATCGATGGTCGCGAGGCGGTCAGCTTCCTCGTCCGGATCAAAGACTGCATCGAGGACCCGGATCGCCTCATGCTTGAAGTCTGACCGGACCCTTGGGGACTTGTGGCACCCGGGACTTGCCACAAGTGCCCACGTGACAATAAACCAAGCATTTTGATATACAATGTGGTCTATCGAAAAACTTTCGTGAGTTTTTAATGTGACATGTAAAGTGATATGCACTGGTGGCAAGCCGGCAGTGTCACCGCGCCTTGGGGCGTTGTGACGATTGGCCCGCGATTCCCGCCCATCATCTCAACTTGGTTTGAGATACGCTTGCCTGGAGCATGAATGCGCATTATCGTGGATTGTGTGTTCGCGGGGACCGGGAAGGCCGCCCGCGCGTTGGGCACCAGGGCGGGGGCGCCACGTCATGGCGTGCGACGGCTTCACACAATTCGACCCGGAAGACAGCACCCTCGGCCACGGCCAAATCCGCGCGGGGGCCAGCGACCCGCGCGTCGTCTCCGCTTGGGACCAGTTTTACGAGCATTGCTTCGCCATCATTCGTCGGAGCCCCGGGGTCCGTCGGCTCAACGAGAGCGACCGTGACGATTGCGTCCAAGACGTGATGATGGAGATCGTCCGACGCTTCCGAGAGGCGGCCGACCGTCCCAGCCCCGACCCCAATCAGATCGCCCCTTGGATCCTCACGGTCTCGCGGAACAAGGCGGCCGACATCGTGCGTCGCCGTCAGCGCCGACCGGAGTCGCAATTCCAGGACGGGGCCGGCAACGAACAAGGAGGACCGCCCGAACAGGCCGCGCCGGCCGATTCCGGCCCCGACCCGAGCGAGTATGTCGCCCTCGTCTGGGAGGCCCTAGTCGCCCTGGACCAAGAGGTCCCCGTCACAAGTTATCTTGTCTTCTATCTGCATACGATTGAAGGTTGGCCGTACGACGAGGTCGCCAACCTCTTCCAGATCACGGACGAACAAGCCCGCGTCCGCTGCCACCGCGTCAAGAAGAAGTTCGCCGCGCTCGTGGACCGCAAGCGCGATCCCGGCCCCGACCGAAGGTCCTGAGAAGGGCCGGGGGGCACAAGACCCGCGTCGTTCGGGAACGACCTATCGAACGACAGTGTGCCGCCGAGGTTCGGCCGTCGAAAATGTAGGTGGAGGTGTGCCGATGACCGATTCCTGGGAACACGATCGGAACCTCCTCACGGGGGTCCTCGCCTTGCAAATGGGCCATGTCTCACGAGATGAACTCCTGAAGTCCCTGGTCGTCTGGTCGGGTGATCGGCCCCGGCCCTTGAGCGCCATCCTGATCGAACAGGGGGCCCTTCAACCCGACAAGCTTCCGTCCATCGTCGAGGCCGTCGATCGTTTGATGGGTCAGAACCGGGACGACCGGGCCCGCATCGGCGCCACACTGAATTACGAGGTCGTCGAATCGATCCAGGAGGTCCTGCGGACCGTCGTCGACCCCGAACTCCAGGCCGACCTGACGCGCTTGTCCCAGCGTGACGATGACACCAGCGCGAAAGACATGGCGGCAACCACTGCCTGGGGGCCGGGAACGACCGAGCGAAACGGTCCAAGCACCGCGAACCAAAATGCGGGGCCTTCCACCGAGTCGCGTTGTCGCTTCGAGAAGCGCTCCCTGTTGAAACGCGGCGGACTGGGAGAGGTCTATCTCGCCTTTGACCACGAATTGGGCCGCGAAGTGGCCCTCAAGGAAATCCAGCCCGCGAAGGCAGGCGGAACGCGCGCTCGCGACCGCTTCATCCGCGAGTCCGAGATCTGCGCCAACCTTGAACACCCCAACATCGTGCCCGTTTACGGCCGAGGGGCCTATCCCGACGGCACCCTCTATTACGCGATGCGCTTTGTCTTGGGCGAGGAGCTGCAAGACGCCCTCGATCGGTTCCACCGCGAGGCCAAGGGGAAGACCCCCGCCTGGTGGCTCGCCGAGGTCCGACCGCTCTTGCGCAGCTTCGTCCAGGTCTGCGAGGCGATCCAGTACGCCCACAGCCGCGACGTGCTCCATCGAGACCTCAAGCCAAGCAACGTCCTCCTGGCCAAGTTCGGCGAGACCCTGATCATCGACTGGGGGCTCGCCAAGATCCGGGGCCACGCCGATCTGCCCTCCGACACACCGGCGTCCGAGGGTCAAGCCGGCGATTCCCACGCGAGCTCGACCCATGTCGAAAACCCCCTCGTGCTCCAAAGTTCCACGGCCGCGCTGACCCGCACCGAAGACGGCGAGTTGCTCGGTTCGCCGCCGTACATGAGCCCCGAACAGGCCCTGGGACATCACGATCAGCTCACTTCGGCGACCGACATCTACAGCCTGGGAGTGACCCTCTACACGGTCCTTGTGGGGCATCAGGCCTTTCGCGGCAAGAACCGGCCGGAGGTCCAGGCATTGGTGGCCCGGGGCGAGTACAAGCAGGCGAGGGAAGCGAACCCGCTTGTCCCCAAGGCCCTGTCGGAAATCTGCCGGAAGGCGATGGCCATGAGGCCGGAGGACCGCTATCCGACGGCCCAGGCGCTCGCCCGCGACATCGAAAGATGGCTGGGCGACCAACCGGTTTCCGTCCATGAGGACCCGTTTTCCACCAAGGCGCTTCGCTGGGCGCGACACCACAAGATGGCGACGGGCGGCTCGCTCGCATTGGTGGTCACGGTATTCATCGCCCTCCTCGTCGCCAATTACTTCGTCGGCCAGGAAAAGACGCGGGCGGAGCGGGCCCGGGATCGGGCCCTCGTCGCCCGCAACCTGGCCGGCGGCAGCGCTGAGCTTGGCCTCGACGTGGTGGACCAACTCGTCACTCTAGGAGACCGCCAACTGATCAATCAGGTCCCGATCAACCAACGCGAGGGGTTCCTCACCAAGGCCGTCAGTTTCCTCAAGAGCTACCGAGCGTTCGAACCGACCGGCCACGAGTCCCTCATCAAGACGGCCTTGGTCGCGCGCCGGCTCGCTAACCTCTACCGCCTCTCCGGTCAGTACGACCTGGCACAACCTCTTTACGAACAAGACGTGCAGATTTGTGAAGACCTCGTGGAAAGAGACCCGCGTTCGGCCCGATATCGCGACCTTCTCGCCGAAGCGCTCTTGGAGCAAGCCGAAGCCCACAATCTCGCCGGAAAGCTCGAGGAAGCGGACCGCGAAGCCACCCGCGCCCTGGGCCTTGCCACCGCGGACCTCAGAGCGGACAAGGGGAACTCGGCCCCTGTGCGGACCGCGGCGAGGGCCTTGAAACAACTGGCGGCGCAGGCGTTAAAGGTCTCGCCCGCCAAAGCGGCAAGCCTCGCGGCTGAGGCCGAGGCCACACTCGGGCCCCTCGCCCGGACCGAAGGAGGCGACCTTCGCGCGAAGACCCAGGCCAGCCAGAACCTCCCGCTGGTCGATCAGCTCATCCTGGTCGCGACCCGTGTTCTTCGCGCGACCGCCTTGGAATCCGACGGATACTTGACGGAGGCCGAGAAGGAACTCGGCGAGGCGTTCTCACTCATCGACGGCGTGGCCGACGACCTGAAAGGACTGAACATCGGCGACGTCGCCTTCCAGAGGGCGCGCGTCGCAAGCGCCCGCGGCCGACTCCTCACCGAGATGGGTCAAGCGAAAGAGGCGGTCATCCTGCTGGACGAGGCGGTCGAGGGCCTGGAAGGACTGGTGGCGAAAGGCGGCTTGCCCTCGCACCGCCAAGGGGCGGCCGAGGCGTACTTCCAACGTGCTCAGGCGCGGCTGAAGACCGGGGACATCGAAGGCGCGAAGGCCGACTTGAAGACGGCCGAAGACCAACTCACGGCCATGTGCAGGAACATGGCAAAGGCAATCGAGCCCCGACTCCTCCTCGCGAGCGTCCTTGAGGTCATCGCGGACCAGACCGATGAGCGGGACCAGGCCCGCGAACGATTGTCCGAGGCCCTCGTCGCGTTGAGTGAGGTCGTGAGGCTGAGTCCGGACCTCAAGATCGCGCGCGAGCGTTGCGCGGCCATTGAAGCGAAGATCGGCCCGAAGTGATCTGCATATCGCGAAGGGGGCGATGAAGCCCTGCGTGTTTCAGCTAGGGTGCGTCGTCAGCAAGAGACCGGAAATCACGACCCGACATCGCGTCGATTGCCCGCGTTGCATCAGGATGGCCCGAATACCACTCCGTGAGGAACTCCCGGCCCTTTCCCGAAGGTGAAAGCCTGGGACTAAAAGGCGGCCCCAAGGATGATCACCAAGGAGATGCGGGTCGCGAAGGGCCCGTGGGGGGGCATGCGGCCAGTTTCTTTGGGGCGGGTCTTTCCCTGGAGTGCCTGGACGATCATGCGCGAGGTACGAGTCGACATGTCGCGTCGAGGAAAAAGCGGCGACATTTCGCCGCACTCCACATCAGAAATCAACCACTGCGTCCAGCTTGTTGGTCCGATAACTACGCAGAAAGGGCGTGGGCCGGGGAGACCTGAGTGAGCGCCCACCCTGGTCAACCCGGCCCGCTTGTCCCCGTTCCAAGAAAAAAAGCAAGCCCCGAAGGGCCTTTCATTCCCCTCCCTTGGCGGCTTTCTGCGCTTCCTCAATGAGGGCCTCGATCGCCGAGTCGAACTTCTCCTCACCGGGGAAGCCGAGGAACTTGTGCCGGATCGTCCCCTTGTGGTCGAGGATGGAGAGGCTCGGCCACCCTTTCACGTTCCAGGCGCTCGCGATCGGCCCTTGTGTCGATCCGCCGTCCCACCAGGAGCGCCACGTGATCTCTTCCTTCTTGACGTTCTCTTTGGTCTCTTGCCGATCGTTGTCGCTGTTGATGCCCAGGAGGACGAACGGCTTGCCTTCCAAACGCTTCACGAGCGACCGCTCGTGCGGGTACATGGCCCTGCAAGGGCCTCACCAATGGCCCCAGAAGTCGAGGACCACCACCTTGCCTCGGAACTCCGAGAGCTTCATCGGCTTGCCGTCGATGTCATCCCCTTGAATCTCGGGCGCGACCTTGCCAACGGCGAGGTTGCGGAGCTCGAACAACTCGCTCTTCGCGGCCTCGCCCAAGGTGCCTTGGAAGGACTTGACGTCGGCGAACTTCGCTACGACTTCTTCAAGAAGGGCCTCGGCCTCTTTCACTTGCGCCTCATCCGCCTGGCCGCTTCTCAACATGTTTTGGGCCAGGGCCATCGTGGCCTGGGCCTTCACTTCGGTGTGCTGGTTCTCGGCGATGAGCTTGCGCAGCAGTTTCGGGGCCTGGTCGCCCGGCATGTACACAAGCCTGGCACAAATCTCGGCCATCTTGGGGCTGGCGATATGGTCGCGAGCCAGGACTTCCAGGGCCTTCCGGCCGCTGGGTCCATACATCGCGTTCGTGGCGGTCCACACCAGGGCGTCGATCGCGGCGGTGTCCTTCGGGTGGTCCGCCGCCAATTTCAGGAAGCGATCGGCGAATTTCTCCGGGTTTGGGTACTTCTCCGTGAAGACCTTGTTCCGTTCTTCGTCGGTCTTCGCCTTGGAGTAGACTTCGCTGAACTCCTCCTGGGCCTTCTGATACTCCTTGAGAAGGTCCCTGAGTTTCTCGACGGGAGTCAATTGGCCGGCATTGTCCGGCTTGGGTTTGTCTTGGTCCTGGGCCCGCACGATGGGCGCGACGCAGAGCGCGGCGACCAGCGTGAGGCCCAATAGGTCCCTGAGCATGAAGGTCCTCCGATCGGCTTACTCGACAAGGGCCGCGGCCTGACCTAACGATCCGGCGGGTCCCAGCTTCCCTTTATCAACGAACGGACTCGTTGTCGCAAGGGCATCGCGGCCCATGATCTTCGCCCGTCCTGACCCGGGCCGTGAAAAGTCGGCCTTTTTCGCCACAAGTCCTTATTTTCACATGTTTTATGGCATGGTTCGCGAACCAACCCAAACGGCCGGGCCAAAACCGGGGGAACGAACCTGAGAACTCAATGCAAGTCCCAAAGTCACCGGGAGTTACAAACTCGTCGGGTCCCGACGAGAACGACCATAGGCCGACCTCGGGGCGGGGGGCCGTTCAACCCGTTAGGTCGGTCCGAGCGGTCAGGCGAAGGTCGCCGTCAAGGTCTTGCCATTCGACATGACCGAGGCGAAGAGAGTCGGCCATCCGGGCCGCTCCTCGCCCTTGGAAGGGGGAAAACGTGGCTGGTCCCCCTTCGACCTTGGGCGCGATATACACATCAACGGCATCGACCTGTTGGGCGTCGAGAAAGGCCCCCAGTACGCGGCCCCCTCCCTCCACCAAGACATTGGTCGCGCCCCGTCGGCCCAACTCATGAAGAAGAGCCAAGATGTCGATAGACCCTCGTTCGTTCACGACCAGGACCTCGCAGCCCAGTCTTTCCAGGCGGTCCTTTCGATCGGCCGGGGCCTGTGCGTTCACGGCCACGAGCACTGGCACGTCTCGAGCCGAAGTCGCCAGCCGACTGGTCTCGGGCAATCGGGCCGAGCTGTCCAGGACGACCCGAAGGGCCCTTCGCGGGCCGGGCGGGCGGGCGGTGAGTTCTGGGTCGTCGGTCAAAGCGGTGCCGATGCCGACGATGATCGCGTCCATCTTCCCTCGGACCTCATGGACGATTGCTCGCGACCGCGGTCCCGAGATCCAGCGGGAGTCGCCCGTTGCGCAGGCCGTCTTGCCGTCGAGCGTCATGGCCCACTTGGCGATCACGAAGGGGAGACCCGTGGCGACTCGCTTGAGGTAAGGGGCCATAAGGCGCCTCGCCTCAACTTCAAGGACACCTCTCAGACAAGAGACTCCCGCTTGTTCGAGTTGAGCGAACCCGCCGCCGGCCACTTTGGGGTATGGGTCTTCCACTGCCGCGACCACACGCGCGATCCCGGCCTTCAGCAGGGTCTCCGTACAGGGCGGCGTCTTCCCGGTGTGACAACAGGGCTCCAGGGTGACGTGGAGCGTCGCCCCGCGCGCGGCCTCGCCTGCGGTTTCCAAAGCGACGACCTCCGCGTGAGGACCACCGAAGCGAGCATGATGTCCCACCGCGATCAAACGGCCATCGCGCACGATGACGGCACCAACCATGGGGTTGGGCTCGACATGGCCCTCGCCGCGCACCGCTTCGGCCAGGGCCCGTCGCATCCAGAAGGCGTTGTCAGGATAGGCTGCCATGAAGCCGATTGCCCTCCACACGGCCCGCCTCAGAAGGGGCTTGTCCCTTGGGCCGGCCCGGCGGAAGGACGACCGACGGGGGTGGCCGCGGCCTTGGCGGGTGGTTCGGGTTTGAGGTCCGCCGGCATCGCTTCCTTGCCGAAGACAAGAGGGTAGAGGAACTTCAACCGGCGCCTGGCGACGTCAGCCGGAAGGGCGAGGCTCGTCTCGCGGAACCAGTCCGGCAAGACGGCCTCGAAGCGCATCATCTCGCTCTTCCCCAACGGCTCGGGCTCATGGACGATGAAGTAACCGGCCTCGACCTGACGCAGGAGTGGGAGGTCCTTCGCTTGCGGCCGGAAGAACTTGGCCAGGCCCGTTTTCGCCACCGCCGCCTTGGGGAATGCATCACGCTTCAGCTTCTCGAACTCTTCCCTGATCGGCGAGTAATCGTGGTAGACCTTGTGCTCGGCGGCAAGCGCTTCGAGGCGCTGGACCTTCCCTTCGAGCGGCTTGATGGTCCGCACCGACTCCTGCTCCTCTGGGTTGAGGCGAAACCAGGTCTTGAGGAGGAAGGCCGAGTCAAACAGGCCAATCGGGCTGATCACCGTGGATTGGAAGAAGACTCGGTTGGACTCCTTTTCTTGCGCGGAATTGGCCTCCGCGCGCGACTGCCGGACCAGGGCGAGCTTCTCCTCCACGCCCATGCTCGGCAGGAGGTTGCGTTGCTCCGCGGGTAGAGATTGGACCCAGGTGGCGTAACGCCTCAAGGTGGCGTGGTAGCGGTCGCGTTCCTCGACCGGCAGGTCGTTCAAACGACGGTCGAGTTCCTCGATCGCCCGGCGCTCGTCACGGGGGAGGCTGTCGAATTCGCGTAGCTTCTTGGAAAGCACCAAGCGTTGCTCGAGGGGGACGGCCTGGAGCTTCTCCATCGCCTCGTCGCTGGTCACGAAGGCGCCCAGGCCTGTCAGCGCGAGCGTGGTCACGAGTGCGAGAAGGCTACGGGGAGAACGCTTGTGGCTGTTCATGGCGCGTGGGCCTTACTCGCGCGTCTGATTGAACTCGGGAGACTCGTCGAGTTGACGAAGGAAGTCGAAATCGCCACCGATTGCTCGGTATTCGTCCAGGTGCTCGGCCACGGAGAGTTGACGGGCGAGTCGAGCGGTCGGGTCCGGCCAGACGAACTTGGTAACGCCCCAGCCCACGAGCATGGTTACCAGAACCACGGAGACACCGACGGCCACGCGAAGGGCCCTTCGGCCCCATGACGTGGCGACGGTCAGACCGTGATTAAGACCGCCTCCCTCGTGCTCGATCTCGGTACGTGTGCGTGAGGCAAAGTCTTCGGGGGCCCTGGGGCGCTCGAGTTGGTCGAGCGCTTCCCACGTGGCCAGGAGCGTTTCGACGTCGCGCCGGGCGGCCACACTCTGCGTGAGCTTGGTCGCTATCGCCCGGCTCGCCTCCGTGCTCAACTCGCCGTCTAGGTAGGCGACGAGGTTCTCGCGGTCCTCGGGGCTCAGTCGAAGCGTCGATTCCGCCACGGAGATGACCCGGGACCCGTATAGGCTGAAGAACGCAAGCCAATTGTCTGCGGAGGCGAGAGCTTGGCCGTGATGTGATCACAGCCTTATCGACCAATTCCACCAGGGACACCCATGCCACCCATGCCACCCATGCCACCCATGCCACCCATGCCTCGCCCCCCTGTTCGAGCGGGAAGTCGCGTTTGTCCTTGGGGGCTGAGGCGCACACCTGGGTGAAAGGGATCGCGACTGAAGTAGCGTCCGTCGCCCCGGCCGGCGATGTTCGTAGAGGTGAAGCTGGGGCTGGACATTCGTTGTCGGGCGGACTCGCGGCGGAAGGAGAGGTTCGGGTCACCAGGGTCGCCGCCGAATGGGGTAACTGGGTTGTAGAGTTGGCGCTCCGCTTGAGAGAGGTCCGAGCGCGCGGCGGCGTTGGCGTTGATCGAATCCGTCACCCTTGGCTGCGCGGCCATCGCGGCCTGGCGAGGGAGGAACCAGGCGTAATATTGGTAGAACGGGTCGTTCAGGTTATTGGTGAATTGCGCATGGCTGGAGGGTGTGAGGGCGGCGAAGCCGCCAAGGACCAGCAGACCGAACAGGGCCTTGCGCATGGAATGGTCTCCTCAGGGAGGACTCAAGTCAGACCGCGATCCTGACCGGTGACTGTGCGCTCGAACGCCCGTATTCTACGCTAGGGACCGCGTGGAGGAAACAGGTTCTCGACCCGCATCCTTGATTGCATCGGCCGGAGGGACGATCGCCGTGGACTTTTTCAGCATCAAGACGACCGAATTCCTCATGGCGGCGGGCGCCTTGATCGCGGTGCTGACCGCCGGCTACTACGTGATTCAGTATCTCCGACGGGACCTTCATGACGACGGTTGCCCCGTGCCGGAAGAGGTCCTCGACCCCTTGCGCAAGGCTTATGAGCTGGGATCGATGGGGTCAGGTGAGTACGAACGGGTGCAGGCCCTGCTTGGGACCGTCGAGCCTGGGGGCCTTGAGGCGGAGCTCAAGGCCGCGCGGAAGCGCCAGAAGGAGAAGGCCCTGAAAGAGTCTCAGGATAGGGCCAAGGAGGAAGGGCCCACACCTAGAACAAGCGGCTCCGACGGGCCCCATCCCGAATCGGGTTGATCCCGGTCTTGGACTCGCGGATGAAGGCGACGAACTCGAGGACCTCGGGAACGTGGCCGTGGTCTGCTTCGATGCGTTCCAGGGCCCCATTCTGGGTCCGGCCTTCCTTGTACAGCATCCGGAAGGCCGCGCGCAGGGCGCTGATGGCCTCGTGACCGAGGCCCGCGCGACGCAGACCCACCATGTTGAGTCCCGAGATGCTGTTGTATCCCTGCTGGAGCACGAAGGGGGGCACGTCTTTGGACGTGGAGCCCAGGCCGCCCAGCATGGCCAATCGGCCGATCCTGACGCGCTGTTGCACGGCCGAGTGGCCAGAAAGGATGCAGCTGTCTTGCAAGACCACGTGTCCGCCCACGAGGGCCCCGTTAACGAGCGTGCAGCCGTTGCCGACGCGGGCGTCGTGTCCCAGATGGCTACCCACCATGAACATGTTCCGGCTGCCGATCCGGGTTTCGCCGCCCCCTTCCACCGTGCCTCGGTGAATGGTGACGAACTCGCGAAAGGCGTTGTCCTGGCCGATGACCAGGCTCGTGGCCTCGCCCCGATAGCCGCGATGCTGCGGGTCCTTGCCCAGTACGGCCCCGTGGCCAACCACGTTGTTGGCACCCATGACCAATGGCCCGGATAGGCAAGCGTGGCCTTCAATCACGCAGCCTGGGCCGATGGAGACGGGTCCTTCCAGGACTGCGTAGGGTCCCACGCGCACGTCAGGCGCGAGGTCTACGTCGGGGCCGATGATCGCCGTGGCGTGGACCTGCTCGTGGATGGTGAACGTCATCTCCCCCCCTCCCGCTACGGGGACTCGCCTGGCGTGGACTTCCTGTCCGGCGGACGCGACCAACGGCGCGCGACGATGTGTGGACCTCTCTGTATCGCAAATCGGCAGATCGATCAAACCCGATTCGGGTTGAAATTGGGGAAACCTCCAGGCCCCATCTCGGGGACTTGGGGGCGGCGGTTCGAAAAGGCCGAGCTGCTCGATCTCTTAAGGCCAACGCTCGGGGTATGCATGGGGAGACGAATCCGGGAGCGAAGAGAATAAGGGGCCTCGTGCTTTCGTCAACGTAGGAGAAGTCGGGTTGTCTCGGAAGTAGGGTCCGCAGGTGCGGACCCCCCTATCGGGACTTACGTACGCAAAGAGCTCCGCAGTAGCGGACCCGATACCTTCGCCTTGAAAAATGCCCTAGCCGACGGGGCCGCCGGGGTCGGCGGAGTTGCCGTCGTAAAGGGTGCGGTAGATGTAGGAGCGATACTGGATGCCGGGGAGGTTCATTTTGAGCACGTAAGTCGTGGTACCCCCGCCACCGGGACGAACCTCGATGGTCTGTTGGACGAACCCGGAAGTGAAGGCGAGGTTCCCATTGGGCAGCCTTTGAGCACTCCCGACCGCGGGTGCGTAGTTGCCCAGGACAACGTTGGCCTTCAGCCTCGCCCGCATCTTCTTCTCGTCGAGGACAAGGAGCTGTCCGCGGCTCTTCGCCTGGGGGGACTCGCTCTGGCGGACGTTCCCGTTATCAAAGAGGACAAGCGTGGATTTGTTGATATAACGCACATCGTGCTGGTGTGAGAACCATGGAGACGCGATCGAAGGTTCGATGGTGAAATCACCCCCCTCGCCCAGCCGCCAGATGATATGGCCGTCGCCCGTTCCGTTGGCGTAGTTGATCTTGACGACCCAGTCCTGGGAGCGCATGGAGACCAACAGGTTTCCGTCCGCGGGCGACCAGGCGATGGAATTGGCGTGTGTGAAGTCGGTCGGTCCTTCACCGAGCGTTGGTAGTCGATTGGGGTCCATCCAGGCGAACGGGTCCCAGGTCCAATCGACCTGGAAGTTCTGGTCCAGGACGATGACCATATCGCCGGTGTACTGGGTGGGAGTGCCGTTGATGTCGATGGTCTTCGTTGTCGAGGACAGGACGGCCGTGTCGCCATTGGGCAGGCGTTGGGCGTCGTGGTTGAAGTCGTTGATCGCGGGCCGCCCCAGCGCGGCCAGTTGGGCGTTGACGGCGTCGATGTTCGTCTCGCGCAGCGTGTTGCCGGCGAGGTCGACCTCCCGCAACGTGCTCGTACCGCTCGCGACCCCGAAAGGAAGAAAATTCCCCAGCATGAGCACCGTGCCGCCCGGCACGAGACTCGCAGCATAGCTGAGGAAATGGTTGTTCACGGAATCATAGTACCATACGATGTCGCCCTGCCGGTTCGTGGCCAAGGTGTTGATGGTATCGCCTTGGAACGTGATGCCGGCGTGCACGACAATGTTCTGAGTCAGGTCGGCCCTGAAAGAGGCGGCCCGCTGGACAGTGAACTTGGGGAATTTGAGGTTGCTCGGCAAGGCGCCGGTCTTGAACGTCCGAATCGTGGAGGTCGTCCCGTCGGAGAGGACATGCCTCATGAAGTAGGTCCTCTTGGGGAGGAGGCCCGCCACGAGGAAGTTGGTACTTTTCCCCGGAACGATCGGTAGAGCGGACGTCGTGAGCCAGGGCTGATTGGAGGCCTGCCGTCGGAACTCCACGCGCATCCTGCTTCCGGAGGTGGGCGGTGCGCTATAGAGGGCGACCAGAGGGTTGTCCGTTGGACTGATCGTCACGCGGGCCTTGGCGGCCCGGCTGGTCCTCGCGCCCCCTGGGGCCACCCGCGTTCCCAACGAGAAGGACGCGGTCGCTGATTCACCGGTCCTCGCGCCGAAATCGTCCTTCACGGTCACGGAGACTTCGTAGGCCCCCTCCCGCGTCGTCGTCCAACGGAGACTATTGCTTGTGCTGAAGTCGCGAACCACTCGGTAGTCGCCGCCGGTCGGCCTGACGCTGAACTGGTAAACAGGCGATGCCCCGTGGTCACTGGCCGTGGCGGTCCATGTCACTGATGATCCAACCAGGGGGACGGCTGGACCGGCGGTCGTCAGCGAGACCGCCAGGAGACAACGACCCTCAAGTGATTTGCACTGCGGTCGATACAGCCGTGAGCGACGAACAAACACCTTCCGAGCCGGGGCCTCGTGACGAAACGGAACAGGGCATTGCCACATGATCTCATGAACCCCGTTTAGAGACAAACCTGGATGTCCGAAACCACGCCCGGCAGTCTCAAGCGCACGCCACTATGCAAGCGCCGCACCTCACAGTCAAATTCGCCGATTGTATGAGCGATCAACCACCTTAGTAGCGTTTCAACCGTAGCGGCACAATCGTGCCCCCTCGCCAAGTCACCGCCTGCTGTAGTGTCCTTCAAGGAAATCCTAGTCGCGATGTCGCCGAGTCGTTCCACGAGGCGATCGATGAACGACGCGTTCCGGATCGAGTGACTCCCTGAGACCCGCGACCATACTCGCCTTGAATGACCTTACCATAGAGATAATAGGAAGCGTCTTCGATCGTGTGCGCGGGGCCAACACATTGCAATGCTCTCACAGCGGCCTGTGTTACGGTGGACTTTGTTCTTCCGCTTCGTGTGGGAAAAGAACTTCTGCTTTCAGGGTCCCGGGCGCAGTGCGGCCATCCCACCTCCATCGGCTCACCATCCAGTCTGGCATTGCCTTTTTTCGGGGCCTCGCCCAAAATGCCCGTCGTTCCGGGTCTGGACCAATCACCGCGACGTTGCGACACCTTCGCGCAGGCAAGATGCGGCGCGAACCCGAATCAACCTTCCTCGATCGACTCAGCAAGGAGGCGAGAGCCGATGGCAACCTGGTTCGCCGGTCCGTGCGCCCGTCGTGGCATCCCCGCCGTCAGCCTGCGCGAACTGCTCCCCGAGGCCCTCTTCCTCGGCTGTCGCGACCTGGTCGTTTCCGGCTGCTCCGCCGACAGCCGACGCGTCGAACCGGGCGAAGTCTTCGTCGCCATCCGCGGACGCCGGCACGATGGTCACGACTACCTCGAAAGGGCCCTCGAACGAGGCGCTGCTGGGGTCGTAGTCGAGCGATTTGTCGCCGAGGCGGGACATCCTCAAGTGGTCGTCGCCGATAGCCGATCGGCCTTCGCGAAGACCTGCCAGGCCCTGGCCGGCTCGCCGTCGCGATCCACGCGCGTCATCGCGATCGCCGGCTCGCACGGGACGACCGTAGCGGGCATCGCCTTGCGTTCCATCCTGGAAGCGGCCGGATTGAGCGTCGCCATGATTGGACCGGCCGCTTGGGCCAGGCCCGGCGAAGCGCCCCGATTCGGGCCGATTACTCCCCGTCCGCACGGACTCGCCGCCATGCTCGCAGAGGCGGTCGACCAGCGACACGACATCGTCATCCTCGCGGCCACGTCCGAAGCCTTGGCCGAGCGCTACCTGGATGGCGTCGAGTGCCACCAGGTCCTGCTAACGAACCTGTCGGATGATCGCGACGCGGATGCGACCCAACGCTTCCGGGCCGGGATGGGGCGACTCGCCCGAAGCGTCGTCACCGACGGTGCCGTGGTCCTCAGCGGCGACGACCATGAACTGGCCCCGCTCGCCGGTTCCAACCTCCGAGCCCGGTCTCGATCCTTTGGCTTCGACCCCACGTGCGACCTCTGGGGTCGCGTCGAAAGGCTCACGACCTACGGGACGGCCCTGCGTCTGGGTGACGCGGAAGGCTCGCGACTCGTGCGACTTCACCTGATAGGCCGCGAGAACGCCCGACTGGGGCTGGCCGCGGCGGCCGCCGCGCGCGACCTGGGGGCCTCGTTCGAAGCGGTGGTCGCGGGACTCGAAGGACTCGGCCAAGTGCCGGGACGTCTCGAGCGGACCGAAACGGACGATGGCGCGTTCGTTTTCATCGACGAGGCCCGGACCGCCGCCGACCTGGCGCGGGCCTTGCGGGCCGTCCGCGAAGTGCTTCCGCCAGATGCTCGGGTCCATTGCGTCGTCGGGGCGCAAGGGGGCTCGAACCTGGCCGACCGACTCGCCCTGGCCCGCGCCGCCGAGCTCGGCGCCGATCAGGTCTTCCTCGCCCCGGCCAACCCCCGAGGCGAGGAGTCGCGCGACCTGATTGGCGATTTGCAAGCCGGATTGAAGCGGCCCGACCAAGCCTTCGCGTTCGACGACCGACGTGCGGCGATCGAATCGGCGCTCGCGGAGGCCGCGCCGGGAGACGCCGTGCTCATCGCCGGTCGAGGCCGGGAGCGCGTCCTGGTCGGTCTGGACACGTTCCGTACCGACACGGACCACGACCTCGTTCATCGCTTCCTGGGACAGGAAGTCTCTGGGGCTTGGCAACGAACCGCCTGAAAAAACCAGATCGTCGGACGCCTGGGAATCAAATTTGGGGACAAGCCGGGGACGGTTGTCGCTAGCTACCAGTGAGGATCATTCCATCACGACTCGACGACCCGACCGTCGGCGTCCGAGCACGATGATCGAGCGGATGGGCCCGCAGCCCAGGCGGGACAGTGCGCAATGCGAATGGCACCGAAGATCAGCGTCACTGACGAGGTCCGCCAGACCCTTCAGGAGTGGGCGACCTCCGAGTCGAGTTCCGCCCGCCGATCGGCACGCGCCCGGATCGTGCTCATGGCGGCCGACGGCATGACGAACCTGGAGATCGCCGATGCGCTGGGGCTGGACCGTCGCGTCGTTGGACGATGGCGCCAACGCTTCGCCGGCCAGGGCCTCAAAGGCGTGGAGCGCGAGGCGTCGCGTCGCCGCCGGCCTTCACCTTTCCGCGAGCGCCTGACACGTTTGATCTTGGAAACGACACTCACGACCCCGCCGCCACAAGGTACTCGCTGGACGACGCGCACATTGGCGGCTTTTCTCAACGTGAGTCGCTGCCGGGTGGACCGTGTCTGGCGGGCCCACGGTATCCGCCTGGGTGTGTGCACCGACCGCCTGCAAACCGTCGGCCGTTGAGCGGCGGCCCAAGGTTGAGGGCACGATGGGCCTGACGACGTGCTGGATGTCGTCAGGCCCTTATTCTTGTTTCACGGCTCGAATTCGCCGGCGAAGACACGAGGCCGAAGCTAGTCCGCCACGCGCGGACAGGCCGCGCGTGGCGCTCGGTCCTCATCAGAGTTCGCTGGTCTGCAAGGTCGCGTCGAGCACCTTGCCGATCTTGAAGCGACACTCTTCCAAGTGGGCCCGCGTCGTGTCGTCCATTGCCGCGTCTTTGGTGTTCAGAGTCGACTCGATCTTCTCGGCAATCCGCCGGAGGTGGAGCCGGGCCAGTGCGCGGGCGTCGGCCGGGTACGAACCGCCGTCGGCCATCGCCACGAAACCGAGGCCGTCCAGCATGATGCCGCCGCCGCCGCGACCGCCGATCACGATCGAGTTGAGTCGGCGCATGTGTTCGCGTTGGAGGTTCCGGCGAATCGTGGAGAGAGAGACCTTACGTTCGGCCCCCACGCCAGACGGGGCCACGTCCGACCAAACGCCGTTGGAGAGCGCCTGGAAGACCTCCGCGAGTTCCAGCGGCTTGGTGCCGCCGTCCGACTGGAGTTGCTGGTTCTGGATTCGGTTGAGGGTCGACGGATCGAGACACTCGTCCAGGGCGATCTTCTGGATGCTCAAGACGCGGTCGAGAACGGGAAAGTCCACGTTCATCATCGGGTTGCTGCCCCAGTGATACCACTTCTCGACGCCCAGGCGCCTTAGGGTCGCGGGCGAGAAGACGAACGCCTTGTCGCTCAAGACCCGCTCCACGAGTTCGTTGAGGCACTCGCGTTGCTTGTCGCCCGGGATCGGCACGACGGGGTCGCGCGCGTCTTTGTCGCCCTTGTGGTCGCGGTGGACGGATTGGCCCCCCACATAGGCCGCGATAAGGGCCGCCCCGTTGGCGTATTGGTTCAGCAAGATCTGAAAGGCCCGACGATTTCGGGCGAACGACTCCCCTTCCTTCACGACCTTTTTGTCCAGGTCCGTCATGAGGCTCGCGGCGAGGTCCATGCGATCGCGGGCGAACTGGCAAACGTCGGAGCCGATGTCGTACGTGTTCACGCGGGGGTCATGATTACCCATCATGTCTTCATCGGTGGCGAAGACGAGGTCGGCTTCCGGCGCACGCGCCGCGATCTTCTTCAGTTCGGTCGCCTCGTCGCCGTCGATGGGCTTATAGGCGTACTCGATGGCCCAGTAATCGTAAGGCCCGATCGTGGTGGTATAGAAGTCGCCTTGCTTCTTGCCCTTAGGGGCCAGGTTAACGGGACTGTAGTCCATCACGCTGCCGACGAGGCCCTTCGACCGTGTGATCGACGTGTCGTTCAGTTGATCGGCGTTGAGCATCGTGCTGGCCTTGAAGTTGTGACGGAGGCCCAGCGAGTGCCCAACCTCGTGCATGACGACTTCCTTAATGGCCTGACCCAGGTACTCTTCAGGCAGGGCCGCGCCCGCTTCGGTCTTGCCTTGCTCGGCCAGGACGAGACCCGCCAGGGCCATCTCGGCGTGCATGCCGCCTTGGTATTGGCAGACGTTTAACGAACCATTGGCGAACCGCTCCAACAACTGCCGACGCATGGGGGTCCAATCGGCTGGTACTGCCTCGCGGAACTCGCCGCCCACCTGAACGCGCGGCCCACCGAAAGGCAGGCCGAAGCCCTTGCGATCGGCCAGGATCGGGCTGATGATCTCCACCCAGCCCAGGGGCTGGGGATCATCGCGCAGGGCCGCCGCCGACCCGGCGCCGACGAGAAGGGCGTATTCCGCCTTCCAATGCTTGATCCAACTCGCGTCGAAGATCACGTCACCGTCGATGATCTCGCCGGTGAGTGGGTTGGAACGCAGGCAAGACATCGCGTAGGTCCGCCCCGTGGTGATCCACTTGAACGTGCAGTAGTTGGTGTCTTCAGGGTCGAACTCGTCTCCCGCTTGCTGCCATCGCACCGCGACGGCGTCGCGGAAGCCTATCTTCTCGAACGCCTTGTTCCACTCGCGAATCCCCTCTTCGACATAGGGCCTGTACTCGTGGGGGACCGTTTCCTCGACCCACCAGACGATTTGCTTCTTGGGGGGCGAGACCTTGGCCTTGGGGTCGGCCTTTTCGAGGCGCCAGCGATTGATCATCCGGTTGAAGTCGTTGTCGGTATCGGCGAGGCCGTAGTCTTTGGTCGCGTTGAGGAAGTGGCCCACGCGGTTGTCGGCGGTCCGAATCCGATAGCCGGGGTCGGGGGCTTTCATCAGACTGTAGTGGACCACTAGAGTGACACCTCGTCGGTCGGCCACGCCGTCGTCGCCGCCCATGCCGCCCCTTCCGGGCCTGCCGCCACTGCCGCTGAACGTGGCCTCCACCTGCAATTCGAGGTTGTTGGGATACGCCTTGATTTTCTGCCAGTTCGTGCGAGCGCGGTCGGGGAAACCCAGACCGAGTTGTCCGAAGTCGCCGAGGAAGATGTCGGAGAAGTCAATCAAGGTCGACATGCCCCCGGCCGGGTTGACGCTCACGATCGGGACCGCCTGGATGATCGAGTCGGTGTAGTTCTGCTGGACGGCCTTCTCCAGCGGAGTGCCGGCGGGGGCCTTATACTTGATGTTCCGCCGGACGACCTGCACGCGGTCGCCGACCTTCTTGAAGAGGATGACCCACTCATCACCGAAGTTCAGGGGGTTGCCAGCCATCGCCACCCCCTTCGAGACCATAATCGGCACGATGAGGGGCTGATTGAACTGGTGGGGCTTGATCTCGGCGTAGAGATGATCGTCTTTCTGATGGAGCGTGAAGAGCCCGTCGAACTTGGTGGCCCCCTTCGTGACCTCCGCGAAGTCGCGGTACTTCTTCTCCGGGGCCGGCGCGGCCTGGCCACCGCCCTTGGCCGCTTCGATCAGGGCCTTGACGGCTGGCGGTAGTTCATCGGCCGCGTTCGGCGCCGGGTCTTGGGCCATGCCCAGCGAGGCGAGGGCGACAGTCAACAGGCAAGTCGTCGCCGTGAGCGAGAGTTCTCTCATGGGTGTGGTCTCAGGGAAGTCGAGGTCCGATCCAGGCCGCGCGGTCCGTGAGGCCGACGCGACCCTCATGTTCGCGCAAGTTTAACATACTGACAAGCCGGCCGTCTCCGAATTCGCTCGGATTGGGTTGGGCCGAGTGCCTCGGTCTCGTGGTTGATGATGTCTCGTCCCCTGTCGCAGACCTTGGTTCGGGGCCGCGCTTGACCAAAATGAGGCGGGACCGTTAGATTCGCAATCATCCCGACGCTCGTTGCCGACGTCATCGCGAGGCCCCGGGAGTCCTCCGTCCTGTGCAGGAACCGCCGCATGGGCAGCCGCCTGGACGCCAGGCGCCGAAGGCCGCCGTGGGCCGCGTGAGCCTCTACCTCCGGCAGCTTGAGGCCTACCTGGATCAGGGCCTGACCACGATCTCTAGCAGTCAACTCGGCAAGCCCCTGGGTATCACCGATGCCCAGGTGCGCAAGGACCTCGCCTTCTTCGGACAGTTCGGCTGCCCAGGGATTGGCTACCGAGCGGACGAGCTCAGCGAGACCTTGCGGCGCATCTTGGGCATCGACCGCGACTGGCCGACGGCCCTGGTGGGGCTCGGCCATCTCGGTCAGGCCCTATCGCGTTATCGCGGTTTCGCCAACCGACGCTTCCAGATCGTCGCCCTCTTCGACAACGACCCCTCCAAGGTGGGTCAAGTCTACGACGGCCTCGAAGTCAGACCACTCGACGAGCTTTGCACCACGATCGCACAGCGTGGGGTCCTTCTCGCGCTCCTGGCCGTGCCGGCAGCGGCCGCCCAGGACGTCGCCGAGGTCCTGGCCGCGGCGGGTATCACGGGCATCCTCAACTTCGCGCCACGTTCCCTCGTCGTCCCGGCGCGCGTGAGCGTGGTCAACGTGGACCTTAGCGTCCAGTTGGAACATCTGGCCTACAAGGTGCAAAACACGGGACCAAGCGGCGTCTCCAGCGCCCTCTCGTCCTGATGCGTCCACGGAGACGGGGCCTGCACGATCCCACGAAGGAGGGGCCCGCGATCATGACCAAACGCATCTTGATGTGCCAACCCGACTACTACGGGATCGAATACGAGATCAACCCTTGGATGGACCGCCGAGTCGGGGCCGACCCCGAACTCTCCCGCCGGCAGTGGACCGGGCTCAAGGACACCCTTCTGGAGCTCGGGGCCTCGGTGGAACTGGTCGAGCCGACGCCCGGGCTGCCCGACCTGGTCTTCACGGCCAACGCGGGCGTCGTCTTTCGCGACCTCTTCCTCGTCGCGCGTTTTCGGTTCGGCGTGCGTCAGGGTGAATCACCGGTCTTCGCCGCTTGGGCCGCGTCGCATGGCTTCCAGGTCGAGGAACTCCCCGACGGGATGTATCACGAAGGGGCCGGCGACGCCCTCTTCTGCGGTCCCACCCTCTTCGCCGGATATCGCTTCCGCTCCAACGCGCGAAGCCATCAATGGGTCGGCGAACGCCTGGGCGTTCAAGTTCTCCCCCTCGAATTGGTGGACCCGCGTTACTACCACCTCGACACCTGCTTCTGCCCCCTCGCCGACGACGAGGCGATCTACTTCCCAGGCGCCTTCGACGACTATGGTCGGACCGTCCTCAAAGAGCGGATACCCCACCTGATTGAGGTCTCGGCGGACGAGGCGGTCTCGTTCAGTTGCAACGCGGTCGTGGTCGGCCGGACGGTGGTCCTCAACGCCGGCGCACCCAAGTTGGCGCGGGCCCTTCAGTGGCGAGGCTACGAGGTACGCCCCCTGCCCTTAACCGAGTTCATCAAGGCGGGCGGCAGCGCCAAGTGCCTCACCCTGCGCCTCGATGGCGAAGAAGCGGCCTCATGGAAGAAGACCGACCCCGGGAGCGCAGGCGACTCCTGACTGATGAGCGGCCCGCTTGACTGACCAGGCACAAACATCCGAATTCGATTGCGCTTGTGTGTGGCCAGAGATGAACGTGTTAGGATGCTTCATTCGTTAAGTTGCCGCACCGAGAGGATCTCGGCCATGATTCGGCTTCGGGTGAAGCTCGATCCCGACAAACCCGTCGCCGGGCCACTCTCCAGGCGCGAACGTTGGCTCCGGGCCATACCCTGGATCATCAGCGTGGTGACCCACGGTCTCGTCTGCCTGGTCCTGGGCGTGGCCCTCTTCCTAGGTGACCCAGCGGGTGGTGGCGGCGGGATTGGCGACGGCCTCACCGGACTCTTTGGGGGAGAAGAGTCGGGAGACCTCACGGCGCTCACGAACCTCGACGGCCTTGGCGATTCGCAGTCCCTCTTCCCGCAAGGGGCCGACGCGTTGATCGAGACGATCATGACCCCGACCCTCGCGGCGGTCGACACCGCAATGATGCGTCCGCCGGCCCTGGACGAGCGGTTGCGCGGTGGGGCGACGCCCTTGGACGGCTCGGCGGGACTCGGGGAGGAACGGCCGCGCGGCCTCGTGGGCGAAGGCCAGCGTCTGGGTGACGGCAAGCCGTCGAAGGTCCCGCTCTCGGGTCGCAACGGTCCTCTGAAAACCACGCTCCTACAAATCGGGGGCGCCACGCCGGCTTCGGAGGCGGCCGTCGAACGCGGCCTGGCCTGGCTCGCTCGGCATCAGCGTTACGATGGCTCCTGGTGCTTGGACACGAGCGAGATGTGCCGCGAAGCGGTCCCCTGCCCTCCCAGTCGAGCCATGTCCTCGGACACGGCCGCAACCGGCCTGGCCTTGCTCGCCTTCCTGGGGGCCGGGCATTCCCACACCAAAGAGGGTCGCTACCAAGCGAACGTCACGCGCGGGCTGAAGTGGCTGGTCAACCATCGAACGGGCGACGGCAACTTCTACACGGGCGGGGCCCCTATGGCCCATCTCTACAGTCAGGCGATCGCCACCATGGCCGTCTGCGAGGCGTACGCGCTCACCGAGGACCCCGCCCTGAAAACGCACGCGGAGAAAGGGCTGGGCTTCATCCTCCGCGCCCAGAACAAACTGGAAGGCGGTTGGCGATACACGCCCACGATCGACGGCGATACTTCGGTCTTCGGCTGGCAGATGTTCGCGCTGAGGAGCGGCCAGTTCGCCGGGTTCAATGTCCCCAAGAAGACCGTGTCGCTCTCGCGGCTCTACCTCGACCACGCGGCCACCGACAAGCGCCGGGTGACTTACGGCTACCAACCCGGAAGACCCGCCATGCCCGTGATGACGGCCGAGGCCCTCCTCTGCCGCCAGTATCTCGGCTGGGCCAAGGACGACCCCCGACTCGTGGAAGGCGTCAGCCTGATCGCGGGAGACCTGGAAGCAGCGCAAGGCCGGAACATTTATTACTGGTATTACGCCACGCAGCTCCTCCACAACATGGGCGGGTCCGCGTGGAAAAACTGGAACGAGCGGGTCCGCGAGGGCCTTGTGGCCGAACAAATCCAACAGCGCGGCTGCGCCCTGGGCAGTTGGGACCCGGCCTGGCCGCAAGAGGACCAGTGGGGCGCCCGGGCGGGCCGGCTCTATCAAACGGCCCTTTCTCTGCTGACGCTCGAGGTCTATTACCGCTTCCTGCCGCTCTACAAGACCGACGATCTTGAAATCGTCGGCAACGAGATGGCGAAGGACAAGGAACCGGATAAGCAGACCCCGTAGCGGTTCATTCGGTCTTTCCGTTCTGGGCCCGCGCCCAACCGAACGCCGCGAACAAGCCCAGGCACCCCAAGAAAGACGTGGCGACCCCGACCTTCCACGAGAGCGGGTCGTACGTGTAAACCAGGCGGTGCTGACCATGCGCCACGAAAGCGCCTCGCATCGCGCCGTTGACCTTGAGCACGTTCGCCTCGCGACCGTCGACGGCGAGTCGCCAGCCAGGTGCGAAACGATCGGCCAAGACGACCATTCCCGCTTGGCTCAACGTCACGTCGACCACGACCCGTTCGGGCCCTTCATCGGTGACCTTGGGAAGTTCCTCGGTGAGATCGGACACCTCGTCCTGGTTCGTCGTCGGGGGACTCGGCGCATCGCCCTCGACGAAGGCCGTCCTTCGCAAGTCGACTTCGCTGTCGGTCTTCGCCAGCGGGCCGGCGCGAAACAGTCTGGATAGTTCTTCCGTGGCGTCGGGGGGGAGGGACCGCCACGCGTGGACCGTCCAGGCGCGCGGGAAGGCCGCCGAATTGCGCCGGACCTGGACGTCGGGCAGCCTTGGAGACCCTCGACGCGGATAGACCACTTCGGTCTCTTCCAAAAAGGAGATGAAACCGCGGGCCCCCTGGGTCCAATCGCCTGGATCAACTGGCAGGATGAAGTAGCGTGTGCCCCAAAGGTCGAAGGCTCGGCGCGGCCAGGCGATTACGTCCTGACCGGGTCGCGCGCTGATGTTTGTGGCGATCCGCTCGTCGATCGCGATCGAGAAGGGTCGAAAGCAGCGCGCGAAGTCGGCCGATTCGAGGGCGCTGGTTGCCCCGAGCGTGTACCGGACGTCCGCTTCCAAACCGTACTTGGGGAGGAGCGTGTCCCGCTCCCAATTCACGAGTTCGCGTCCGCGCTCGACCGACGAAGTGCGTCCCCAGCCGATCGGGGCCCATGTCCCAAGACGATGAACGCGCACAGGGCCCGTCAGGCCGCCTTCGCGTTCGGCCTCGCGAATGTTGGCCGCGAGGACCGGCTCGCGGGTCATCTCTTCCTTCGGAAGCGTGAAGACCTGCCGTGAGTCGACGATCGCGAGGTCGATGCTAAGCAAGACGAGGGCCACAGGGCCCGCCCAACGAAGCCGCTTACGGACGAGCCGAAAGAGGCAAACGAGAGAGGCCGCCGCGACCGTGCCATGCGCGCTCGCCCCGAGCATCGCGCGCCAGGCCCCTTCCGCATCGAACGGGCCAAAGGGGGGCCCGCCCGCCGCGATTGGCGAGGCACGTAAGGCCCCCAAGATCGGGGCGCGACCCACCAGAACGATGAGGATCGCCGCAAGGCCGATCCCGACGAGGCCCCACGCCCAGCGTATGGGCCAGTTCACTAGGCCGCGTTCAGAGCGGTCCCACGCCAAACCCGCGAGGACCGACAGTGCCAACCCCACGAAGACGAGGACCTTGCTCGGATAGCGAAAGCCACCGAAACCGGGCAAGGCTTGGGTCAGAAGCGCATAGAAACTGCCCGAGCCGTCGCCGCCCGCCCAAGCGCTGGGGTCGGTGAAGAGACCGAGACTCGCGAGCGTACCCATCACGGCGATTAGTTGGAACCACTGCTCGAACGGGCCGTTTCGATTCGATGACAATCCGCGCAGGGCGAAGACCAGACCCAAGGCGCCGAAGTACAACGTGTCCACCCAGACGCGGTGCTTGCCCAGCGGCGGCAAGGCGCCGAGCCAATGGCTCCCCCCTTCCAAGACGGTACCGAAGGCCCCAGGCCAAACCCACTCGATCAAGCGGTAGGGTTCAAGACTGAAGTCCAGAGTGTCGTGGGGATCAGGCGCGACCCAGCGCTCGCTGTGAGCGACCGTCTCGACGACGGGGACGAGTTGAGCGCCCGCCAAGGCGAAACCCAGAAGGGCCGCCAAGATCAGGACCGGGACCTTCCGTCCCAACCCCGCCGCCACGCGAGCGCGAAGCCGGCCGATGACGAGGAACACTCCAAGCGGCCCCCAAAACAACGACGGCACGAGGAAAGGCGGGCCGCCCAAACGAGCCGAGAAGACCCACCAAGCCGGGACGACCATCAAGACACAGAAAAGCAAGGGTCTTCGCGGTTGGCAAGCCAGGAGGACGGCGTAAGCCGCCGCGCAGAGGCCTGTCAGATAAACGGCTTGCAAGTCCCCACCAAGCGTCTGCATCGCCACGACCATCGCCAAGGCAATGGCCCCCCGGCGTCGCTCGCCTCGAAGCCAAGAGTCGGCCGCCATCAGCCCCAAAGGCGCCCATGCCGCACCAACCAGGAAAACCAAGTTGGTGTGCTGAAAAAAGACAGGCCCACCAAAGGCGTAAGACACGCCACCAATCGCCGAGCCGGACCACCCCACTCCGAGAGATCGGAGAAGACTGCGAATCGAAACATACGCCAAGACGACGTGGAAAATCACATTGAGCGAGGGCGTCCACTCAACCGGCAAGGCCGCTTCGATGAGGTTCGGCGGATAGAGGACCCCCGCGAGCGGGTCGCCGAGCAGGGGCGAGCCGCCATTCTCGGCTTGTGTCCAGAGTGGGAGGCGTCCCTCGTGCCAGGCGACCCGAACCTGGGAGTGAAGGGGCCCAAAAAAATGCGCCGTGTCGCGAAAGGCCAGCTTGTGACCCCCGAACACGACAGGACCGAAGCAGGTTAGGGCCAGCGCCAAAACACACGCGAGTTCGAGAAGGATGGGCCAGGGCGAACGCTCGTCGCGGGCGATACGCGAGTCAATCATGATATAGTTCGTCCGGCATCAGGGTCGGGCGCGACGTGCCCATCATACATCGACGGGACATGTCCGCGAGAAAGTGACCAGGACCCATTCCAGCGACCGTCTGGTATGATCACGAAGTGTCCCCAACGCGCATGACGGAGGTCTTCAGGCCATGCGCCCGACCGCCCCCCCCGCCTCGCCGCCGAGTCATCCGGTCTTCTCACGCCGCTTCGCCTTGCAATCGGGCGCCGTGGGCCTTTTGGGACTGGGTCTCTCGGAACTCGCGGCCCTGCGCTCTCTGGGCGAGCCTGCGAATGTAGACCCCTCATTTGGTCGAGCTCGCTCGGTCGTTTACATCTTCCTTTCCGGCGGTTTGGGCCAGCATGACAGTTTCGACCCCAAGCCCGACGCTCCCGAAGACATTCGGGGCGAGTTCCGTCCCATCGCCACCGCCACGCCCGGGACGTTCATCTGCGAGCATTTGCCGATGCTCGCCCAGAGGAGCGAGCATTGGTCGTTATTGCGCTCGCTGACGCACCCATCCAACGACCATTCCGCCGGCCATCACATCATGTTGACCGGCCGGTCTGAACTGCCTCTCGGCTTCGACCCCAATCAACCCAAGGCGACTGACTGGCCGTCGATCGCGACGGTGGTGGGGGCCGTCCGTCCGGCCGTCAACAACCTGCCTCCCGCGATCGTCTTGCCCGAGCGGCTCGTCCACAACACCGGTCGGGTGCTCCCCGGCCAGTTCGCCGGCTTGATGGGACGCCGGCGCGACCCCTGGTTCGTCGAGGCCTCGCCCTTCGACCCAACCGCCTACGGAGCGTTTCCCACCCATGAGTTCGATCATCAAGACCGCACGCGTACGCCCCGCCGCAAGCGATTTCAAGTGCCCGACCTAACCCTGCCCGAAGGCTTCACCTCAGAGCGGTTCGACGCACGCTGGGGTCTTCTGGAAGGGATCGACCGCCGCCGTGCCGACCTCGACCAGGCCGCGGCACGTTTTGGGTCACAACGTCAAGCCGCCGCCTCCTTGCTCACCGACGAGAGAGTCCGCCGAGCGTTCGACTTGGAGCGAGAGTCGGCTAAGCGTCTCGACCGCTACGGCCGGAACGCCTTCGGCTGGTCGCTCTTGATGGCCTGCCGCTTGGTCGAGTCCGGAGTGTCGCTCATTCAGGTGAACCTGGGGAACAACGAGACGTGGGACACGCACGGTAACGCCTTCCCACACCTGAAAGACAGTCTCTTTCCACCGACCGACCGAGCGCTCTCGGCCTTGCTCGATGACCTGCAGGAATCCGGGCTTCTCGATTCGACGCTCTTGGTGATGGCGGGGGAATTCGGCCGGACACCCAAGATCACAACGCTTCCGCAACACTACAAACTTCCTGGTCGTGACCACTGGGGCCGAGTGCAAACGGTCTGGCTGGCGGGCGGCGGGGTCGTAGGCGGGCGCGTTGTCGGTTCGTCCGACAAGATCGGCGGACACCCGGCCACCGACCCGCAACGCCCCGAAGACCTGGCGGCCACGATTTATCACGCCCTCGGGATCGCGCCCACGGCCTCGTGGAAAGACGACCTGGCACGCCCCTATCAGGTCTATCACGGGCGGCCCATTGAGGGCGCTCTGGCGAGTTGAACCTGGCGCACATGGGAGCAATCCGGCTTATGAAGAAATGGCCCCTGGCGGCGCTCAGTTTGGCGGTCATTCTGGCGTCGGCCTGTTTCATCGTCTTCCAATCGTGGAAGGGGGATGAGACCACG
This sequence comes from uncultured Isosphaeraceae bacterium, assembly GCA_937858365.1. Lineage (GTDB taxonomy): Bacteria > Planctomycetota > Planctomycetia > Isosphaerales > Isosphaeraceae > CALLYK01. The sequence continues at coordinate 6,644 of CALLYK010000451.1, read as the reverse complement.
ACGGCGCTTCCGGAGCCGTCGATCAGTCCCCCTCCCGGCGTCGACCCGGCACGACCGCCTCAACTCGTGTTCGTCAACCACGCGGGAGAGGCGTGCAAGTTCCTCGTGCATTGCGTCGGCCGGGGCTATCAGATGGCCTTCCCGTTCGACCTGGCGCCGGACCAACAAGGAGCGCCCATCGGCACGGGCGGTCCATTCACGGTGACCTTCGTCTCGGTGAACGTGTGTAAGCAACAACACAGGTTCGAACTCGACAAGAAAGTGAACGCCCCAACGACCTACGAGGTCCGCTTGGGACAGGATGACTCGGTCGAACTCGTCGAAGTCGCCCAAGAGGTGTCCCCATGAGCGCTTCGCGTCGCAGTTTCGTGCGGTCGGCGCTGGCCTGTTCGATAGTCCCGTCGTTCGCGAAGGGACAAGGCCCCAGCGGTCCCACCGCCGATCGCATCCGTCGGGCTGCCGAGCGACCAATTCTCCGATCCGAGTCCATCGACAAGCCCATCGTCATCGACTCGATGGAACTCTTACGCAACGGCCGCGAGTACCTCGTGCTCGCGCGCTCAATGGATGGGGCTGAGGGGTGGTCGGTCGCCAACTCGATGCACATGCTGGTCACATACCCCATCTTTCTCCAGCGAGTCGCCCCGTTTTTCAAGGGTAAGGACGCTCGCGCGCTCGAACCCCTGCTCTGGGAACTTTATCGACATAACGACAATTATAAATATCAAGGACTGGCGTTCTGGGTGTGTGCGGCGGCGGCCGAGTTCGCCGTGCTCGACCTTCTGGGCAAAGTCGCGAGCATGTCGGTCGCGGACCTACTCGGGGGCCTTCAGCGCTCTGAGGTGGCCGTGTATCGGGCCAGCGGCAATCGCGGGAACTCGCCCGAGGAAGAGGTCGTCTATCTTCAGAAGATCGTCTTGGAGAGCGGTGCGAAGGCCATCAAGTTCCGTCTCGGCGGGCGCATGAGCAAAAACGCGGACTCATTGCCGGGTCGAACGGAAAAGCTGATCCCGCTCGTCCGCGAGACGTTCGGCAAGGAGATGACCCTTTACGCCGACTCGAACGGCTCGTACGACGCCCACGAAGCGATCCGGATCGGCCGGATCATGGAGGAACACGACTACGCCTTCTACGAAGAGCCATGTCGATTCGACCACTTCGAAGAGACGAAGGAGGTCGCCGACGCGCTCCGCATCCCGATCGCCTGGGGCGAGCAAGAGTTCAGCGAGGAGGGGTTCCGCTGGATGATCGCTCATCAAGGCGTGGACATCGTCCAGCCCGACTTGCACTATCACGGCGGATTCATCCGCTCGCTGCGCGTCGCGCGGATGGCCCATGAGGCGGGGATGCTTTGCACGCCCCACATGTCGGGCTCGGGCCTGGGTTATCTCGACGCCGCCCTCTTCGCGGCGATCATCCCCAACCCGGTCCCGTTCACCGAGTACAAAGGGAGCACCGACGTGCCGATCACCAGCGCATCGTCCGGTCTGAGAGTGGAAGCGGGTAAGGTCCGGCTGCCGACCGGGCCCGGTTTCGGCATCACGATCGACCCTTCGTTCGTGAAAGCGGCGCGCGTGCTGGAAACATGAACGACGGCCGCGCACTCCGGATCGCGCCGGACGCGAAGACCGTCGCACACTCATTCGTTTCTTTTGCCGAATTCGGCCATGCGTTGGCCTTTCATGACGTGGCCGTCAGGGAGACCACGTCACGGAAGATGCGGAAGGCCCTCCGGGGCCCGGCTCAGAAGCCGAGGCCGCCGTGGGTCCGCCAGGGGGTCATGTGCGACGGCTGATCGAGGAACCAGAAGCGTTCCCATTCGTCGCCGATTTGCCGCATGTTTTCGGAATCGACCAGCAATTCCTCGACGCGGCGAGGCTGGAAGGCCGCGTATCGCGGCAGCGGGACCGGGGCGCACCCTTCGGCCCCGAACAGCAGACCCCCAAGAAGGGTCAGAAACGCCAATTTCGCTCGCATGCCGGGCTCCTCCCGCATTCGCCATCCCTGGCCACCGACCGGGTCGCCCCGCCGGCCCGCCGCCAAGGGTCGTGTGGCCTTCCATCCGGAAGGCCCCCAACCTGGCGCGGGAGCGTCAATCGGCCGACGGTGCCCGCGACGCCTTGGCGGCCTTCTGGGCCTTGCCGGCCGGTTTCGCCGGTCCGTTGCCTTCTGTATCGGCTTCCGACTCCTCTTCCAATAAGGGAAGCTGCTCCGGATTCATCTTTCGGACCAGTTCTTCCATTTCTTTGCCCGGCTTAAACGTCACCACGTTCTTCGCCGGCACAAACACTTTGTCTCCCGTGCGCGGATTACGCGCCTTTCGAGGCTTGCGCCGCTTGACTTCAAAGACGCCGAAGTTCCGCAGCTCGATCCGTCCTTCGGTAACCAGCGTCAGGATGATCGCGTCCAAGGTGCGCTGGACGATGTCCTTGGTCTTCAATTGGGTCAGTTGGATTTCTTCGGAGATCCGCTTGACGATCTCTTTCTTGGTCACGATGGCGACTCCTCGGCCACGGTCGGTCCTAAGCGGCTTCGATCGGGCCCAAGTGTAATGACCGCTTGGATATGTGTCAAGACGCCCGACCCGCCGAAAAGGACACGTTCCACGTGGTCGAGAAGGCCACCGATCACACCCACGCACACCCGTACGCCAGGGTGGGACCGATTCGCGAGGGCGAACGACCACGTCATTATCGGCGGGAAAAGCCATGCAGGGGCCCAGTCCCATCGCGACGAGCCGCGCTCTCGTTCGTACCTGGGATGAAGACCGCTTTCTTCAAACGCCGTTCACGCCCCACCCGCCTATGTGCGAAACTCATGAAGGGTGGGACGAATCCGTGGGACGATCGAGGAACATGATCTGGCCATTTCAATCCGAGACACAAGGGCGTTATGACTGGAGGGCTGGTCCCCGATGACGAGCGTGGTCCTCGACGCCCGCGTCGTCGCCGGTTCCGGCGGCGGGCCCGACAAGACGATCCTGAATTCGCCGCGCTTTCTCGAAGGGGGTCGATATCGGATGCTCTGCGCCTATCTCCGACCGCCCGGCGACGTCGGCTTCGCCAGGCTTCGCGAACGGGCGCTCGCCTGGGGGGCCCCCTTGATCGAGGTCGATGACCGCGGGGCACTCGACCTGGGCGTCATCGGCCGACTTATCAAGATATGTAGTCGCGAAAATGTGACGATCTGGCACGGGCACGACTACAAGACGAACCTGCTTGGCCTGATCCTGCGCCCCTTCTGGCCGATGCGCCTTGTGACCACCGTCCACGGTTGGGGTCATGAAACGAAGAAGCTCCTGCGCTACTACGCGATCGACCGCCTCTGCCTGCCTCGGTACGAACGAGTCCTTTGCGTGTCCGACGACTTGCTGGTTCGCTGCCGCGCACTTGGCATCCCCGAGGAACGTTGTTTGCCTTTGATCAATGGCGTGGATACGAACCAGTTCCGCCGCTCCCGAGACCGCGCCGAGGCCAAGGGACGGCTCGGGCTGCCCGAGGACCGCCTCTTGATCGGCGCCGTGGGGCGTCTCTCTGACGAAAAGGGGTTTGACCTTCTGATTCGGGCCCTTCGCCGCCTGGTCGACGCGGGTCTCAACGCGGCCGTGGCGATCGTCGGCGAAGGGCCGGAGCGCAGAGCGCTGGAAGCTCTCATCGCGGAGTTGGGCCTGACCGGGCGAGCCCACTTGCTTGGCTATCGCGATGACGTCGTACCCGTGTACGAAGCGCTCGACATCTACGCCTTGACCAGTCATCGCGAGGGCCTGCCCAACGTCGTCCTGGAAGCGTTGTCGCTCGACCTGGCGGTCGTGGCCACGCGGGTGGCCGGTGTCCCGACGTTGATCGAGGACGGGCGGAGCGGCCTGCTTATCGAACCCGGCTCGATCGACGAGTTGACCCGGTCGCTGGCAGAGCTCGCAACCGACGGAGATCTTCGGGCACGCCTCGGCTCGGCTGGCCGAGTCCACGTCGAGACAAAATTCAGCTTCGCCGAGCGTATGCGCAAGCTCGAGTCGATTTATGATGCACTTCTGGGAAGTTCGGCGGACCTGCCACGGCCCGTCGGAGTGGCCGCGCGATCATGAAAGAAACGATCGGCGAATCGATGATCGTGAACATTCACCGTGGCGCTGGTTTCACCAGCGTACCCGAAGCCTGGACGCCATTCGCATCGCGACGCCCCAGAACCCCGCTCAGTTATCACCCTCGCTGGCCGCTCGTCTTGCGCGACGGCCTCGGTCACGAACCGATCTGTCTCGAAGCGGTGCGAGGAAGCACCTTGCTCGGTCTCTTGCCGCTCTCATTCGTGAGCGGCCCGCTCTTTGGCCGCTTTCTGGTGGGCCTGCCGTACCTCAACTACGGCGGCGCGCAAAGCGATGACCCCAACGCGGCCGCCCTCTTGATCGAGCGGGCCGCGGGCCTGGCCGACGAGTTGAAGGTCAAACACCTCGAACTGCGTCACGAACGGCCCATCGAAGCGCCTGGCGTGGCCCTTACGACCCGGTCGGCGGCGAAGGTCCACATGCGCCTCGACCTTCCCCGAACCTCCGACGCTCTCTGGAAAGACCTCAAGGCGAGCGTGCGCAACCAGGTGCGGAAAGGTCAGAAGGGGGCCTTCACGATCGTCCGGGGAGGTCACGAGCTCCTGCCCGACTTCTACAGCGTCTTCAGTCGGAACATGCGTGACCTGGGGACACCTGTTTTCGGACGTTCACTTTTCCAGGCGATCCTCGACCACTTTCCCGACCAGGCTGAGTTCTGCGTCGCTCGTGACGGCCCCAAGGCCGTGGCCGCCGCATTGCTCCTGCACGGCTGGGACGTGACCGAGGTCCCCAGCGCCAGTTCCCTGCGCTCCTACAACCCAAGCAATGTGAACATGCTCATGTACTGGGAACTGCTGGCCCGGGCGATCGAGCGCGGTAGCGCGGTTTTCGACTTCGGCCGGAGCACCCCGGACGGCCCGACGTTCAGGTTCAAGCGGCAATGGGGGGCCCTGCCGCACCCGGGCGAATGGCAATATCTCGTCCGTCATGGCCAGGCCGGCGACATGCGTCCCGACAACCCCAAATATGAACACGCGATCCGGATCTGGAAGAAACTTCCAGTCGCACTGACGCGCCTGCTCGGTCCGCCGATCGTCCGCGGCCTGCCGTGAAGGCCCCGGGCGAGGCGTCAATCCGCCTCGGCGGCCCGGAGCAGGTGTTGGTGCAAAGGGGCGTAGTCCCAAGGAAGGCCGTGCTCGTCGGCCAGCGCCTTCAACCGGGCGATCGCTTCTTCGGTGATCACCGGCATGGCTTCCGAATAGGCCGGGTCGCAGAAGTAGACGCGGCACCCCAAGGGTCGGGCCTCCCGGGCGGCGCAGTGTCCGCGCCCGTCTTGCCAGGGGCACGTCAGCCCCTCATCAAGTGGCCGGACGGGCGGCGGGGCCTCGACGAGCAGGTGCTCCGCTTCGATACCTGAGAGAAACAAGGTGTGTCCATACTCAGCGAACCGGCAGCATCGGCCCGAAATGACGCAAACGGGACCTAGGTCCGCCACCTGGGCGTCGACGTCGCGATAGAGCGCCCGCAGGGCCTCACGAGGCCCCGTCATGGCGGGGTCCGCCGCGCGGCCGCCTCGATTTCGTCGAGGCTGAACCAATTCCCTCGTCCCGATCCCGGACACTTTGCCCGGGTCGCTTCCCAAGCGGCCTTGGTCGCGACGTTCTCTGACCAAAACGGCCAGGTCCGACACTGGACGGGTCGGGCCTCGTACACGATGCAGCCTCGCTCGCGGTCCCAGAAGACACAATCGCCGTTGTGTCTTTCGACCAGGCTGAGGCGGTCGCCAACCCGTCGCACATGCTTCCGAGAAAACGCCGCGACCGACTGACCCGTCGCCCGGGCGAGCCCTTCGACCTCTTCTTCGGAGACCCAGACATAACCGGGGGCCCCAGTGCAACAGGCGCCGCAGCGCGTGCATTCGAATCGGAGACCGTCGCGATACCAGGGGGTTTCGTCCGTCTTCATCATCAAGAACGTCTCACGATCGAAAGGGACGGCGGCGGGACCGGAATCTAACATAAGCGATCCGCCGCGACAAGCAAACCAGGCCCCAAGTCAAGACGCCGTTGCCCCTTGCGCACGTACTTCCGTCACGAGCGTCGGCCGGCATTCCCTGTGGTACCAGCGAAAGATGCGATGACCGCCCTAGCCGGCCGACTTGCTTTGTGATAGAAAGTACCGACCAACGGCCCAGGGGAAACCTTTCATGAATCGTTTGATGATGTATCTCGGGTTCGTGATCGTGGCGACGATGTTGGGCGGCCTTCTGGGAGGATACGGCGGTCGCGAGGTCGGCCGGCTCTCGCCTTCGTTTGTGACGGGCATCGCCTATCCGAACCCGAAATACATGCCTCCTTCGGACAGCTTCCGTCCGGCCGAGTTCGGCATGGGCCTGGGGATCGTTTCAGGGTTCTTCTTCGGGGCCGGGACGGGTCTCTTTCTGGTCCTGCTCACGATCGTTCGCGAAATCGCCCAGGCCCGTTTTGAAGTGGCCCGGCTGATGGTCGCGGGCCCCCTCCGGAAGGAATCAGCCGCCGATCGAGTGCATTAACCGATCGGGCTTGATGAAGCGTGCCGTGTTGATTTCTTGTCCTTCCCACTT